>JAPVSJ010000129.1:0-7302 GCA_047519745.1 Actinomycetota bacterium | reverse complement strand
TTTTCGCCCCCAGTGCCTCCGCGGACAGCCAATGGCGCGGGCGGGCGAAAACCCAGCAAGGCGGGAGGGGCACCTCGCCCCTCCCCTCGCCGTGCTTAGAAGTGAACTATCGGGATGATCAGGATGGCGACGATGTTGGCCACCTTGATCATCGGGTTGATCGCCGGGCCGGCCGTGTCCTTGTAGGGATCGCCGACCGTGTCGCCGGTCACCGAGGCTTCGTGGGCCGGCGAGCCTTTGCCGCCGTGGGCGCCGTCCTCGATCAGCTTCTTGGCGTTGTCCCAGGCGCCGCCGCCGGCGGTCATCGAGATCGCCGCGAAGAGGCCGACTACGATCACGCCGATCAGCAGCCCGCCGAGCGCGTCGACGCTGAGGATGCCGACGACGACGGGGACGAGGATCGGGATCAACGCGGGCAGGATCATCTCTTTCTGCGCCGCCAGGGTGACGATGCTGACCGTTTTCCCGTAGTCGGGTTTTTCGGTCCCCTCCATGATCCCGGGGTGTTCGCGGAACTGCGCGCGGACCTGTTCGACGACCTGGCCGCCGGCGCGACCGACAGCCTCGATTGCGAACGCGGCGAACAGGTAGACCATCATGCCGCCGATGATCAGCCCGATCAGCACGTCGGGGCTGCTCAGGTTGAAGAGGCCGCTGAGATCGAACCCTGCCGGCGCTTCCTGGGCGAGTTCGCTCTTGAAGGCCGCGAACAGGACCAGGGCGGCGAGTGCGGCGGAGCCGATCGCGTAGCCCTTGGTGACCGCCTTGGTCGTGTTGCCTACCGCGTCGAGCGGATCGGTCACGTTGCGGACGTCCTCCGGCAGGTCGGCCATCTCGGCGATGCCGCCCGCGTTGTCGGTGATCGGCCCGAAGGCGTCGAGGGCGACGATCAGGCCGCAGAGCGAGAGCTGTGCCATCACGGCGATGCCGATCCCGTAGATGCCGGCGAGCTCGTTGGCGGCGAGGATCGCCAGCGCCAGCACGAGCGCCGGAGCGGCGGTCGACTGGAAGCCCTGCGCCAGCCCCTGGATGATGTTGGTCGCGTGACCGGTCTCCGAGGCCTTGGCGATCGTCTTCACCGGACGGAAGCGGGTCGACGTATAGTATTCGGTGATGACAAAAAGTAGCGCCGTGACGGCGACGCCGATCACCGCGCAGAGCCAGAGGTCGGTGACCGTGATCGTCTTCGCCGCGGTGCTGAGGCCGTACTTCACCGGGTCGCTCATCAGCCACTTGGTGACGGGGTAGAAGGCCGCGATCGAGAGGATCCCGGAGATGATCAGGCCCTGGTAGAGGGCTCCCTCGACCCGGTCGGATTTGGTCCGCACCGAGAGCGCCCCGATGATCGAGGCGATGATCGCGACGGCGCCGATGACCAGCGGGAAGATCGCCACCTCGCGGGCGAAGTCGCCGCCCGAGCCGGTGAAGGTGAGCACGCCGAGCAGCATCACGGCGACCGAGGTGACCGCGTAGGTCTCGAACAGGTCGGCCGCCATGCCGGCGCAGTCGCCGACGTTGTCGCCGACGTTGTCGGCGATCACGGCCGGGTTGCGCGGGTCGTCCTCGGGGATCCCAGCCTCGACCTTGCCGACGAGGTCGGCGCCGACGTCGGCCGCCTTGGTGAAGATGCCGCCGCCGAGCCTGGCGAAGACGGAGATCAGCGAGCCGCCGAAGCCGAGGCCGACGAGCGCGTCGACGGCCTCCTTGTCGCTCGAGCCGGTGAGGACGAGCAGGCCGAAGTAGCCGGCGACGCCGAACAGGGCGAGGCCGACGACGAGCAGGCCGGTGACCGAACCGCCTTTGAAGGCGACGTCGAGCGCCGGCGGCACACCGCCACGGGCCGCCTCGGCGACACGCGAGTTGGCGCGCACCGAGAGGTTCATCCCGATGAAGCCGGTCGCACCCGAGAGCACGCCGCCGATCACGAAGCCGATCGCGGTCTTGTAGTCCTGCAGGAGCCAGAGCACGATCGCAATCGGCACCGCGACGGCGGCGATGATCGTGTACTGACGGTTGAGGTAGGCCTTGGCCCCCTCCTGCACCGCCCCTGAGATTTCCTGCATACGCTCGTTGCCTGGCGACTTCTTCAGCAGGCGTTGCGTGACGATCAATCCGTAGAGCACTGCCGCCCCTGCGCAGACAAGCGCAACGACGACTCCGTATTCGGTCAAGAAGCTGGTCAAGTTCGGTTTCCTCCGGCTGGGTTTAAGCGGCGCGGGAGTCTATAAGGGGGCGCGGATAGGTGCGGCGCGTCTCCTGCACGGCGTCCCGATAGACGTCCTCGATGGCGATTCCGGCGTCGAGCGCCTCACGCGCGCGCTGGGCGCCGTTTTGCTCCGGCAGCGCCGCGTCGATCCCCAGCGCCGCCCGCGCCGGCTCGGTCCAGGCGAGCACCGCCTCCAGGGACGCCCGCGCCTCGACCTCCTCGCCGCGTGCGAAGTCGATCAGCCTGCCGCTCATCCCGTGCCGGATCGCCCGCCAGAGGTTCTCCTCGATCTCGCGGTCGCCCAGCGGCGCGCCGTAGCCGCGCTCGTCGTAGTCGAGCGTCGCCTGGGCGATGCAGGCGGCGACGAGGCCGGCCAGCGCGAAGGACTCCTCGCCGCGCGTCTGCGCATCGCAGATCCGCACCTCGACCGTGCCGAACTCGTGGTGGGGACGGACGCTCCACCAGAGCTGCGTCGACTCGACCGCGCTGCCGGTCCGCTGCAACAGGCCGACGAACTCGGCGTAGGTGGCCCAGTCAGCGAAGGGGCTGGGGACGCCGCAGCGCGGGAAGGTGCGGGTGAAGATCTCGGTGCGCACCGTGTGCAGGCCGGTGTCGCGGCGATCGAGGAAGGGCGAGTTGGCAGAGGCCGCGAGCAGCAGCGGCAGCAGCTCACGCATCCGGTCGCAGACGGCGATCGCGCGGTCGGCGCCGCGCACGCCCATGTGCACGTGCATGCTCCAGGTGTTGTTGCGCTGGGCGACCCAGCCCAGTTCGCGGCGCAGGCGGTTGTAGTGGGGGGTGTCGATGATCCGCTGGTCGAGGTAGCTCGCCCAGGGATGCGTTCCCATCGCCCCCAGCGCCAAGCCCATCTCATCGGCCAGGGCGAAGAGCCGTGTGCGGCGCTCGCGCTGCGCCGCCATCGCCTCGCCGAAGCTCTCCGCCCGCCCGGAGCGGATCTCGATCTCCGAGGCGATCAGCTCGCCCGCCGCCGAGCCGGCCAGCACCTCGTCCTCCTGACAGGCGGCGTAGACCTCGTCGAAGCGGTGCTCGAGCTCGAGCGTGGCGGGGTCGAGGATCGCGAACTCCTCCTCGAGCCCGATCGTGAAGTCGGTCGAGGACTCGAATCTCTCCCGAGCCAGGTCGAGGTCCAGGGACAAGATCGGGCTCCGTCTCAGGTCAGGTAGAAGTAGAGCGCGTAGAGGAGGTCGACGGCGGGGCTGGAGGTGTGCACCGTCACCTCCGGCGGCACCTGCAGCAGCTGCTCGGAGTAGTTGAAGATGATCTTCACCCCGGCCTCGACCAGGCGGTCGGCGACGGCCTGGGCCGCGGCGGCGGGCACGGCGAGGACGCCGACGACGATCTCCTGCTCGGAGACGACCGCCTCGAGCTCGCCGAAATCGCGGATCTGCAGGCTGCCGACCTGCGTGCCGACGACCGCGGGGTCGATGTCGAACATGGCGACGACCTCGAAGCCGTGGTCGGCGAAGATGTCGGAGCTGGCGATCGCCTGGCCGAGGTTGCCGGCACCGAAGAGGGCGATGTTGTGCTGGCCGGAGGTGCGCAGGATCTTGCGGATCTCGGCGACCAGCGAGTCGACGTTGTAGCCGACGCCGCGCTTGCCGAACTTGCCGAAGCCGGAGAGGTCGCGGCGGATCTGGGTCGGGTTGATGTGGGTGTAGTCCGACAGTTCCTGCGAGGAGATCGTCTCGCGCCCCATCTTGCGGGCCTGGGTCAGCACCTGCAGATAGCGCGAGAGGCGCGCGGCGACGCCGAGCGAGAGCCGCTCGCCATCGCCAACCAACCCACCGGACACCTCGACCTCCTCCACGGCCTGCTCAATCATCGGCCCCCACAGTATCGAGCCGCGCCCGAACGGAGGTTTGGTCCAGGGTCAGCTCGGAGACGACCTCGCCGTTCAGCTCGAGCACGGGAATGCGCTCGAGCATCGCCCGCAGCAGCGTCTCGTCGCTCTCGATGTCGATCTCACGCAGCTCGAAGCGGTAGCCCTCCCCGTGCAGGGCGACCAGCTCCTCCAGCGCCTGCTCGCAGAGATGGCACCCCGCGCGCGAGTAGAGAACCAGCTCGGCGGTCATGTGACGGCGACCGGCGGGCGGTTGCTGGGAAAGGCGTCATAAGAGAGATAGTCGGGGTAGGGAAGCGCCGTCGCGAAGCGGGCCGCCGAGCCGATCATCGCCGCGTTGTCGGTGCAGAGCTCCAGCGGCACCAGCTTCAACCGCACGCCCTGCTCCTCACAGAGCGCCGCGACTGCCTCGCGCAGCGGCCCGTTGGCGGCGACCCCTCCCCCCAGCGCAACCGCCTCCCACTCGCCCCGCTTCAGCGCCCGCTTCAGTTTCGCCGTCAGCTGTCCCACCGCCGCCGCCTGGAAGCTCGCCGCGAGGTCGGCGCGGCTGCGACCGACCCCGTCGGGGCCGAGGTCGCGGCAGAGGTAGACGAGCGCCGTCTTCAGCCCGCTGAAGCTGAAGTCGAGGCCGGGGTCGCGGGCCATCGCCACGGGCAGCTCGAAGGCCTCGGGGTCGCCGTCCTCGGCCAACCGCTGCAGCGCGGGACCGCCGGGAAAGCCCAGGCCGAGCAGGCGGGCGACCTTGTCGAATGCCTCGCCGGCGGCATCGTCGAGCGTCTGGCCGAGCACCTCGTGGCCGCTGTGGTCGCGCACTCCGGCCAGCATCGTGTGGCCGCCGCTGGCGACGAGGCAGAGAAAGGGCGGCTCGAGCGGTTCGGGGGCGAGGAAGTTGGCGGCGACGTGCCCCTGCAGGTGATCGACCGGGATCAGCGGCAGGCGGCGCGGCGCGGCGATCGCCTTGGCGGTGCTGAGGCCGACCAGCAGCGCCCCGATCAGGCCCGGCCCGGCGGTCACCGCCACCGCCTCGATCTGGTCCAGCGAGACGCCGGCCTCGCTCAGCGCCGCGTCGACCAGCGGCACCGCCAGCTCGAGGTGATGGCGCGAGGCGACCTCGGGCACGATCCCGCCAAAAGCGGCGTGGGCCTCGTCCTGCGAGGAGATCAGGTTGGAGCGGATCCGCGGGCCGTCGAGGACGGCGGCGCAGGTGTCATCGCAAGACGTCTCGATCGCGAGGATCAAGGCGGCTCAGTCCAGCCACATGATCAGGGCGTCCTCGCCGTTGTCCTGGTAATAGCGAGGACGCACTCCGGCCGAGCGGAAGCCGAGCTTCTCGTACATCGCGATCGCGTCGCGGTTGGAGACCCTCACCTCGAGCGTGAACGGGAGCTCATCCCCCGCCTCGGCGATCAGCTGGGAGATCAGGCGGCTGGCGACCCCCTGGCGGCGGTGCTCCGGCGCCACGGCGACGTTCATCACGTGCCAGACGCGGTCATAGCGCGAGCAGACGAGGTAGCCGACCAACTCCTCGCCGGCCGTGGCGGCGAGGCAGATCCCCGACGGCTTGGAGAGCTCGAGCACGAACATCGCCAGCGACCAGGGCGCCGGGAAGGAGCGGCGCTCGACCGCGATCACCGCCGGCAGGTCGCTGTAGGCAAGCCGCCGCATCGGCGGATCGCCGCCTAGCTCACTCGGCTGCTTGGACAGAGTCTCGCTCACGCCACCGTTGCGCATCGGGGGGCCTCAGGTAGATCGGCGCAATCGAGTCGGAGTCGTCCTCGTCCGTTCCGATCGCCGCGAGAGCACAGATGTGCCGCGCGGCGACCCGGTGCACGGGGTCGGCGTCATCCGGGATCTCGACCGCCCGGCTCGTCAACTGCTGCCTGAAGCGTACAGCGCCCGACCCGCCGCACAGCGCCACTTCGGACAACGCGGGGATTCGCGTTGCAAGCTCCTCGGGGCTGCCCAGCCAGGGTCCCCACAGCTGCTCGCCCGCCGCCGAGTAGACCGCCGCCGCGACCTCGCCACGACGCGCGTCGAGGACGGCGAGGCAACGACGCTCGCCCGCGACCTCGCCCAGTCCCCGGGCCAGCGCGTCCAGGGTGCCGACACCGCTCAGCGGCAGCCGACGACTGAGCCCCAGCGCCCGCGCCGTGGCGATGCCGACGCGCAGGCCGGTGAACGAGCCGGGCCCGACCCCGACCGCGATCCTGCCGACCTCCCCCCAGCCGCCCGCCGCCTCCGCCGCCCGCTCGATCTCGGCCAGCAGCGCCGTGGTGTGCTGCGGCCCGCCCTTGTCGGAGAGGCCGAGCAGCGCCTCGTGCAGAACCTCGCCGTCGCGGGTCGCGGCAACCGCGGTGTCGGCGGTCGCGGTGTCGAAGCCGACCGTTATCAGCGCCCGCTACCTCGGGACCGTGAAGGAGAAGACGCCGACCCGCTTGCCCTGGACGAACCAGGAGACCTTGTGGACCCCCGGAATGTTGGTCGTGATCTTGTTGACGTAAAGCGTCCCCTTTTCCGCTTTCTGCTTGGGGGCGCAGAGGTTTTTCTTGCCGGGGAAGTCGACGCAGACGGTGTAGAAGACGTCGCGCTTGTTGCTGCGGAAGAAGGCGCCCTTGTCGCGGGCCTTCTGGCAGACGTGCGACGGCTTGGCGTTCTGGGAAAGACCGCAGGCGACGTAATGCTTGAACGCGGCGCTTTTCTTCGCCGAGGCGGGAGCGGCGCTCGCCAGCAGCGCGATTCCCACGACGACTGCCGTCAGCGTCCTCAGTCCCTTCATCAAGCGCTCTCCTCGTTCGGTTTGCTTACCCGGGCGATGCTACAGGGCAGCATCCCACTCCGAAACACGCTTACTCGAGGACCGATGCGCTGCCGATCTCGATGCGGCGCCGATCGCCGGCGGCGTGGTCAAGGCGGACCGCCAGGACGCGGCGCCCCACCAGTTGCGGCTGCGCCACGGCGGGCCACTCCAGGAACGCGACCGAGTCGGGGTCGAGGTAGTCGTCGAGCAGCGCCGGGTCCTCCCGCTCGAGCCCGCCGAGGCGGTAGAGGTCGAGATGGGAGACCGGCAGCCGGCCGGCGTAGCGCTGGCCGATCGTGAAGGTGGGCGAGGTGACCGGCCCCGCGACCCCGAGCGCACGACAGGCGCCGCGGATCAGCGTCGTCTTGCCCGCCCCCAGCTCGCCGCTGACGACGACGACGTCACCGGGGCCGAGCCCTGCCGCGACCTTCGCCCCGA
>JAPVSJ010000128.1:0-23761 GCA_047519745.1 Actinomycetota bacterium | reverse complement strand
GTCGTCGTCGACTCCGAGCAGGAGGCGATCGACCTCGCCAACGACTCCGAGTTCGGCCTCGGCGCCTCGGTCTGGACCAAGGACCGCCAGAAGGGCGCGCGGATCGCGCGGCGGATCGAGTCGGGAATGGTCTGGGTCAACGACCACTCGTTCAGCCACGGCGCCTGCCAGTGCGCCTGGGGCGGCGTCAAGGACTCCGGCGTTGGCCGCTCGCACTCCAAATTCGGCTTCTATGAGTGCGTCAACATCAAGATGAACGCCTGGGAGCCGGGCCTCGCCCGCGACTTCTGGTGGCATCCCTACGACCAGACCCTCGGCGAAGCGGTGCGCGCCTCGGCGAAGCTGCTCTACGGCAAGGGGGCGACCCGGACCCAGGCGCTGCGCGAGGGCGCCGGTCCGCTGCTCAAGGTCGGCGCCCGCACCCTGAAGAAGAAGCGCCGCTGACCAGGCGATGCATCCTGGACAGTTGACCCCCTTATAAGGGGGTCAATCGACCACTCGGCGCGGCTGGGGGAGAATCCGGGCGTGAATGCGATCGAGCTGCGCGGCCTGCGCCGCGATTACGGCGACCGAGCGGCCCTACGCGACATCGACCTCCGCCTCGAGGTGGGGGAATCGCTGGCGGTGCTGGGCCCGAACGGAGCGGGCAAGACGACCTTGCTGCGGGTACTCGCCACGTTGCTGCGGCCTAGCGGGGGCGAGACGCGGGTGTTCGGCGCGCGGCTCCCCGAGGAAGCCTGGAAGGTGCGGGGACGGATCGGCTTCCTCAGCCACGAGCCGCTCCTCTACCGCGATCTCAGCGGACGCGAGAACCTGCGTTTTCATGCTCGCCTGCACGGGATCGACCGCATCGCCGCCGAGACTCGAATCGCGGAGCTCCTCGCTGCCGTCGAGATGGAGCGGCGGGCGGACGACAGGGTGACCGAGCTTTCCGCCGGGATGCGCCAGCGACTGGCGATCTGCCGCTGCATCTTTCACGAGCCCGAGCTGCTCCTGCTCGACGAGCCCGACTCCAACCTCGACGCTCCCGGGCGCGAGCTGGCTCGCGAGCTGATCGGGCGCGGCGACAACCGCACTCGCGTCGTCGTCACGCACGACCCCGAGCGCTTCCTGCCCGAAGCCGACCAGGTTCTTCGACTGGCAGTCGACGGCAGCGCCGAGCTGACCGAGGCGGCGCTGCGATGAACGCCGCAGCGAAACCGGCGGCGGCTCCCGTCGTCCCGTCGACCGTCGCATTCCGGGCGATCCTCGGCAAGGACCTGCGGGCCGAGCTGCGCACGCTGCAGTCGCTGCCGGCGATGGCGCTGTTCGCGGTCACCACCTTCGTCATCTTCCGCTTCGGGCTCGACCGCACCAGCCTCTCCGGCAGTCTCGCCGCCGGGGTGCTCTGGGTGACCGTGCTCTTCGCCGCGATCCTCGGCATCAACCGCCTCTTCGTCAGCGAGCGCGAGGAGGGCGGCTTCGACGCCATCCGCCTCGCTCCGATCGACCGCAGCGCCCTCTTCGCCGCCAAGGCATCGGCGCTGCTCGTCTATCTGCTGGCGCTGGAGCTGGTCGTCGTCCCCGTCTTCGCCGTCTTCTTCCTCGACTCGGCCGCGGCGCTGCCACCGCTCGCCCTCGTCCTCCTGCTCGCCGACATCGGCCTCGCCGCGACCGGCACGCTGATCTCCTCGATGGCGGTCAACTCGCGTGCCCGCGACCTGCTCGCCCCGCTGGTGCTGCTGCCGCTCGTGGTGCCGCTCTCGATCGCCGCCACCGGGGCGCTCGAGCCGCTGCTGGCCGTGGGCGGTCCCGGTTACCACCGCTTCGGCACCTGGCTGGCGACGCTTGGCCTATACGATTTGATCTTCCTCCTGGTCGGATACGCGGTGTTCGACTTCCTGCTGGAGGACTGAGGCGCCACCGCCTCCCACAGCGCCACACGCATGTACGGCAAAGGCCTGAGACCACTCTCGATCGCTACCGTCGCGGCAATCGTCGCGTCGCTCTCGCTCGTCTTCTTCTACGCGCCGCTCGACGCCGACCAGGGCTTCATCCAGAAGATCTTCTACCTGCACGTGCCGCTGGCGATCACGGCGCTGGTCGGCTTCGTGATCGGCGGGGTCTTCGCGATCGCGCACCTGCGCAGCGGCAACTCGCGCTGGGACGCCTACTCCTACGTCTCGATCCACATGTCGGTGATCTTCGGCGTCGCCGTGCTGATCACCGGCTCGATCTGGGCCAAGGCCTCCTGGGGGCACTGGTGGGTCTGGAACGAGCCGACGCTGGTCAGCTTCCTGATCGTCTTCCTGATGTACGCGACCTACTACCCGTTCCGCTACGCGATCGAGGACCGCGACCAGCAGGCGCGCTACGCCTCGGTCTTCGCGATCGTCGCCGGCGCCTTCGTGCCGCTCAACTTCATGGCGGTGCGGATGGCGCAGAGCCTCGTCCACCCGCGTGTCTTCGCGACGACCAACGGCGGCCTGCCCGGTTCGATGATGCTGACCTTCCTCGTCAGCCTGCTGGCAATCGGCCTGCTCTGGGTGACCCTGGTCAAGTTCGAGCTGACCGCGAAGAGCGCCTCAGGCCAGGTCAAGCGGCTGCGCCGCGCGCTCGACGCGCCGGCGCCCGGCGGCCGCTCCCGCGTCGCCCCGGAGGTGAGCTGATGTTCTCGCTGCTCGCTGCGACCCCGGCGCTGCCGCTCGACGAGGCGGGCAAGTACGTCGCCGGCGCCTACGTCGTCTTCCTCGCCCTGATCGTCGTCTACGTGGCGATCATGGCGGCCAAACTGCAGCGGATCGAGCGTGAGCTCGGCGAGCTGGCCGGGTTTGCGGAGCAGCGCAACCGCGAACAGGAGGACGTCGAGCGGGTGACGGCCGATGTCTGAGCTGCTGGCGCTGGGCGTCTCGCACAAGACCGCCCCGCTCGACCTGCGCGAGCGGCTCTCGCTGACCGAGGGCCGCGCCGTCGGCGCGCTGAACGAGCTGACTGCGGTCGAGGGCATCCACGAGGCGGCGGCGATATCGACCTGCAACCGGACGGAGCTCTACCTGATCGTCTCCGACACGGTCGAAGCCGAGTCGACGGCGCTTGGCGTGCTCACGCGGCAGGCGGAGATCCGCCCGACCGAGCTGCTCGGCCACCTCTACTCGCTTCGCTCCGGCGATGCCGCGCGGCACCTCTTCCGCGTCACTGCCGGGCTCGACTCGATGATCGTCGGTGAGGCCGAGATCCAGGGCCAGGTCAAACGCGCCTACGAGCTGGCGCTGGTCGAGAGCGCCACCGGGCCGATCCTCAACCGCCTCTTCCGCGGCGCCCTGGCGGCAGGCGGTCGGGTCCGCGAGGAGACCGCTGTCGGCGAGAAGGGCGTCTCGATCCCCTCGGTCGCGGTCGAGCTGGCGCGGCGCACGCTTGGCGACCTCGGTGAGAAGCGGGTGCTGGTGATCGGCGCCGGTGAGACCGCCGAGCTGGTCGCCAAGGCGCTCGTCGCCCGCGGCGCCGCAAGCGTTTTCGTCGCCAACCGCCACTACGACAGGGCGATCGGCCTGGCCCAGCGCTTCCATGGCGAGGCCGTCCGCTTCGAGCACCTGCCCGAGCAGCTGCAGGCCGCCGACATCGTCGTCTCCGCGACCAACTCCCCGCACCACATCGTCGAGCGCGACGGCCTCGCCCAGGTGATGGCGACACGCTCGGGCCGTCCCCTGCTCCTCGTCGACATCGCCGTGCCGCGCGACATCGAACCCGAGTGCCGCGAGGTCGGCGGGGTCAGCCTCTACGACATCGACGACGTGCAGCAGATCGTCGAGCGCAACGCCGGTGGCCGCGAGGGCGAGGCGCGGCGGGCGGAGCCGATCCTCGCCGCCGAGCTCGACCGCTTCGAGCGCTGGCTCGCCTCGCTAGAGGTCGTGCCGACGATCGCTTCGCTGCGCGAGCGCGCCGATGGGATCGTCGCCCGCGTGCTGGCCGAGAACGACGGCCGCTGGGAGGGCCTCGGTGAGGCCGACCGCGAGCGGCTGACGGCGATGGCCAAGGCGATCGCCTCGCGGCTTCTGCATGAGCCGACGCTGCGGATGAAGCGGTCGGCGGGCAGCGACGAGGCTTATGTGTACGTCAGCGCGCTGCGTGAGTTGTTCGGGCTGGACGTGGAGATGGAGCCGGAAGGCGAGGAGAAGGGCAGCGTGACTCAGTTGCGTAGAGTCGATTCCGGCAGGGGTTCCACTTAACTTTTTCGGTGATCGCCCTACGGCTGTCGCCCGAAGGCCTCGACGAAAAAGTACAAGACGTTCCACCCCTACCGGAATCGACTCGATGATTCGAATCGCCACTCGCAACAGTGCACTCGCCAAGGCGCAAGCTGGTCAGGTCGCCGCGCTCCTAGGCGGTGGGGAGCTTGTGGAAGTCAGTTCGGATGGCGAGATTGGCGACAAGGCGCGGTTTGTTCGGGGCGTGGAGCAAGCGTTACTCGACGGCCGGGCTGAGATCGGAGTGCACTCCGCGAAGGATCTGCCGGCTGAGATGCCTGAGGGGCTTGTGATTGCTGCGGTGCCGGTGCGGGAGGATCCGGCTGATGCTTGGGTCGGGGTCGGGGAGTCGCTCGATGAGGTTCCCGAGGGTGCTCGTGTTGGGACCGCGAGCCTGCGCCGGCAGGCACAGTTGCTGGCGGCGCGACCGGACTTGGAGGTGAGCGAGCTGCGTGGCAACGTCGATACGCGTCTGCGCAAGCTTGCCGAGGAGGAGCTGGACGGGATCGTGCTTGCCGCTGCCGGTCTCAAGCGGCTGGGGCGCGAGGGTGAGGTTTCGTTTGCAATCCCGGCGGAGGCGATGACGCCCGCGGCTGGTCAGGGCGCGCTGGTCCTGCAGGCGTGTGCGGACGATGCCGAGGCGATCGAGGTCGCGGCGGCGATTGGCGACGGCACGGCGCTGGCGGAGCTGACCGCGGAGCGCGCCGTGGTCGCCCTGCTCGATGCGACCTGCGCGACGCCGATCGGCGTCCACGCCCAAGTCGAGGGTGCGGGGCTGACGATGGAGGCTTTCGTCGGCCTGCCCGACGGCAGCGAGTGGATCCGCGACCGGGTCGAGGGCGAGGCGAAAGATCCGGCCGCAGTCGGAGCGCTCCTCGCCGAGCGCCTGCTCGGCGCCGGCGCCCGTGACATCCTTGACCGCGCCGAGGCGATGACGTGAGCGTGCGACCGGGTGTCGTCTACCTGGTCGGCGCCGGTCCCGGCGATCCAGGCCTGATGACCGCGCGCTCGTTGGAGCTGATCGCGTCGGCCGACGCGATCTACCACGACCGCCTGATCCCTCCCGGCGCGCTCGCCGGCGCCCGCGAGGACGCCGAGCTCGTCTACGTCGGCAAGGCGCCCGGCCAGCCTTCCGTTCCCCAGGAGGAGATCGGTGAGAGCCTGATCGGGGCCGCGCGGGCGGGCAAGAGTGTCGTGCGGCTGAAGGGCGGCGACCCGTTTGTCTTCGGCCGCGGCGGCGAGGAGGGGGAAGCGCTGCGCGAGGCCGGGATCGAGTTCGAGGTCGTTCCCGGCGTCACCGCCGGGGTCGCGGCGAGCGCCTACGCCGGCATTCCGGTGACCCACCGCGACGACGCCTCCGCAGTCGCCTTCGTCACCGGCCACGAGGATCCCGAGAAGCCCGAGACCGCGCTCGACTGGGAGGCACTGGCGCGCTTCCCGGGCACGCTCGTCTTCTATATGGGGGTCAAGCGGCTAGGCGACAATGCGGAGGCGCTGATCGCCGCGGGCCGCGACGCTGACGAGCCCGCCGCCGCGGTCGAGCGCGGCACGATGGAGGGGCAACGCACGGTGGTCGCGACCTTGGGGACTCTGGCTGACGCGGTCGCGCGCGAGGGAATCGGCGCGCCAGCGCTGATCGTCGTCGGCGACGTGGTCGAGCGACGCGAGGCGCTCGCCTGGCTCGAGCGGCGCCCGCTGCACGGCAAGCGCGTCGTCGTCACCCGCGCCCGCGCCCAGGCGAGCGGCTTGGCCGCAACCCTGCGCGACCTCGGCGCCGAGGTGGTCGAGTTGCCGGCGATCCGGATCGAGCCGACCATCGAGAGTGACGAGGTGCGCCGAGCGGTCCAGCGGATCGGCGAGTACGCGCTGATCTGCGTGACGAGCCCGAACGGGGCGCACCTGCTGTTCGAGGCGATGGAGAAAGCCGGGCTGGATGCGCGGGCGTTGGGTAGAGGGACGAAAGACGGGCAGGTAAGGGTGGCTGCGATCGGGCCGGGGACCGCGCGGGCACTCGCCGAGCGTGGGGTCATCGCCGACATCGTCCCGGAGAGGTTCGTCGCGGAGGCGCTCGTGGAGACGCTGGCCGGTGTGGACATCGCTGAGAAGCGGGTGCTCGTCGCACGCGCCGCCGAGGCGCGCGACGTCCTGCCCGACGCGCTGCGCGAGCGCGGCGCCGAGGTCGACGTCGTCGCCCTCTACGAGACGGTGCGCGAGGAGCCCGCGGCGGAGGCGATCGAGGCCGCGCAGAACGCCGGCTACGTCACCTTCACCTCCTCCTCGACCGTGCGCAACCTGACCGATGCGCTCGGCGACCGCTTCCCCTCCACGGCCCGCATCGTCTCGATCGGCCCGGTGACCAGCGGGGCGGCACGCGAAGCTGGCCTGGAGGTAGACGTCGAAGCCGAGCGTCACGACGTCGACGGCCTCGTCGCCGCCCTGATCGCCGACGCCGCCGCAAAGTGAAGGGTTGGCCCCCCCATAGGGGGGCAAAAGCTGCAATCGAGCGCGCCAGGTGAGCTTCGGGGCGCCGCATAGGCACTTTCGGCTCACCGATTCGACCAACGCCCGCGCCCGTGAGCTGGTCGACGCCGGCGCCCCGCACGGCACCGTCGTCACCGCCGCCGAGCAGACCGCGGGCCGCGGCCGCCAGGGCCGCACCTGGACCGCGCCCCCCGACAAAGCCCTCCTCTACTCAGCGATCCTGCGCCCCCTCGACGAGCGCCACCTGCTCCTCCCCCTAGCCGTCCCCCTAGCCGTCTGCGCCACCGCCGAAGAGCTCGCCCCCGGAATCGAGTGCCAGGTCAAGTGGCCGAACGACGTCTGGATCGAAGAACGCAAGCTTGCGGGCGCTCTGATCGAGGCCAAGCCCCAGGACGGCTGGGCGGTAATAGGCATCGGCCTGAACCTCTCAATCTCTCCAAGCGAGTTCCCTCCCGACCTCCGAGACACGGCGGTCTCCCTCTTCGACTCGAGCAAGGAGAGTCGGGGGGAAGTCTGGGGAGTGCCTCGCGAAGCGGCGCACCGGCGAGAGACCCCAGCGGCGAAGCCGCTCCAACATAGTGAGCGAAGCGTCAGCGAAGCGAACCCCGGCACCTCCCCAGACTTCCCCCCGACTCCCCAAAGCGCAGCCAACGTCCTCAACCGTCACCTCAACCGCTGGGTCGAGGCGGACCGAGCGACGATCCTCGCCGAGTGGCGCGCCCGCGACGCGCTGAAGGGCCGTCGGATCTCCTGGCAAGACGGCGAAGGCGTCGCCGACGGGATCGAGGACTCGGGCGACCTAGTCGTCGTCGGTGCCGGCGGCGACCGCGTCGTCCTCGGCGCCGGCGAGGTCCACCTGCGGCTCTGAATCGGGCGCCGCGCCGTTCCCACCGCTGCTCTTGCGCGCCCGCCGGGCGCGCTGCCTTGCAGGTTTCACGCCGTTCCCGTCACCCTCGCCCGCGCCCTCTTTGCCCTTTTTGCGTTTGCGACGCCGTTTGCCGCCTTTGGGGAAGTTGCGCAGCAGTTCGCGCGCGGTCGCCGAGGGTTTGCGCGCCATGCGCATCCGGGCGCCGCGCAGCACCTCCTCCCCTTCGGGGGTATGCGAGACGGCACCGGCGAGCAACGACACCGAGAGCCGGCGGTCCTGTTTGCGCGCCGCGTGGACGAGGCGGCGGGCGTTGCGCCCGTGCGCGCGGCCGGAGGAGTTGACGAGCAGGCCGAGCAGCCGCTTCGTCTCCGGCCAGCGCTGCACGGCGTACTCTTCGTGCAGTTCGGGGGTGTAGGAGGCGAGCCGCCAGACCCACGCCTGGGCCTGGTCGCGGCGGCCGATCCGTTTGTCGACCAGCGCCTGCAGCAGGGTTTTCGTCCCCGCCCGCTTGTCGTCGCGGCTCCAGGTGCCGACGATGTCGATCGCGTCGTCGAAGGCATCGGGGTCGCGCAGGTCTGCGATCTCGGCCAGCGCTTTCAGCCGCAGCTGCGAGTTGCGGTTGCGCTGCACGCAGGTGAGCAGGAAGCGGCGGCGCAGCTCTTTGGTCTTGTCGTTCTGCAGCATCGAGCGCGCGCGGCGCCAGTTCTGCGGGTTGACCCGCGCCCCGGCCAGCGCCGCCCAGGCGTGCTGCTCGGGGTAGTCGAGGTTCTCGACCGCGATCCGCCACAGCTCCCGTTCGAGCACCTGCGTGCGCCGCTCCGACACATCGGAGACGGGGACGATGCGGCGCTCGACCCGCACCCGCCGGCCGCGGCCGCGGCGCACCGGGCCAACGACGATCGCGCCACCGCGGTAGACGTCGCGGTCGAGCAGGCTGTGCAGGGTGACGATCGTCTCGTCGTGGGTCGTCGCCGGGTGCACGAAGTCGATCACGAGGCCGGCCTCCTTGCCGGGCGCGCGGCGGGTCACGCGGCCGACCCGCTGCTGGTAGATCCGCCGCGAGGCGGTCGGCGCCAGATGCATGCAGATCGTCGCCCGCGGCGAGTTCCAGCCCTCGGCGAGCAGCATCGCGTTGCAGAGCACGTCGACCTCGCCGCGCTCGAAGCCGGCGAGGATCTCGGCCAGTTCGCGCTTCGGCGTCTCACCGGAGACCGCGCGAGCGACGATGCCGGCCTTCTGCAGCGCCTTGGCGACGTTCTTGGCATGCTGGACGCCGGCGGTGTAGAGGACGCCGGGCGTCTTCGAGAAGCGCGTCTTGTAGAGGTCGGCGATCGCGACGTTGAAGGGCTCCTGGTCGAGCAGCGCGGCCAGCTCCTCCTGGTCGAAGTCCTGGTCGACCTCGCCTTTGCGCAGCGGCACCTTGGCGATCGTCCGCACTCCCGGCCCCGGCGGGATGCGCATGCAGCGCAGTGGCGCGATCACGCCGCGGCGTGCCGCCTGGGCGAGGTCGAAGCGCGAGGTCTGGGTCGGGAAGAGGTCGGCGACGTGGCGGGCGATCAGCGCCCCGGTCGCAGTCATGCCGATGAAGACGGGGCCGGTCCAGGCGCGGATGCAGGCGCTGGTTTTCTCGCCGAGGGCGGTGTGCGCCTCGTCGCAGATCACGATCGAGTAGGCGTCGGAGACTTTCTTGTGGTTGCGGACGAACCACTGGTAGGTCTCGACCGTGACCGGGCCGTCGGGGTCGTCGCGATCGCCGAGCAGCGGCGGGCGCAGCCGCTCCTTGTAGCCGCGGTCGGAGATCTCGCCGATGAACTGGTCGACCAGGTTGCGCCGGTGGGTGAGGATGAGCACGCCGCCGGTCCGGGTGGCGTCGATGAAGCCGACAGCGGCGACGGTCTTGCCGGCGCCGGTCGCGTGCTCGAACCAGAAGCGGCGGGCCGCACCGGGGTCGTCGGCGGCCTCGGCGACGGCCTCCTCGTCCTCGTCCTCGGCCGGCTCTTCCTCCCAGTCCTGGGGCTCCTCGTCGGGGGCCAGGTCCTCCGGCTCGTCCTCCTCCTCGCCGTCCTCGTCAGGATCGTCGCCGGACGCGCCATTGTCCGCCGCGGCGGGCTCGACGAGCTCGGCGGGGGCGGGTTCGCCGTCGTTGGCGGCCGCCACCTGCTGCTCGGACATCAGCTCGGTCAGGGTGCCGGAGAGCGCGTCGACCTGATGCGGGTTGAGTTCGGCGCCGTCGCGCAGCTTCGGCGGTTCGTCGGCCAGCAGCCGCTCGAGGCCGAGCAGCAGCGAGAAGTCGCGACGCCACTGGATCGAGGGCTCCTCGCGGCCCTCGTCGAGCTCCTTCAGCGCGGCATCGAGAGCGCGGCGCCGGGCGGTGCCGGGCGCAAGCGCCTCGGGGCCCTCGCCGTCGAGCAGCAGCGGCTCGCGGGCAAACGCCGCCGCCCGATCGATATCGGCGCCGGAAGGAACTGCCGCTGACACGGCAACTTCGCTGGTCTTGGCCATGAAGGCTTGTGCGCTTTCGTTCCCGCGGCGACGCGGCGCGTGCCGTCGGGAGACTTAGACGAGGATGCCGGGAGGTCGGCTCTTCCTTCCCCCCAGCGCACTCGAGCGGCTCGCATACGGCGAACCGGACTCACCTATTGTAAACAGGGAACCCGGATGAGTGACTCCAAAGCCCGTACGTGCTCGATCGCGCTCGTGGTAATCGCGCTGGCCATTGCCGGCTGCGGCTCCTCGCAGAGCGGCGACTACGGCGGCCAGCACCCCGACTACGCAAAGGCGCTGGCCGGCTCGCCGGCCCCGCTCGCGGCGCTGCACCGCCAGGCCGACCGGCTGCTGCCCGGCGGCAGGGACGCCTACGAAGCGCGGATCGCGGCCCTGCACGGCTACCCGGCGGTGGTCAACGTCTGGGCCTCCTGGTGCGGTCCCTGCCGCTTCGAGTTCCCCCACTTCCAGCACGCCGCTGCGCATTACGGCAAGCGCGTCGCCTTCCTCGGCGTCGACAGCCAGGACTCCGACGACGCGGCGAGCACCTTCCTCGAAGAGGCGCCGGTGCCCTACCCCAGCTACACCGACCCCGACCAAGACATCGCCGACGCGCTGGGCGCCTCGCTGGGAAAGCCCGACACGGCCTTCTACGACCGCCATGGCAAGCTCGTCTACCTCAAACAGGGCCCCTACAGCGACGAAGCAGAGCTGCGGGCGGACATCGAGCGCTATGCGCTCGCCCGCGGCAGCGAAAGCGGATAATCGATCCATGGACCTCTTCGTCGTCGTCGCGCTGATCGGGGTCGGGCTGCTGCTGGCGGAGCTGCTGCTCTCGACCGGGGGCGTGCTGGCGGCGCTCGGCGCGGCCGGTCTGATCGCCGGCGGAGTGCTCGCCCTCACCGCTGATTCCAGCTCCAGCGCCAGCGACTGGGCGGGCCCAGCGCTGATCACGCTCGGCGTGCTCTCGATCGCCAGCTTCTACTTCGTCACCCGCAAGGTGCTGGCCGCTCACCGCGAGCAACCCGTCCGCGGCGGCCAGGAGGAGCTGATCGGGGCCAGCGCCGAGGTCCGCACCCCGCCGGACCCCGACGGACAGGTGGCGATCGCGGGGGCGATCTGGCGGGCGCGCCGGGCAGGCGATGGGGTGCCGTTACGACCGGGGGATAGAGTCACCGTCGAGGCTGTGGAAGGACTCACCCTCGTGGTCCGATCCGAGGAAGGGAAAAACTGATGGCAGCGCTGGTGGTGTTGGCCGTAGTGGTGATCTTCGTGGCGATCGTGCTGGGGTCCTCGGTGCGCGTGCTGCGCGAGTACGAGCGCGGCGTGATCTTCCGCCTCGGCCGGCTGATCGCCCAGAAGGGGCCAGGCCTGATCCTGCTGATCCCGATGATCGACCGGATGGTCAAGGTCGACCTGCGCACGGTCACCCTCAACATCCCGCCGCAGGAGGTGATCACCCGCGACAACGTCCCCGCCGGCGTCAACGCGGTCGCCTACTTCCGCGTGGTCGACTCGCGCAAAGCGATCGTCGAGGTCGAAAACTATCTGCTCGCCACCTCGCAGATCTCGCAGACGGCGCTGCGCTCGGTGCTCGGCAAGGCCGAGTTCGACCAGCTTCTATCCGAGCGCGAGCGGCTCAACGAGGAGCTGCAGAAGATCATCGACGAGTCGACCGAGCCCTGGGGCGTGAAGGTGACCGCGGTCGAGATCAAGGACGTCGAAATCCCCGAACAGATGCAGCGGGCGATCGCCCGCCAGGCCGAGGCCGAGCGCGAGCGCCGCGCCAAGATCATCAACTCCGAGGGCGAGTTCCAGGCGGCGCAGAAGCTCACCGACGCGGCCGACATCATCAGCACCAACCCAGCCTCGCTGCAGCTGCGCTACCTGCAGACGCTGCTCGAAATCGGCAGCAACCAGAACACGACGGTGGTCTTCCCGCTGCCGATGGACATGCTCAAACCGTTCCTCAAGCCCCCCTCGGACTCCTGAGCGCACCCGAGATCCGCATCGACCAGCTCTCGGGGCTGCGGACGATCCTCGCCCCTGGCCGGGCTGACCGGCCGGAGGGATTCAAACGGTCGGCGAGCGAGCAGAAGGGCGCCGAGGGCTGCCCGTTCTGCGAGGGGCGCGAGGAGAAGACGCCGCCCGAGGTCTACGCGGTGCGGCCGGGCGGGGGCGAGGCGGACACGCCCGGCTGGACCAGTCGCGTCGTGCCGAACCTCTATCCGGCGCTGGGCGAGGGGGACGACGAGGCGCGGCCCGACAGCAAGCCCGACCTCTTCGCCTCGCGCCCGGCGATCGGCGGCCACGAGGTGCTGCTCAACGCACCCGAGCACGTCACCGCCATGGCGGAGCTGAGCGAGGAGCGCTTCCTCGGAGCGATCGCCACCTGGCGCGAGCGGATGCGCGCCCACGCCGACGCCGCCTACGTGCAGCTCGTCGTCAACGAGGGCGCCGGGGCGGGGGCCTCGCTGCCCCACACGCACGCTCAGCTCTACGCGCTGCCGTTCGTCCCGGCTGCGGTCGCGCGCGAGCGCGAGCGTGCCGGCGCCTACAGCGAACGCAACACCGGCAACGGCCTGCTCAGCGACGTCCTGGTCGAGGAGGTTCGTCGCAAGGACCGCCTGGTCGCGATCGACGACGAGGCGGCGCTGATCTGCCCCTGGGCCTCGCGCTCTCCCTACGAGCTGCGGGTCGTGCCGCGTCGCGAGGCGGCACGCTTCGAGGAGGACACGACGGGCGCCGCGATGATCCGCACCGCGATGCGGCTGCTCGCCAAGCGCTTCGACGGGCCGCCGGAGCTCAACCTCTGGGTCGCCACCGCGCCGCGGGGCGCCGAGCGCTTCCACTGGCACGTCGACATCGCCCCCCGTCTGACGATCAAGGCCGGCTTCGAGCTCGGCACGGGAGTCGACATCAACATCTACCCTCCCGAGCGCGCCGCGGCCGACCTGCGCGAGTGCCTCTGATGCCACCCAACCCGCGACCGATCCCCCGCTTCATCGCCGACTCGACCCAGGAGGGGATCCCGCACGGGCGCTTCGCCGAGCGGCTCGTCGCAGAGTTCCGTGGCGCCTGCGAGCGGATCGAGGACCTGCCCGAGGGCACCGAGGTCCCCGCCGAGGTCGACTGGTTTCCCGAGCGCGCCTGGGGAGGCCGGGTCTGGGTACCGGCCACCGCGCGGACCGAGGGGCCGGAGGGAACGCTGGAGCTGTTCGGCCACGTCTCCTACGAGCTGCCGGAGGACGGCGAGCCGGGCGCCTTCCGCGCCACCGCCGACTTCACCGACGTGCTCGCCGAGGACAACCCGGACTGGCGCATCGACATCAACGACGACGTGATCGGCAGGTGGCGCGGCGAGAACGGTCGCGCCGGGGACGTCACGCTCGTCTGGGGCCGCCCGCTCGTCCGCGGCGCCGTCGCCGCCAGCGCCGAGCTCGAGGCGGAGACGGTCGACCAGGAAGTGGTCTCCGACGAACGCTTCACCCTCGTCGCCCTCGACGCGCTGAAGGGCTACGGCGACGACATCTTCCTCGAGGTCAAGCTCTGGAGCCGCCGCGCTCAGGAGCTGGCCGGCGAGAGCCTCTACGCCTGAGGCCCCGAAACGGCATTCGCCGCGTCAGAGGATCTGGGCCTGGACGAAGCCGGCGACCAGCACCAGCCAGCCGCCGATCTCGGCCGCGATCAGGGTCGCCATGAAGGGATGCAGGCCGCGGGCCGGAGGGTGGAACTGGTTCGTCGTGTCGCGGCGCCAGCCGTGCAACACGTAACCGCCGACCGAGACAAAGAAGTAGAAGGCCATCGCGCCGGCGGCAAGCAGGTTGACCAGGGTGCTCCAGCCACTCAGCTCGACAAAGGTCGCCACAAGCAACAAGGCGAAGCTGTAGAGCAGCGCCGCCCTGTGCGCGGTGTCGACGTAGGGATGAGCGAGACCATCAAAGGCAGCGCTCATCTGCCGGTACTTCCACACCCCGAGCACCAGCGCCCAGAGAAACATCGCCGCGGCAAGCAGCAGCACGACCTTCGTGTCGTCACCCAGCTCCACCGGACGATGCTATCTCGGCGACATCCACATCGATAGGCGCACTTCCAGGTACATTCGACCCGATGTCAGACGATTCGCTGAAGCGCCTGCCGGGAGCCGAGATCGTGCTTCCCGGCCTCGCCGATCTCGAGGCCGGCCGTGAGACGGTCAACGCGAGCGCTGTGCAAAGCGCCGCTCCCCGCCTGCGGCGGGCCGGTTTGGACGTCCCATCCGCGACCGGCGATGTCCCCGCGGGCCACATCCTCTACAGGCAGCTGCGTGAGGAACTGGGCGATGCCGCCCACTCCCGTTACAACGCGATCCTGACCCGGATCGTCAGCTTCGCCGGAGCCGCCGAGCATGCGCGAGACCGCTGACGCCGAGCGGATCGAGCGCCTGGCCCGTGAGCTGGGACGGGTCGTCGCGCCCGGCACGCGTATGTACCTGACCGGCGGGGCGACCGCGGTGCTGGAAGGGTGGCGTGAGTCGACGGTCGACGTCGACGTCCGCTTCGAGCCCGACTCCGACGCCGCACTGGAACGTATTCGCGATCTCAAGGATGAGCTTGCAGTCAACGTCGAGCTCGCTTCTCCACTGGACTTCCTCCCTGCCCTCCCGGGCTGGCAAGAACGTTCTCGCTTTCGCCTGCGCGAGGGAAATTTGGAGGTCTTCGACTTCGACCCTTACTCGCAAGCCCTGTCGAAGCTCGAGCGAGGCCTTGCGCTGGACCTCGCCGACGTCAGCAACATCGTCGACTCGGGTCTTGTCGAGCCGGCGAAGCTGCACGAGCTCTTCGAAGCAATCGAGCCAGAGCTCTACCGCTTTCCGGCGGTGGACCCCGCAAGCCTGCGGACCGCAGTCGAGTCGCTGGAGACTCGCTGACATCACCCCAGTGACCTTTCTAACGGCCCAAAATGTAGAAGGCTATTGTCTGCGCAACTCAGCTACGCTCTGGTTATGCGTATGCCCTCCGCTGAAACCTTGGCCAAGAAGGCTGCCGACGATTGGGTTGTAGCCAGGAAGCTCGCCTCGTGTTCAGACATAGACGACAGCATCATCGGGTTCTATGCCCAGCAGGTGGTCGAGAAGTCTTTCAAGGCGGTCCTAGCGCTCCGAGGGATCGATTTCCCGCTAATGGAGCACAACCTCGGCTTTCTGATCGAACTCGCCGCCCAGAATGCTGTCGATACTCCACGCAGGTTGGCCGACGCCGACTGGCTGACCCCATGGGCAACCACATATGAGAACTGCGAAGCCCCTCCTGGCGAGCTGGACCGTCGGCATTCGATAGAGCTTGCTGAGATTGCGATCAGCTGGTGCCGCGATCTGCTCGATCGAACTCCATCCCGGCCTTGCGAGGGTCGGGCGAACGCTGAACCTCCGCCACCGCCCGCATCGGTGCCGGGCCTCGGCCGGCCTGAGACGAAGCGTTTGCGGTAGACCGCACCTGATCCCCTTATCTCCGCTACCGTTTTCGGTATGGCTTCAAGCGGTCGGGCACCCATCTCATCGTCTGATTCTGCCGTTCGAGCTGAGGCGATCCGCCTCCAGCGGCTGCGCAAGGACGCAGTACGGCCGATGAGTGTCAACTTGGCCGAGGGGATAGCGCTCAGTCATCAGCTCATGCGGTTTACCGGCGCTGCTCTCCGCGGTTGACCGAGCCGGCCTTCGACCAGCTCCTTCGCCGACTCTCCGAGGGAGCCGTTGACTTTGTGCTGGTGGGTGGCCTCGCGGTCAACGCCTGGGGCGTGGTCCGAGGGACGAAGGATGTGGACATCGTTGTGTCGTCGGATCCCGAGAACCTCAAGCGACTGGCGGAGGTCGCGGTTGAAGCTCATGGCCACGTCCAGAAAGGAGATGCGTTTCTTAGCACGCCGTTCTCCATCGCGGCAGAGATCGGGGCCGGCGAGCGGGTTGCGATCGAGACTGCACTTGGCCTTTTGGATGTCGTCCAGGGACTCGACGGTGTCCCCCCATACGCAGAGCTGCGCGAGTCGGCGGTGGAGGCTGAGATCCTCGGCGTCAAGGTATCCGTCTGCTCGCTCGACGCCCTGCGAAAGATGAAGCAGGCAGCCGGACGTCCTCGCGATCAAGTGGACCTGGAAGATCTCGATGCGATCGGCCATTAGCTCTACGATGGCCCCTCGAGCCCCGATAGCTCAGCTGGATAGAGCGACTCCCTCCTAAGCGAAGCGGAGGAGTCGGTGTTTTCGGCTCTGCGCTGCCGAATCCGCCGAGTTGGTCGCCTTCATGGATTCGCTTCGGTTACGCACGATTCAGCCCGGTTTGGGCAGCGAGAACGCCCCGCTGCCCAATGCGCGCCGCTCTAGCCTGACCCAACACGCATCGGGGAACTAAGACAGAAGATTCAACCGCGGCATTCCGTAGATTGGAGGCGGTGCAGGGAAATCGCCGACAACTGCCTTGGCGTCTGCCATCATTCCGGGCATGGAGCTACACGCTCACGTCGAGCTCAGCGACGACCGGGTTGGCGAGTACGTCGTCAAGGACGAGCGCCCGGACGGATCGCTCACCCTCGTGCCGGACACCTCGTTCAAAGCGGTTCACAAGCGCCTTGGCACTGAGCCAGGGACCTTGGCCGATTTTGAAGCTGAGTACGGCCCGGTCAACCCCCCTGACGGCGAGGGGTAGCCGATGACCGACAAGCGTGCGGGCCGCGCGCCTGCTCTCTTTGACGATGCCATCTTCGCCGAAGACATGAAGCGCACAAGTGACACTGGCCGCGAGGTCGCTCTCGCATCCAGGGCCGAGTACGAACAGCAGGGAGTTCCGCTCGATGACCTTCTCGCTTGTGAAGAGGAAGGACCTGAAGGAACGGCGCTCGCGCACTGCATGAAGATCTACCTACCTCGTCCGGTAGGAAAATTCGGCATGGTGTTCCGTATTGCGTTACGTGAAGGTGGGGCGCGACTCGTTTACGCCGCCTTCGGCATTCGCCACCATCCACGAACATCCCACGCTCCAACGGTTTACGAAATAGCTCACGGCCGATTGGATAGCTAGCCCTTTCATGCTGAGGTTGTTTGTGGTCCAGGCAGCGAGAATTCTTCGCTGCCCAAACAAGACTGCGGATTCCGTCCGCCGAGCGGCGCAAACTCAGAGAGGTGGAGACCATCGCGCCACCGGTCGAGATTTCGGGACTATCTGTCTCTCCGGCGGACACCCCGGTCCTTTTCTGGACCAAGGGCTCCAACCGCAGGATTGTCGTCTCCCGATTGGGGACAACTGAAGGTCTTAGGCCAGCGGGGTTAAGCGCTTCCGTGGTGGGAAGGCTCATTGGCACAACCTCCAGGGCACGCTCCACAAGTTGGAGATGCCCGGAAGGCCCAGCGCCGTAATCCTCAATCCCCACGTAGTTGGATTTGTACGGCCTTGGGTAGTCGAAGGCGACGGCCGGACGTGAAGGCGCGATCAACCAAAAGGTGAGCATCTTGCGGATGATCGCCGCTGCACTCGGTGCGACCTAGTTAAGTCTCAAAATCGGCGGCGAGCTTTGCCAGGTCCGCCATCGTCACATTTAGACCCTCTCCGGGGTCCTGGGCTCCGGACGGATGTTCGAGCTGCAATCGAGGCGCTCGCGCGACAGGCAATGCGATGGCATCGGCACGCATCAAGCTCGACCCCCAAGCCGTCGAGGCAATCGCCCGCCGCGTCGTGGAGATCCTCGAACAGCGCGGCTTGCAGAGTCGGAAGCTGGTCGACGCCACCGAGCTGGCGCGGCGCTTGGGCATCGAGCGCTCCTGGGTCTACTCGCACGCCATCGAGCTGGGCGCTGTGAAGCTGGGCAACGGTCCGAAACCCAGGCTGCGCTTCGACCCTCAGATTGCAGCGCGCGTGCTGCGGAGGGCTGGCGAGCAGACGACGGCCGATCCGCCCGCCCGCTCGGGTACGCGGGCGGACCGGCCTCCGGCTGGCGGAGGGAGCGGGGTGCGGCTGCTTCCCATTCGCTGCCCGGGGGAGAACGAGCCTCCCTCGGCGGCTTAGGTAGTTATGCCTCGCCGTGCAACCGGGCAGGTGATCGAGCCGAGCGAAGGTCGCAGCTGGGCGATTCGGTTCCGCGCTTACGGGAAGCGGCGCTACGTGGCGCTCGGCACCGCCGAGGAGGGCTGGAGCCGCAAACGGGCGGAAGCGGAGCTGCGGCACGTCCTGGCGGACGTCGAGCGCGGCCTGTGGCGTCCATACGAACCCGCGAAGGCCCCACTGGTGGCCGAGACCCCGACCTTTCATGAGTTCGCCTCCGAGTGGATGGAAGGCCGCGAGCCGGACCTTCGGCCGAAGACCGTCAAGAGCTACCGCTGGCTGCTCAGCGGCCACCTGCTGCCGCACTTCGCGAAGCTGCATCTGGACCAGATCGGCCCCGAGCACGTCGACCGCTACAAGGCCGCGAAGCTGCGCGAGGGGGCGCTGGGGCCGAACCAGATCAACAAGTCGATCGGCCTGCTGGCGATGATCCTCGACGCCGCCGGCGACTACGGGCACGTCGATCCGGCGCGAAACGTCGCGCGGGGCAGGCGGCGGCGCGTCAAGCGAACGGTGCCGAAGCGGCCGACGATCGAGCCGGAGCAGCTGCCATCGCTGCTCGAGGGGGCTCGGAAGCTGCGGCCGCTGATCGCGATCATGGCCGGGGCGGGTCTCCGCAACGGCGAGGCATGCGCGCTCGACTGGCCCGACTTCGACCCGGCCAGCGGCACGCTGCGGGTCGGCGCCTCGAAGACGGAGGCCGGTGTTCGCCAGGTCGATCTCCCCGACGCCCTTCGCCGCGAGCTGACCGCGCTCAAGCTCCGCACCAGGCGCAGCAGCGAGGGGGCGATGTTCCGCAACCGCAACGGGCAGCGGCAGAGCGTCAGCAACGTCGAGCGCAGGATGAAGACGGCGGTCCGCCGCGCCAACCAGCGGCTCGACCGGCTCGGCATCCGGCCGATAGACGAAGCCGTCACGCCGCACTCGCTGCGCCGCCTCTACGCCAGCCTGCGCTTTGCCCTGGGCGACGATCCCGTGTACGTGGCGGCCCAGCTCGGGCACACCGAGCCGGGCTTCTCGATGAAGGTCTACGCTAGTGCTGTGCGTCGCCGCGAGAGGCTGATCGGCGTGGCACTTCGCGAGTTCGATGCAGCGCTCGATTGGGCAGCACTGGGCAGCGGAGAGCCGGTTTCTGTCGATCCGGGGCCGACCGCGAGCGACGGGCAATCGCCGGAAACGGCTCAACAGAGCCTTTTCACGGCATAGGCCCCGATAGCTCAGCTGGATAGAGCGACTCCCTCCTAAGGAGTAGGCCGCTGGTTCGAATCCAGCTCGGGGCATTTGCTGGTTGGGCGGCCTCCCATGTAAGGGTTCGCTTTCTTCTGCCGATCCTTATTAAGGGATAAAGCCTCTTCCCTTAGTAAGCTACCCACGGACTAAGCAATCGATTCCTTGCGCCATGGCTCCAGCAATCCAGAAAAGCAACCGCTCGGGAGAGCTTCGCGTAGCGGAGTCGGGGCCTGACGGGTATTCAGCCTTTCATCCGCGACCGCTGCCGCCCGATCCTCCTCTTTCGATTGATGCAGAGTTGCAGGGGCGTTTGGACCGCGCAAATCAGGCCCTCGGCCGACTCGACGGGATCACGCTCTTGCTTCCGGACCCCGAGCAGTTCCTCTACTCCTACGTGCGCAAGGAGGCGGTTCTGTCGTCACAGATCGAGGGGACGCAGTCCTCGCTCTCTGACCTCCTCCTCTTCGAGGCCGACGCGGCGCCGGGAGTCCCTGTCAGCGACGCGCGGGAAACCTCCAACTACATCGCGGCGATGAGCCGGGGACTCGAGCTACTCCGGGACGAGGGGCTGCCAATCTGCAATCGCCTCTTCCGTGAAGTTCACAGCGTGTTGCTCGAATCAGGTCGCGGCTCCGAGAAGACGCCGGGAAGATTCCGGCGTGAGCAGAACTGGATTGGCGGGTCGCGCCCGTCGATCGCACGCTACGTGCCGCCGCCCTGGGAGGAGGTCGAGCCAGCGATGCGCGAGCTGGAGAAATTCCTCCACGACCAACCTGTGCGCACGCCAATCCTGATCAAGGCTGCCCTGGCCCACGCTCAGTTCGAGTCGATCCATCCGTTCCTTGACGGCAACGGACGGGTTGGGCGATTGTTGATCACCCTTCTACTGGTCGCGGACGGCGTCTTGAAAGGCCCGTTGCTCTACCTGAGCCTGTACCTGAAGCAGAACCGAGATGACTACTACGACCATCTTCAGAGGATCCGCTCCGAAGGTGCTTGGGAGGCATGGTTGAATTTCTTCCTGGAGGGCGTGGTCGAGGTTGCGGAGTCGACGACGGCGACCACCGGTGACCTGATCCAGATGATCGAGCGGGATCGCCGGACGATCCACGAGTTCGGACGCGGAGCGGCCACCGCCGCGAGGGTCCACGACCTCGCCTCGAGATTTGTCGTTTTTCGCCCAACGGTCGCCGCAGAGCAACTCGGGCTCAGCGCTCCGCCGGTCTACAACGCGGTAAGCCGGCTCGAGGAGGCAGGGATCCTGCGCGAGGTCACCGGTCGTCAGCGCGGAAAGCTCTACGTCTATGACGAGTACCTGGCACGCCTGAATGAAGGCACCACTGAGCCATCTCCCTAATCTGGGTAGGAACAGAGGTGGGAGCAGATTGTCCTCCAGAAGAACGAGTGGATCTCGTGGCGCTCGCGCAGCCAGTCCGTGTCGAAGATCCGCAGTGAGTAATAGACGGGGCTGTCGCCGACGGCGTCGGCCTCTTCTTCGACCATCGGTAACGCCCACCAGCCGGGTTCCCGGGCATCGCCGGACGGGTCGACGATCCCAGCAAATCGACGTCGGGCCGCCGGTCGGGATCGGTCTCGTTCGGATGGTCGCTGGTCGAGCGCAGAATCAGGCCTCAGCTCGTAGACCGCCTCGGCCCGTGGCGAGCCCGAGCCGCGACTTTCGTCGCGGCTCGGGGCTGCCTGCTGCTCGTCGGCTACCGCTCGGCGATCAGCCGGGGAAGTTCCCGTAGAGCCACATGTCGGACTCGCTGACACCGTCTTCGCCG
This sequence comes from Actinomycetota bacterium, assembly GCA_047519745.1. Taxonomy (GTDB): domain Bacteria; phylum Actinomycetota; class Thermoleophilia; order Solirubrobacterales; family 70-9; genus VRUE01. The sequence continues at coordinate 2,623 of JAPVSJ010000128.1, read as the reverse complement.
GAGGCGGGGAAACCGCCCAGCTGACAGATGTAACTAGTGGTGTAGTCGACACCGGTTCCAGACGCGATCGCGCCCATCCCGGAGACACCGTTGATCGCCATATCCGCGAACCTCGCTTCTTTCGCGTTAATTTTCTGCGGCGAGATCTTGACGTAGCAGCCGATTTCGGAATCGGTCACTTTGATGTAATCGCCAGCTTTACTGCAGGCGATTTCCGATTCGCCGAAATAGCCTTCGCCCGCTTCGCTGTATTCGAACCCTGAGTACCCGTAGTGGCAGCTCCGCATATCCACAGTCACCGGGGCGGAGAGATAACCGCTCAGAGAGCATCCCGAGTAGGAGGCGGTCAGGCTGAGTGAGGAGCTCGCTCCCGTCAGTTCGCCACCGCTGTATGCGGCTGCTTCACAGGTCACCTTGAGCTCCGTCGCCCCTTCAGCGTCTTTCGTTTCGAGGAGCTTGATCTGATGCACGAACGGTGCCTGCAGTCGTTCCCCGACCACGTTCACCGGGTATTCGGCCGCTTCCAGCCGCGGTTCGGAAACTCCCCCGACATACAGACCACCCGTCGTCACCTTGGTGCCGATCGATTTATTTTCGGCGTTGGTCGCGGTGACTTCCAAACTGCCACTGATAGCCAGGTCTGTGTGAGTTCCTTTTGATTTACAGCCAGCTCCGTTGCTGACATATTCGACTTCGTTGTCGTTGATATTGACGACGATGTGGCCGCCGACGTTTTCGTACGTCGCATGAATCTTGCTGGGCACGGGCAAGGTTAGGCCTGCACAACCTTCGACGCTGAATTCGGGAGTACCGCATTTGGCAGGCCCGATGCCGACGGATCCCGCCCCGCTGGGCTGAATTTCAATCTTGCAGCCGTTCAGTCTCAGGTGGTCGATCCCCAAGTTACAGGTGGGGTCTTTGACGGTGCTTGCCGTCGCAACCGCTGACTTTTCGGCGAGGGTGCCTTCAAACGTCATTCCGTAACAGAGGGTCGAGCCGGCTCCCAGCCTGAGGGACAAGTACCCAGACTGGCTGCCATGCAGGGTGGCCGGGTATGAATCGGCGGAGACGCCGGGGGACCCGGCTGAAGCCAGCGCCGCCGACGGTAAGACCGCCAGAGCCGCCACTGCGAACGATGCGAGAATGAGACTGCGAATTTTCCTCATCAGACCTCCTACCTCCCTCGAACCTCCACTCGGAGTCGAGAGATGGATCGGTTTATAGGCTTCTGATTGGAAGCTCGCAGGCGGTGGGTGGTCACCGCTATGCCAATCGGCGAGTTAGACCCGTGTCGAGTGACCACTCTGCGACGTGTCGCCGGCTCCCAGGAGGGTGTCCAACCGCAGCGCCGTATCCAACTCACCGAGAACGGCGTGAAGCGGGCGGTTGACCAGCTCCTCGACCTTGAGCAGCCTGTTGCTGACCGTGCGGCGGCTGACCCCCAACGCGGTGGCGGCGGAGGAGAGATTTCCGCCCGCCGCGAGGTAGGCCCGCAGCGTGTCGCGAAGAACCGCACCGCCATCTCGCTCGTCTTCGAGCGGGTCTAGATAGAGGTGTCCCAGGGATGTCGTGAGGAGATCGTCTTGCAGGGCCGATGCCACGAGGGCGATCTCGGCGTAGCGAAGCGGGCCTTCCCGGCCCCGTTGAGCCACCGGGAAGGCCGCGGCGGCCTGGCGATGTGTGAGGCGCCAGCCACTCAGACCGCGTCCCGGCTCGCCGATCGCAAGCGGCGCCCGCGGGTCCCGGCTCGCCGCACATAAGCTCAGCACCGCCGCCGGATCGGGCCTGCGGCGAGCGCCGAGCCATGCCCACACCGCTCCCTCGTCTCGGACGACCAGCAGCAGCCGCAGGTCGAGCGCTTGGGCGAGCTCGCGGAGCTCGTCAGGAGCAGCGGCACCCGACGCGATCGCACCGAGGTGCCAGCCGCCGAAGTCATAGGGGATCGCCGCGGTGTCGACGAGCTCGCCCTCGAGCAGGCGCTCGATCCGCTCGACCTGTCGTTGGTCGGGGGAGGTCAGGAGCAGATCGGACTCGCGCGTGTGCTCCTCGCCGACCGCGGCGAGGAGGCGATCGAAGCTGACCGCCTGGGTGCCGAGCAGGCGCTGCAGCTCGGCGCCGCTCATCAGGCCGTCACGGCTCGCCTCCTCGATTATGAAGTAGCCGAGCAGGCTGTAGCCGGCGAAGTAGCGGCGCAGCACGGTGTCGAGGCTGACGCCGCCGCGGGCGGCCATGCGTGCCTGGGCGAGCAGCGCGACGGGGATCGGCGGCTCGTACTCCCCGCCGCGCTCGGTTGCGGCGATGCCGTAGTCGAGGGCCGCGGAGACGGCGCTCCTCAGGCCCTCGACGTAGCTCGGATCGACAGCGCTGCCCGGATCGGCGATCGCGTTCACCCGGGTCAGCGCCCCCTCTTCTATCTCCGGCCGGCGGGCTTCGAGACGGTCGCTGAGGACGGAGCGGGCGAGGGTCTCGGACCGCCCCGTCCTCGATGTCACGATCGGCATCCGCGCGCCTACCTCAACGCGAATGCCGGTTGCGCTTCTTGTGCCCCCGCCCTTTCCCGCAGTCCGCCTGAACCACGGGCTTCGCGCTGAAGCGCTTGCCGTTTTGCCCGCTGAACCGGGCG
>JAPVSJ010000127.1:0-3549 GCA_047519745.1 Actinomycetota bacterium | reverse complement strand
GGGATCGAAAAGTCCTGCGAGGACAAGAGCTACTGGAAGGTCATCCCCTTCGTCGAGCGGATGGACTACGTCTCCTACTTCTTCCAGATGGAGGCCTACTGCGGCGCGGTCGAGCGCCTCGTCGGGCTCGAGATCCCGCCCCGCGCCAAGTACCTGCGGACGATCTTCCTCGAGCTCAACCGGATCCATTCCCACCTGGTCTGGCTGGGGACGACGGCGCTCGACCTCGGCGCGGTCTCGATGCTCTGGTACTGCTTCCGCGAGCGCGACCGCATCCTCGACCTGTTCGAGATGGCGACCGGGCAGCGGATGCACACCCGCTACTTCCAGGTCGGCGGCGTGATCGAGGACATCCCGCGCGGCTTCGAGGCGAAGCTGCGCAGCTTCATCGCCGACATGCCGGTCCGGGTCGGCCAGTACCAGGACCTACTCGACCGCAACGAGGTCTTCCTGTCGAGGACCAAGGGGACCGGGATCGTCCCGCGTGAGCGGCTGCTCGAGCTGGGCGTGACCGGTCCGCTGCTGCGCGCCGCCGGCGAGCCGTGGGACCTGCGCAAGGCCTTCGACTACCTCGCCTACCCCGAGATGGACTTCAAGGTCCCGGTCGGCACGGTCGGCGACAACTACGACCGCTATCGGGTGCGGGTGGCCGAGATGGTCGAGTCGGTGCGGATCATCGAGCAGGCGCTCGACGGGCTGCCGGAGGGACCGTTCATCGCCGAGGACCGCAAGTACGTGCTGCCGCCGCGCTCGGAGCTCTCGACCTCGATGGAGTCGCTGATCCACCACTTCAAGCTGGTCACCGAGGGCTACCGGGTCGAGGCCGGAGAGGTCTATTACGCGATCGAGAGCCCGCGCGGCGAGCTCGGCTGCTTCGTCCTTGCCGACGGCTCCTCGAAGCCGGCCCGGGTTCACTTCCGCGACCCCTCGTTCGTCAACCTGCAGGCGTTCAAGGACATGTCGCTCGACGCCTACGTCGCCGACATGATCTGCAGCCTCGGCATGCTCGACCCGATCCTCGGTGGGGTGGACCGGTGAAGGACATCGCCTTCGACCGCGGGTCCTGTCACGGCGGCCCTCCCCCATGTGCTCGGACATCACAGATGTCCTCCGCTATGGGGGTCCCCCGCCGCCGTGCCACCCGCGGGAGGAGCGGGGATGGCTGATTTCCCGGTCGACAGAGCCGTCAGCGAGGGTCGGGTCCCCGATAGAGCTTCGGAGGGGGTTCCTGAGCTGCACGAAGTCGATTGCCCAGCGGAGCTGCGGGAGCACATCGAGACCTTGATCGGCCGCTACCCGGATAAGCACTCCGTCTCGATTCCGGCGCTTTGGGCCGTGCAGCGGCTCTACGGCTGGTGCACCCCGGAGGGGATCCGCCAGGCGGCCGCGGTGATGCAGGTGACGCCCGCCTACCTGGAGTCGGTGGCGAGCTTCTACGACCTGCTCCACACGGAGCCGGTCGGCTCCCACAAAGTCGCCGTCTGCACCAACATCAGCTGCTGGATGCGCGGCGGCGACGAGCTGCTCGACGCGTTCCGCGCCGCCAGCGAGGACCGCGAGGACGTCTTCGTCACCGGGTTCGAGTGCCTCGGCGCCTGCGACATCGCGCCGATGGCCTCGATCGACGAGCGCTACTTCGGCCCGCTGGAGCCAAGCGAGGCGGGGACGGCGATCGACCAGCTGCTCGCGGGCGAGGACGTGCTCCCCGACAAGGCGCTGGAGAAGCGGCCGCTGGCGGGTGACGCCCGTGCCTGAGACGCGCGTCCTGCTCGAGCACGCCGAGGACCCGACGCTGCGCACCCTGACCGGCTACAAGGGCTACGGCGGCTACGCGACCCTGGAGAGGGCCTACCGCGAGATGGAGGCCAACGAGATCCTCAAGGAGCTCGAAGACTCCGGCCTGCGCGGCCGCGGCGGCGCCGGCTTCTCGATGGGCAAAAAGGCCTCCTTCCTGCCCCGCGGCGAGATGGCCAAGTACCTCTGCTGCAACGCCGACGAGTCCGAGCCGGGGGCGTTCAAGGACCGCGAGCTGATGCAGCGCAACCCCCACCAGCTGATCGAGGGGATCGCGATCGCCGCGATCGCCGCCGACGCCGGCCACGCCTTCATCTTCATCCGCGGCGAGTACGACTCGCAGGCCGACATCCTCGACGCCGCCGTCGCCGAAGCGTACGAGGCCGGTTACCTGGGCAAGGACATCTGCGGCTCGCGGCGCGACCTGGAGCTGGTCGTCCATCGCGGCGCCGGCGCCTACATCTGCGGCGAGGAGACCGCGCTGCTCGACGCGCTCGAGGGCAAGCGCGGCAACCCGCGGCTGAAGCCACCGTTCCCGGCGGTGCAGGGCCTCTACGGCGGGCCGACCTTGATCAACAACGTCGAGACGCTCTCCAACGTGCCGCGCATCGTCGCCCACGGCGCCGAGTGGTTCAAGGGCTTCGGCACCGAGCAGTCGCCCGGGACCAAGGTCGTCTCGGTCTCCGGCGGCGTGCGCCGCCCGGGCAACTACGAGGTCGAGCTGGGGATCCCGACCCGCGAGTTGATCTTCGATCTGGCGGGCGGTCCGCTCGACGGTCGCGAGGTCAAGGCCCTCTACCCCGGCGGCTCGTCTTCGCCGGTGCTCACGGCGGAAGAGGGGCTCGACCTCCCTTACTCCTTCGAGGCGATGGCCGAGGCGGGCTCGATGCTCGGCTCGGGCTCGATCATCGTCGCCGACGACACGGTCTCGATCCCACACATGGCGCTGCGCACGGCGCGCTTCTACCACCATGAGTCCTGCGGCAAGTGCACGCCCTGCCGCGAGGGCACCAACTGGACGGTGAAGATGCTGGAAAGGGTCGTGCGCGGCGAGGCGACGCCGATGGACCTCGACATCATCAGCTCGGTCCAGGAGAACATCATGGGCCACTGCCTCTGCGTGCTCGGCGACTCGATGGCGATGCCGGTCAGCGCGATGGTGAAGAAGTTCCGGCCCGAGTTCGAGCAGGTGATGGACGAAGCGAGCGAGCGGATCGCCGTCGTCCAGGCTCCCGCCGAGGTCCTGGGGGCCGCGACGTGAGCGAGCGGCGCGAAGTGACGATCGTGATCGACGGCCGCGAGGTCGCCGCGACCGAGGGCGAGATGCTGCACGACGCCGCCAAGCGCGGCGACGTCGAGATCCCGGTCTTCTGTTACGAGCCCAAGCTCGGCGACCCGGTCGGCGCCTGCCGCATGTGCCTGGTCGAGATCGAGGGAATCCCGAAACTGCAGACCTCCTGCTCGACCCCGGTGCGCGACGGCATGGTCGTCCACACCCGCAGCGAGCAGGTCAAGCACGCGCAGAGCGCCGTGGTCGAGTTCCTGCTCGTCAACCACCCGCTCGACTGCCCCGTCTGCGACAAAGGCGGCGAGTGCCCGCTGCAGGACATCACGCAGGGCTGGGGCCCGGGCAAGAGCCGCATGACCGACCAGAAGCGCCACTTCGAGAAGCCGATCGAGCTCTCGCCGCTGGTCGCGATCGACCGCGAGCGCTGCATCCTCTGCTACCGCTGCGTGCGCTTCAGCCAGGAGGTC
>JAPVSJ010000126.1:0-13096 GCA_047519745.1 Actinomycetota bacterium | reverse complement strand
GGGTGAAGGACTCCGCCGCCGACTTCGCCAGCTCCTCGGCTTCGGCCAGCTTCTCGCGCGGCACCAGCATCCGGGTCAGGGCGCTGCAGGTCTGGCCCGAGTTGAGGTAGCACTTGCCGACCCCGTCGGGGACCGCCTTCGAGAGGTCGGCGTCGTCGAGGATCACGTTCGGCGACTTGCCGCCGAGCTCCATCGCGACCGGCTTTACCGTCGCCGATGCGAGCTCGCTGACCCTCCGGCCGGCCCGGGTCGAGCCCGTGAAGGAGACCATGTCGACGCCGGGGTGACCGGCGATCGCCTCGCCGACGACCGGGCCGGTGCCGGTGACGAGGTTGAAGACGCCCGCCGGCAGGCCGACGGCCTCGACGACCTCGGCGAGGATGAAGGCGTTGAGCGGTACGACCTCGCTCGGCTTGAGCACAACCGTGCAGCCGGCGGCCAGCGCCGGCGCGACCTTGGCGGCGATCTGGTTGAGCGGGTAGTTCCAGGGGGTGATCGCGCCAAGCACGCCGGCCGGCTCGCGCAGCACGCGCGAGTTGCCGATCTCCTCCTCCCAGGCGACTTCCTCCATCAACCCGGGCATCGCCCCGAACTGGCCGATCGGCAGGCCGGCCTGGATGATCCGGCTCAGCGTCAGCGGCATCCCCAGCTCCTGGGAGATCGTCGCGGCGATCTCGTCGCTGCGCTCGCCGAGCCCGGCCGAGATCGCTGCCAGGTAGCCGGCCCGCTCCTCGCGCGAGCTCTGCGACCAGGAGTCGAAGGCGTCGCGGGCGGCACGCACGGCGAGGTCGGCGTCCGCCGGCGTGCAGGCCGGGATCGTCGCCATGGTCTCCTCCGTCGTCGAGTTGACCACCTCGATCGTCTCGCCGCCCTGCGGCGAGACCCACTCGCCGCCGATGAAGATCTTGTCCCGCGCTTGCACCTCAGCCGCCGTCGCCATCTAGCTCCTCCTGATCCCTCAATCGATGTTGCAGCATTTTCCCCACGATAGTGGGGACAAGACTGCAATCAAGCTGCGGCGGGCTCGGCTTTGAGGCCGGGGCCGGGCAGGGCGCGGGCGTCGCGGGCGTGGAGGACCTCGCCGCAGCGCTCGCAGACGCCGCGGTCGTTGACCTCGCCGCCGCACTCCTTGTGGACGATCAGCATCGGTGGGCCGTCCGGCTCGGGGGAGTGGCGATCACCCCAGGCGAGCAGGGCGACGAGGGCGGGCCAGAGGTCGAGCCCCTTCTCGGTGAGGAAGTACTCGTAGCGCTCTGGGCTCGACTGGTAGGGGCGGCGTTCGAGGATGTCCTCCTCGACCAGCCGCTGCAGTCGCGCCGAGAGCACGTTGCGGGCGATCCCGAGGCCCCGCTGCAGCTCGCCGAAGCGGCGGTTGCCGTTCATCACGTCGCGGACGATCAGCAGGCTCCAGCGCTCGCCGACCACCTCGAGCGCCTTGGCGATCGAGCAGACCTGCCCCGGATATTCATGCCCTAGCACGAGAGTGATCTTGGCACACAAGGTTGCGTGAAGCAACCGAGTCGGCTAGGGTGGTCCCAATCAATGGTTGCTTGAAGCAACCTTGGCCGATTGGAGGCGCAAGATGAGGTTGGTCCACCGACACAGGAGCCACCGTCCCAAGGCCCCGCGGATTCCGATCTCCCAGGAGGAGATCGCCGCCGACTTGCACTACCCGGCGTCGCGTCGTGCCGCCGCCAAGGCACTCTCCGCGACCGCCTATGGAGGACGCCGGTGAGCGAGGAGGCCGGGTCGCTCACCTGCATGATCCTCGGAGGCTGGGCGGGGCGCTAGGCGGAGAGCTCGCGCGCCAGCTCGACCAGCAGGCGGACGCCGAAGCCGCTGGCGTCGTTGCCGGTGTAGGGGCGGCCGACGTCCCAGGCGGTGCCGGCGATGTCGACGTGGGCCCAGGGGACCTCGCCGACGAACTCCTCGAGGAAGGAGCCGGCGTAGATCGTTCCCGCCTTGCGCTTCGCCGCGGCGTTGGTGAGGTCGGCGACGGTGCCCTTGGTCAGCTCCTTGTACTCGGCGTGGAGCGGCAGGCGCCAGACCAGCTCGCCCGTCGTCTCGCCGGCCCGGGTGACCTCGGCGGCGAGCTCGTCGTCGTTGGATATCACCGCCGCGTAGGTCGAGCCGAGTGCGATCAGGACCGCACCGGTCAGCGTCGCCATGTCGACGATCCGCTCGGCGCCTAGCTCGACCGCGTAGGCGAGGGCGTCGGCGAGGATCAGGCGGCCCTCTGCGTCGGTGTTGTTGATCTCGACCGTCTTGCCGTTGTACTGGGTGATGACGTCGCCGGGCTTGATCGCCGTGCCCGAGGGCATGTTCTCGGTCGAGGGGACGACCGCGATCAGGTTGAGCGGCAGCCCCAGCTCGGCGATCGCGCCGACCGCCTCCAGCACCGCGGCGGCGCCGGACATGTCCATCTTCATCTCGTGCATCGAGGCCGAGGGCTTCAGCGAGATGCCGCCGGTGTCGAAGGTGACCCCCTTGCCGACCAAGCCGAGCGTGGGGCCGGAGCCGCCGCCCTCGTAGCGCAGCACGATCAGCTTCGGTTCCTCAGCGGTCCCCTGGCTGACGGCGGCAAGACCGCCCATCTCCTTGGCGGCGATCTCCTCGCGTCCGAGGACTTCGGCGCTGACGGAGCCGTGGCCGGCGGCGATCTCCTGTGCCCGCTTGGCGAGGAAGGAGGGCGTGGCGACGTTGGACGGAAGGCTCTGCAGGTCGCGGGCGCGGTTCTGCGCCTCGGCGCAGACGCGGGCGGCTTCGGCAGCGTCGGCCACACCGGGCGGCGCGAGCAGGGTCAGCGATTCGAGGCGGGGCGGGGGAGGGTCCTGCGGATTGGAGCTTTGGAAGCGATCGAAGCGGTACGCGGCGAGGATCGTGCCGGTGACCAGCGCCTCCGCCGTGGCGCCGTCGTCGTCCGAGCCCGGCAGCAGCCAGACGAGCGAGGCCGCCTCCAGCTTCGCGGCCTCCTTGGCGGCCACGGCTGCGGCGAGGCGGATCCGCTCGACGTCGGCGTCGTCGCGCTTGCCGAAGCCGACCACGAGCACGCGACCGGGCTGCTCGGGGCGCAGCAGGGTCAGCTTCTGGAAGCCGGGCTTGGCGTCGCCAGCCCCCTGCGCCGTGGCCAGCTCGGCGGGCAGTTGCTCACCCTCGTAGAGCCCGACCGCGAGCAGGTCGGCGTCGGTTTCGGTGGGCTGGGCCTGGCTGACTTCGACTCTCATGGCGAGCGAGTCTATGAACTCCCGCCGCCCGATCCTCAGTCGACTATTACGTGATCAAGGAAGCACAACTTGCCGGGGCCGCCCGCTATCGTTCCCGGCAGGGCCTTGCGGCCCTGTCTCGAGCCGAGACCCGGCACAATCCGACTAGAAAGGCCGCCAGATGCCCAGCACCGTCATCCTCGGAACCGCACGCACGCCCTTCGGCAAGATGGGCGGAACCCTCTCCTCGCTCGACGCCACCGACCTCGGCGGCCAGGCGATCTCCGCGGCGCTGGAGCGCTCGGGTGTTGACGCGGGTCAGGTCGACCAGGTCGTCTTCGGCCAGGTCCTCCAGGCCGGTCAGGGCCAGATCCCCTCGCGGCAGGCCCAGATCAAGGGGGGCATCCCGAAGGAGGTCCCCTCGGAGACGATCAACAAGGTCTGCGCCTCGGGCATGCGCTCGCTCGGGATCGCCGACATGGCGATCCGTGCAGGCGACGTCGAGGTCGCCGTCACCGGCGGCATGGAGTCGATGAGCGGCGCCCCGCACCTGCTGCCCGGCGCCCGCTTCGGCTACCGGATGGGCCACGTCGAGACGATCGACGCGATGGTCCACGATGGCCTCACCAACCCCTTCACCGAAAAGCAGATGATCAACGAGGCGAGCGAGGTCTCCAACGAGCTCGAGATCACCCGCGCCGACATGGACAAATTCGCCGAGCGCTCGCACCGGCTCGCTGCGGAGGCGACTGACGCCGGCCGCCTCGCCGACGAGATCGTCGGCGTGACGGTCAAGTCGCGCAAGGGCGAGAACACGATCGAGGCCGACGAGGCGATTCGCCCGGAGACCACGATCGAGACGCTGGCCGGCCTGCGGGCGATCGGAGGCGACGACGCCACCCACACCGCCGGCAATGCTCCCGGCGTCAACGACGGCGCCGGCGCGATCATCGCCGCGTCCGACGAGTGGGCCGAGAAGGAAGGCCGTACCGTGCTGGCGCGCGTCCTCTCGTACGGCACTGTCGCCGACGACTTCGCCTACCTGGCGAAAACCCCTGCGAACGCGGCCAAGCAGGCGCTGGAGAAGATCGGCAAGAGCCCCGAGGACGTCGACCTCTGGGAGATCAACGAGGCCTTCGCCTCGGTCGCCCTCAACTCGATGCGGATGCTCGGCGTCGACGAGGACAGGGTCAACGTCAACGGCGGCGCGATCGCGCTCGGTCACCCGATCGGCGCTTCCGGTGCCCGCATTGTTGGTTCCCTCGTTCATGAGCTGGGTCGAAGGGGCGGTGGCCTCGGCGTCGCGGCGATCTGCTCGGGTGGCGGCCAGGGCGACGCCATAGTCATCGAGGTCTGAGCGCTTGCAGCGCGCTGCTGCCTTCTTCGACCTGGACAAGACCCTGATGGCGGGGTCGAGTGGAATGCAGTTCGCCCGTGTCGCGACGCGACACGGGATCGTCTCCCGCCGCCTGCTGGCGAGCTGGGGAGTCGAGCACCTGCGCTACCGGTTGCGCGGCACGACCGACGAGCGCACCAGCGAGGTGCTGCGGGTGGCGCGCGACGTGATCTCGGGCGTCCCCGCCCGCAGCCTCGAACGGATGAACCCCGAGGTGATGGCGGCGATCCTGCCGCGGGTCTACCCGCAGATGCTCGACGAGGTCTACGCCCACCAGGACGCCGGCCGCGCCACCTTCATCGTCAGCGCCGCCGGCAACGGCGTCGTCGAACCGCTCGCCGCGGTGCTGGGGATGGACGGAGGGATCGGCACTCGCTACGAGGTCGGCGAGGACGGCGCCTTCACCGGCCGCTTCGACGGACCCTTCGTCTACGGGCCGGGCAAGGTCGAGGCGATGGAGGCGTTCGCCGCCGAGCACGGCATCGACCTGTCGGCCTCCTACGCCTACTCGGATTCGATCTCCGACTTGCCGATGCTGCGTGCCGTCGGCCACCCGGTCGCCGTCAACCCCGACCCGCCGCTGGCCGGGATTGCCCGCGAGGAAGGCTGGCAGACGATGCGCTTCGAGCAGCTCGGCCGCCGCCTCGTCGCCCTCGCCGTGACCCTGCTGGCGACGATCGCCGGCTTCGGCGCGAGCCGCATCGCGGCGAGGCGCAAGCCCGTCAGCCGCCGCTTCCTCCGCGCCGGCGGCGGACGCGCCGGTAGTTGACCCACCACATAGGTGGTCAACTACCGGCACGGGTGCGAGGGTCAGTGCTGCGGGCTCGCCTCGCCGCGGTGCGGCACGTGCGGCTTGTGCAAGCGCAGGAACTTGAGCACGCTGTCGGGATCCCGCACCGATCCGCCCGCGACGAGCACGGCGAAGCCGATCCCGGTCAGCAGCAGGGCGATGCCGATCACGATCCCGAACAGCGACAGCTGATCGGCCATGTAGCTGGCGTTGAGCGCGGTCGAGAGCGCGGTCTCGGTGACCCAGGTGTTGCGGGCGCTGTTTTCGGCGGGTTGGCCGGTTTCGGGGTCGATCGCGGCGAACTCTTCGTTGCTCGTCCCGCCGCCGGGGGAGAGTTCGCCCTTCGGAGTATTGGGCTTGGCTTCGAACTGGCCCATTTCCGAGTAGGTGTAGCCGCCGGTCGCCTCGAGCGCGTGAATCCGCATGTAGGAGGCGAAGCAGCGCGCCCGTTCGCCGTTGTCGATCGCCTGTTCGGCGACGTCGCAGGTCGGCAGGCCGACGCTTGCCGGCAGCCCCGCTTCCTTCGCCTCGCCGGCGATCGCTTCCGGGGTCATGTCGGGCGTGCCGATGATGTTCTGCCGGTTGAGTTCGGTCGAGACGGTGTCGCTTCCGTTCGCCCCCATCACGATGGCGACCACGCCAAAGGCGATCAACACGACCGCCGCGACGATTCCGCCAAGCTCCAATCCTCTGCGCACTTTGACACCTCCGCTGTAGTGATTGCCTGATTGAACCTGCGGTCGCCACGGTCTCAGGCAGGGCGCGCCCTGACCTCCGTGCAACGCCCTCGATTCGCAACGGGAAACCCGCATCTACACTTCCCCCATGGCTACGGAGCCGCGGCAGAGGCCGCTGGAAGAGCGCGAGGCGGAGCGGACGACGATGTCGGGGCATCCGATAGCGCCGCTCTACGGGCCCGAGCTAGCGCCCGCGGACCCGGGGGAGTCGATCGGCCGCCCCGGCGAGTACCCCTTCACCCGCGGCCCCTACGAGTCGATGCACCGCGGCAGGCTCTGGACGATGCGCCAGTTCGCCGGCTTCGGCACGGTCGAGGAGACCAATGAGCGCTTCCACTACCTGCTCGACCACGGTCAGACCGGGCTCTCGACCGCCTTCGACATGCCGACCCTGATGGGCTACGACTCCGACCACGAGCGCAGCCTCGGCGAGGTCGGGCGCGAGGGCGTCGCCGTCGACAGCCTCGACGACATGGAACAGCTCTTCGACGGGATCCCGCTCGGCGCCGTCACCACGTCGATGACGATCAACGCTCCGGCGGCGATCCTGCTCGCCTACTACGTGCTGGTCGGCGAGCAGCAGGGCGTCTCGGCGGACAAGCTCGGCGGCACGATCCAGACCGACATCCTCAAGGAGTACATCGCGCAGAAAGAGTGGTGCTTCCCGATCGAGCCGGCGATGCGCCTGGTCACCGACATGATCGAGTGGTGCACCGAGAACATGCCGCGCTGGCACCCGGTCTCGATCTCCGGCTACCACATCCGCGAGGCCGGCTCGACCGCGCAGCAGGAGCTCGCCTTCACGCTCAAGGACGGCTTCACCTACGTCGAGCGGGCGCTCGAGCGCGGCCTCGACATCGATGACTTCGCCCCCCGGCTCTCCTTCTTCTTCAACGCCCACATCGACTTCTTCGAGGAGATCGCCAAGTACCGGGCGGCGCGGCGGATCTGGGCGCGCGAGATGCGCGACACCTACGGCGCCAAGCGCGAGGAGTCGATGCGCCTGCGCTTCCACGCGCAGACGGCGGGCGTCTCGCTGACCGCCCAGCAGCCGCTCAACAACGTCGTCCGCACCTCGCTGGAGGCGCTGGCGGCGGTGCTCGGCGGCACCCAGTCGCTGCACACCAACTCCTTCGACGAGGCCTTGGCGCTGCCGACCGAGGAGGCGGTCCGGGTGGCGCTGCGCACGCAGCAGATCATCGCCTTCGAGTCGGGCGCGCCGAACACGCCGGACCCGCTCGGCGGCTCCTGGTTCGTCGAGAAGCTGACCGACGAGATGGAGGCCGCCGCCTACGACTACTTCGCCCGCATCGACGAGCTGGGGGGGATGGTCGAGGCGATCCGCCGTAACTTCCCCCAGCGCGAGATCGCCGACGCCGCCTTCACCTACCAGCGCGAGGTCGACGAGCGCAGCCGCATCGTCGTCGGCGTCAACGACTTCGTCCAGGAGGGCGAAGAGCCGACGCCGATCCTGCGCATAGACCCGAGCCTCGAACGCAAGCAGACCGACCGCCTTGCGGCGACCCGCGCCCGCCGCGACGGCGCCGCGGTCGAGTCGGCGCTGGCCGAGCTCAAGCGCGCCGCCGCAACCGACGAGAACCTGATGCCGCCGATCATCGCCGCCGCCCGCGCCCGCACCACCGAGGGCGAGATGATCTCGGCCATGCAAGAGGTCTTCGGCACCTACACCGAGTCCCCAGTTTTCTAAGCCCGCTCCCGTCCCTTCCCGCGACTGGTCACTTTGCCCACGGATGCGGTGGTAAAGAGTTCAGCCGATGCGTTCCTGGCGCGCGCGGCGGTGGTGCGGAGGATCCGTCGCACATGCGCAGGGTCGTACTTGATCTGCCGGTGGGAGAAGCGAAGTGGCCACATGCCGGCCGCGAGGTGGGCCTGATCGCGCTCCAAGCCGCGCTTTTGCTGGGACGCGGTGCGGTGGTATTTCAACCCGTCCGCCTCCAGCACGATCCCGAGCTCGGGCCAGAAGAAGTCGACTTCGTAGCCGTTCACCCATGTTTTCGTTTCCGGAACGGGAAGACCGACCGCTCGTGCCAGTGGCCTCATCAGCTGCTCCAGCTCGGAGTCGCTGAGTCGAAAGGTGAGGGGATCGAGAAGCTTTCGCAGCGGCGCCACACCGGGTTGACCGCGGTAGTCCTCGAGCGACGCGTGCAGCACGTCCGCTCTCACCCGGTTGAGCTTGTCGGCCTCGTTGATGGCGCGCTCGAGCTGCATAGGCCTCAGCTGTGTCGCCTGGTCGACCAACGTGCGTACGGGCGAGGTAAGGGGAATCCCTTCGTGGAGGGCGACCTCGCCCATCACCGCCCCCGTACGCCGATGGACTCGGATTCCCGGCTGTCGGGCGCGTCTCTGCGACGGCACAGAAACATCGACCAGGCCTCTTTGCTCGGTCCCGAATTCCCATAGCGCCGCCGCGCTGCTGTGGCTCAGCACCGCTTCTGGCCCGCAGGCCAGCACCGCCGCCATCCAGCGCCCTCGTCTACCCAGTAGCGGCCGCCCCACCGCGTATACGCCGCGCCACACGGGGTGCAACCGCCCGGCGGCAACCCGTCGCTCGATCCGCCGCGAGCTGAGCCCGAGGTCCAGCAACTGCCGGCGCGCGATCGCGCCGTGCTGCTGCCTCACTAAGGCCCAGATCACTGCATCGGGTTCGCGCCCGTCCCTCGACTGGTCATTTGACCCACGCATTCGGGGGTCAATGGTTCAGCGGGCCGAATTCTCCCCCCGGTCGTCTAATGTCCCGGCCCATGGAGGCCGCAACCG
Organism: Actinomycetota bacterium; assembly: GCA_047519745.1. Classification (GTDB taxonomy): domain Bacteria; phylum Actinomycetota; class Thermoleophilia; order Solirubrobacterales; family 70-9; genus VRUE01. Next base: position 4,192 of record JAPVSJ010000126.1, on the reverse strand, counting down.
CCCGCAAGATCCGCGTCGTCGTCGCCAAGCCCGGCTTGGACGGGCACGACCGTGGGGCCAAGATCATCGCCCGAGCGCTGCGCGACGCGGGGATGGAGGTGATCTACACCGGCCTGCACCAGACGCCGGAGCAGATCGCCGAGACGGTGATCCAGGAGGACGCCGACGCGGTCGGCCTCTCGATCCTCTCCGGGGCCCACATGACGCTGGTGCCGAAAGTCGTGAAGCTCCTGGCGGAGCAGGGCGTCGACGACGTCCTGGTCACGGTAGGGGGCACGATCCCCGCCGACGACATCCCCGAGCTGAAGGAGCTGGGGGTGGCTGCCGTCTTCACGCCGGGCGCGGGCACCGACGAGATCGTCGATTTCATCCGCTCCGGCGCCGAAGAGCGCCACGAGCGCGAAGAAAGCTGATCGTAAGACGCGATGCGGGCTGCCGTGATAGGCATCCCGGCTGCGTGATCTCCCTCACGCCGAACTTCACACGTCCAGATGTATAGATAGACTGATTGACTGGTCAGTCAACCCGCCCGAAGCAAGCGAAGCAACAGCCAAGGAGGCTTGAAAGTTGAAGATCTGCGTCCTGGTCAAGGAGGTTCCGGACGCCGCCGTCCAGAAGCGCATCGACTCCACGACGATGCGTTTGGACCGTAGCGGCGAGAAAAACCTCAACCCCTTCGATACCCACGCCATTGAGGCCGCCATGCAGATCAAGGAGGGCGGTGCGATCCCGGTCGAGGAGGTCGTCGCGGTGACGATGGGCCCCGAATCGGCGGTTCGCGCGCTGCACAAGGCGGTGGCGCTCGGCGCCGACCGCTCGGTGCACCTCTCCGACGACGCGTTGTCGGGCTCCGACGTCTGCGCCACCGGCTACTCGCTCGCCAAGGTGCTCGAGTCCGAGAGCCCCGACCTGGTCCTGCTCGGCCAGCAGTCCGACGACGGCGAGTGCTACACGATCGGCGCCGTCGTCGCCGACCACCTGAAGATGCCTTCGCTGACCCAGGTGATCAAGATCGACGTGACCGACGGCAAGCTGCGCTGCGAGCGCCAGGCCGAGTACGGCTACGACACGGTCGAGGTCGAGCTGCCAGCCGTGATCAGCGTCGGCGACGCGATCAACGAGCCCCGCTACCCGAGCCTCAAAGCGATCATGGGGGCGAAGAAAAAACCGCTCGACGGCAAGGCCACCGGCGATGTCGGCATCGAAGCCGGCATGGTCGGCGAGGGCGGCTCAAAGACCACTGTGCTCGCGCTCAACCCGCCGCCCCCCAAGGAGGCCGGCGAGATCATCGAGGACGAGGACACCAACGAGACGGTCGAAAAGATCGTCGCCTGGCTCGACGAGAGGAAGCTGATCTAGATGCCCGGGATACTGACTTACGCCCTGCACGACGACGAGGGCAACTTCAACAAAAACTCACTCGGTGCGATCTCCGAGGCGGCCAAGCTGGCCGGCGAAATCGGTGGCGAGGCGGCCGTCATGGTGGTCGGCGACATCGCCGACGACGCCTGCGCCGGCCTCGGCAACTGGGGCGCCGCCAAGGTCTTCCGGGCCAAGAGCGTGCCCGAGGGCCTGGCCCAGCCGATCGTCGACGCGATGGCCAAGGTCATCGGCGACGAGGGCTTCTCCTATGCCCTCTTCGGCGGCGGTCTGCTCGGCTTCGAGATCGGCGCCGGCCTGACCGCGCGCCTCAACGCCGGCGTGACGATGGAGGTGACGCAGGTCAAGGTGCAGGACGGCAAGCTGGTCGCCGAGCGCCCGATCCTGCAGGACTCCCAGATCGCCGACGTCGGCTATGTCTCGGAGCCCGGCATCATCATCGGCCGCCTCAACGCCTTCGACGCCAAGGAGAGCGGTGGCACCGCTGAGGTCGTCGACGTCGACGTCGAGCTGTCGCCGTGGTCGACCAAGGCGACGATGGTCCAGCGCGGCGAGCCGCGCGGCGCCGACGTCAACATCGAGGTTGCCGACATCCTCGTCGGCGGCGGCCGTGGTCTCGGCGCTGCCGAGGGCTTCAAGCAGTGCGAGGAACTGGCCGAGGCGATGGGCGGGGCGGTTGCCGCCACCCGCGCCGTGGTCGACGCCGGCTGGTACCCCTACGCGGCCCAGATCGGCCAGACCGGCAAGACGGTCGCGCCGAAGCTCTACCTGGCCGCCGGCATCTCCGGCGCGATCCAGCACAAGGTCGGGATGCAGAGCTCGGAGAACATCCTCGCGATCAACAAGGACCAGAACGCGCCGATCTTCGAGTTCTCGGATCTCGGCGTGGTCGGCGATCTGCACAAGATCGTCCCCAAGCTGACCGAGGCGATCAAGGCGAAGAAGGGAGGCTGAGCCGCCGGCTCGGCCCCACCCCTCGTCCGCGACAAAGGAGCAAGCGATGCCCGCCGTAAAGCCGATCGACTACCCGCCCCCGTTCGACTCCGCCGACGTGATCGGCCCGCCGACCGATCCGGTCGAGGACCGGATCGAGGTCGGTGTCGCGATAGTCGGCGGCGGCCCGGCGGGCCTCGCCTGCGCCAACAAATTGATGCAGCTTCTCGAGGACGAGCCGGAGCTGACCGAGAAGCTGGGCGAAGTCCCGGTCGCGGTGATCGAGAAGGGCAAAGTCTCGGGCGCCCACCTGCTCTCAGGCGCCAACGTCGACCCCTCGGCGATGACCCGGCTGTTTCCCGACATGGATCCCGGCGACTGGCCCTCGGTCTACCAGGAGGTGACCAAGGACGCGACCTACTTCCTCACCTCCAAGGCGGCGATCCCGATCAAGCCACCTCCGCCCAACTTCCGCAAAGAGGGCACCTACACGATGTCGGTCTCCAAGCTGGGCCGCTTCCTCGCCGACAAAGCCGAAGAGGCCGGCGTCTACATCCTCTCTGAGACCGCCGCGACCAAGCTGCTGGTCGAGGACCGGATCGTCAAGGGCGTGCGCTCGGGCGACCGCGGCCGCGGCAAGGACGGCGAGGAGCTCGGCAACTTCGAGCCCGGCTCGGACGTCGTCGCCAAGGCGACCGTGCTCGCCGAGGGCACGATCGGCCACCTCACCTACTCCGCCTTCGACTACTTCGACATGCGCGACGGCTCGGATCCGCAGGCGTGGGAGCTCGGGGTGAAGGAGGTCTGGGAGGTGCCGAAGCCGCTTGACCGCGTGATCCACACGCTCGGCTGGCCGCTGCGCTGGGGCGGCAAATACAAGGAGGCGGGCGGCAGCTTCATCTACCCGATGGGCGAGGACAAGGTCTGCTTCGGCCTCGTCGTCGGCCTCGACTACACCGACGCCACCTTCTCCGTCCACGACGAGCTGCAGCGCTTCAAGACCCACCCCTTCATCGCCAAGATCATCGAGGGCGGCAAGCGGGTCGGCTGGGGCGCGAAGACGATCCCCTCCGGCGGCTACTTCTCGCTGCCGAAGCGCTTCTCGGTGCCCGGCATGCTGGTCGCCGGCGACGCCGCCGGGATGGTCAACATCGCCGAGCTCGCCGGCGTCCACTACGCGATGCACGCCGGGATGTACGCGGCGGAAGCGATCGTCGAGTCGCTGAAGAAAGACATCGACTCGGTCAACTTCGAAAGCTACGACGAGGCGATCCGCAACTCGGTGATCGAGAAGGACCTCTACAAGTCGCGCAACATGAAGCAGCCGCTGACCAAGGGCCTGATCCGTGGCGGCATCGTGGCCAACATGCTCGTCGCCAGCAAAGGCAACTTCCCGCCCGGCCACATGAAGGTCGAGGACAACGCCGAGCCGGCGATGCACCTCGGCAAGGCTTCGAGCCGTTACCCCAAGCCCGACAACGAGGTCACCTTCAACAAGCTCGACTCGGTCTTCCTCTCGGGCAATGCGACCCGCGACGACGCCCCCAACCACGTCCGCATCCAGACCCGGGTGCCGCGCGAGCTGGCCCAGACCTGGGTCTCGATGTGCCCGGCCCAGGTCTACGAGATCCCCGACGAGCAGCTCGAGAACGGCGCCGCCGAAGTCGACGTCCACGTCACCGCGTCGAACTGCGTGCAGTGCGGGGCGATCACGGCCAAGGGCGGGCGCCTCACGTTGCCCGAGGGCGGCGACGGGCCGCTGTACCAGGAGACTTAGGGGCGGCGGGGGAGGGTCGGGTGTCCCTCTCCCTGAGGCCGTTGCGCAGCTGATCGCGGGGTCTAGGGTTCGGAATGCCCGTCCGGGAGCCTCATGGAGAGG
>JAPVSJ010000125.1:0-2324 GCA_047519745.1 Actinomycetota bacterium | reverse complement strand
GCCGCGGCGTCGGCGACGAGCAGCGCCTGCGGGTCGGCGTTGCCGACGTCCTCGGAGGCGAGGATGACCATGCGGCGGGCGATGAAGCGCGGGTCCTCACCGCCCTCGAGCATCACCGCCAGGTAGTAGAGCGAGGCGTCGACGTCGGAGCCGCGCGTCGCCTTGATCCAGGCGGAGATGAAGTCGTAATGGCGGTCGCCCTGGCGGTCGTAGTCGAGCGCCTTGCGCTGCAGCGCGTCCTCGACGGCGGCCACGTCGACCGCTGCCGACTTTGACGGCGCTCCAACACCGTCAAAGTCGGCAACGCGCGCGACCGCGCGCTCGAGGGCCGCGAGGGCGACGCGTGCGTCGCCGCCGGAGCGCCGGGCGAGCATCGCCAGCGCCGCGTCCTCGACCGGCGGCGGATCGACCAGCCCGCGCTCGGGGTCGGCCAGCGCCCGCCGCAAGAGCTTCTCCACCTGCTTCGCCGACAGCGGCAGCAGCTCATACACCTGGCAGCGAGACAGCAGCGCCGAGTTGACCTCGAAATAGGGGTTCTCCGTGGTGGCCCCGATCAAGGTCAACAGCCCCTCCTCGACCGCCGGCAGCAAGGCGTCCTGCTGCGCCTTGTTGAAGCGATGGATCTCGTCGAGGAAGAGGATCGTCGGCCGTCCTGCGCCACGCCGCCGCTCCCGCGCCCGCTCGATAACCCCCCGGATCTCGGCTTTCCCCGCATTGACCGCCGACTCCTCCTCAAACGCCCCGTCGGCATTCGAAGCAGCGATCCGCGCCAGCGTCGTCTTCCCCGCCCCCGGCGGCCCGTACAAAATCGAGCTATGAGGATGTCCCGATTCGATAGCGGTCCGCAGCGCCGATCCCTCGCCGAGAACATGCTCTTGCCCGACTAACTCGTCGAGAGTTCGGGGACGCATCCGCACCGCTAACGGCGCATCGGCAGCTACCTCAACAGGCTTGGCGGCTTCGCCGTCATCGAACAACCGGTCGTCCACTGAAGACGAGTATGAGGGCACCGGGGGAGGGGTTCGCCGGAGCCTCCCGCTTTTGCTCCGCCGAACCCCTCCCCCGGTGCCCTCCAAGCCCCCTACAATCGGCCACATGGAGATCGCCACGCAGCCCCAAGCCGCCCAGTCCACGCTCGAGTCCTTCAACCCGGCAACCGGAGAGCTCGTCGGCTCCGTCGCCACGATCACCCCCGACGAAGTCCAGGCCGTAGTCGACGACGTAGCCCGCATCCAGCCCGCCTGGGCCGAGCTCGACCTGAAGACCCGCGGCGCCTACCTGAAGCGCGCCGCCGCCGCCCTGCTCGACGACATCGACGAGCTCGCCGAGCTGCTCGTCTCAGAGCAGGGCAAGCCGCGCGCCGAGGCCTACACGATGGAGCTGCTGCCGACCGTCGACGCGCTGCACTGGTGCGCCAAGGCCGGGCCGAAGATCCTCGCTGACGAGAAGGTGCGGATGTCGCAGGCCTTCCTCGCGAGCAAGAAATCGCGCTTCACGTACGAGCCGATCGGCGTCGTCGGCGTGATCGCGCCCTGGAACTACCCCTGGTCGATTCCCTTCGGCGAGGTCGCGATCGCGCTGATGGCCGGCAATGGCGTCGTGCTCAAGCCGGCCAGCCTGACGCCGTTGCTGGGCGAGGCGATCCGCCGCGTCTTCGAGAAGGGCGGCCTGCCCGAGGGCCTCGTCCGCGTCGTCCACGGCGGCGGCGCCGTCGGCGACGCGCTGGCCAAGTCGAGCGCCGGCAAGATCTTCTTCACGGGCTCGGTCGAGGTCGGCCGCAAGGTCGGCGAGGTATGCGCGCAGCGGCTGAAGGGCTCGGTGCTCGAGCTCGGCGGCAAGGACCCGATGATCGTCTGCGCCGACGCCGATCTCGACAACGCGATCTCCGGCGCCGTCTGGGGCGGCTTCGCCAACGCCGGCCAGACCTGCTCGGGAATCGAGCGCGTCTACGTCATGCGCGAGGTCGCCGACCGCTTCGTCGAGGGCGTTGCCCGCGAGGCGCAGAAGCTGCGGCTGGGCAACCCGATCGAGTGGGAGACGGAGATCGGCCCGATGACCTCCCCGGGTCAGTACGACATCGTCGTCGACCTGATCGAGGACGCGGTCGCCTCCGGCGCGACCAAGCTCTGCGGCGGCCCGACCCCGGTCGCGGGCCTCTCCGACAAATACATCGCCCCGACCGTGCTCACCGGGGTCACGCACGAGATGCGGATCATGCGCGAGGAGGTCTTCGGCCCGGTGCTGCCGATCGTCGTCGTCGACTCCGAGCAGGAGGCGATCGACCTCGCCAACGACTCCGAGTTCGGCCTCGGCGCCTCGGTCTG
>JAPVSJ010000124.1:0-61575 GCA_047519745.1 Actinomycetota bacterium | reverse complement strand
CACCTTGACTCCCTACCTCGGTAGCGCCGAGGCAGCGGAGATCGCCAAGGGCGACTGAGGCTCAGGCCGCGACCGCAGCGCGGATCTCGGCGTCGAGGGCCTCTGCCGCGCCGCGCGCCGCCTCGGCGAAGTCCTCGCCGGGTGAGGCGTAGATGATCGAGCGCGAGGCGGCGATCAGAAAGGCGTCGCTGCCGGCGTCCCGGTTGGCGGCCACTACCGCGGCCACGTCCCCCCCCTGGGCGCCGACGCCGGGGACCAGGATCGGCATCTCGGTTGGGACGTCTTCGCGCACCGCGCGCATCTCCTCGGGATAGGTGGCGCCGACGACGAGGCCGCAGTTGCCCGCCGCGTTCCAGCCGCCGGCGACGGCGCGGGCGACGTGGCGGTATAGCGGCACGCCATCGGAGACCAGATCCTGGAGCTCGCCGGCGCCGGGGTTGGAGGTGCGGGCGAGGACGAAGACCAACTTCTCGGTGCGCTCGAGGAAGGGGGCGAGCGCCTCGCCGCCGAGGTAGGGGTGGACCGTGATCGCGTCGGCGCCGAGCTGGTCGAAGGCGGCGGCGACGTAGCCTGCGTTGGTCGAGCCGATGTCGGCCCGCTTGGCGTCGAGGATCACCGCGGCGCCAGGCGCGGCGTCGCGGATCGCCGCGATCGTCTCGGCGAGCGCCCGGAAGCCATCCACTCCCAGCGCCTCGTAGAAGGCGGCGTTGGGCTTGTAGGCGCAGGCCAGCCCGGCGGTTGCCTCGACGATCCGCCGGTTGAACTCAATGACTCGCTCGAGCGGCGTCGCTCCCGCCGCCACCGACTCCGGGATCCGCCCGGGATCGGTGTCGAGCCCGACCACGAGGTGCCGTCTCGCAGCAAAGTGCGCCGCAAGCAGCTCGGCGTAGGAGTCGGCCCGGTCCATGGTGGAAGCGTATATCTCTTCCTCTCCGGTCGCCGACATCCAACGTCGCCGACATCCAACGTCGCCGACATCCAATGTCGGTAAGCTTGTAGGCATGTTCGTAAACCGAACGGCGGAGCTGGGGCAACTCGAGACGTGGTGGACGGGCAAGGGCGCCTCGCTTGGCGTCGTCTGGGGACGGCGGAGGGTCGGGAAGACGGCATTGATCCAGCACTTCGGCAGCGAGCGCCCGACCGTCTTCCACACCGGCGGCGGCCGGCCGGCCGCCGCCGAGCTGGCGGCGCTCGCTCGCGCGGCCGCGCCCCTGCTCTCAGGCGGGGTCCGCGACATCGACGCCCGCCCGTTCGCCGACTGGGACGACGTCCTCGAGACCCTGGCGCTGGCCGCGGTCGAGCGGCCCCTGCTGCTGGTCCTCGACGAGTTCCCGGCGCTGATCGAGACCTCTCCCGAGCTGCCGAGCCTGATCCGCGCCGCCTGGGACCGCCTCCGTTCTGGCACCAGGCTGAAGCTCCTGCTCTGCGGCTCGGCCGTGAGGACAATGGAGGCGATGCAGGAGGAGCGGGCACCGCTCTACGGGCGGCTGGACCTCTCGCTCCTGCTCCACCCGTTCCGTCCCCACGAGGCGGCGCAGATGCTGCCCGCGCTGCGGCCCGCGCAGCGCGCCCTGGTCTGGGGGTTGGTCGGCGGCATGCCCCTGTACCTGCGCTGGTGGGACCAGAGCGCCGGCATCCGCGCCAACCTCGCTCGCCTGGCCTGCACGCCGGGAGGACAGCTCCTCACCGAGGGGCAGCTCGTCCTCGCCACCGAGGGGGAGGGAGGCGAGCTGGCTCGCCTGGTCCTCTACGCGATCGCAACCGGGCGCAGCCGCTTCAACGAGATCGAGCAGACGGTTCGCGCCGACCCCGGCCGCACCCTCGACCGTCTCGTCGCCCTGCGCCTGGTCGACCGCGTCGTGCCGGTGACCGAGGACCCGCGGCGCACGCGCAGGCGCGTCTACCGGATTGCCGACAACTTCCTTGCCTTCTGGCTCGGCACGCTGGATCGCTACCGGCCGGAGATCGAGCGTGGCCTGGGACAGAGCATCCTGCCGGTCCTGCTCAAATCGCTCGACGATCACATGGGAGGGCCCTGGGAGGAGGCGTTCCGCGACCATCTGCGCCGCCTCGCCGCCGCCGGCGAGCTCGGCGACGACATCGTCGCAATCGGGCCGTTCTGGACGAGCGCCGACGATCCGGCGGAGATAGACGCCGTCGCCCTCGCCGGCCGCGGCCGGGAGGCGGTCCTGCTCGGCGAGGCGAAATGGGCCAAGCGGGTCAGCGCGGCGCGGTTGCGCGCGGGGCTGGAACGGAAGTCAGCCGCCCTGCCCCGGCTGGCGGCAAATCCCCGCTACGCGATCTGCGCCCGGGAGCTGGTCGACAAGCCCGACGGAGCCCTGGCGGTCACCGCCGAGGACATCTTCTGAGCTGACCGCTCCGCTTCTACTCTTCGCCGAAGAGCTGCAGGAAGGCGAGGCGGGTGAGGTCGTTCAGCAGTAGCGGGACGCCGTCGGCGCGGCCGGCGGCGATCTCGAGGCTGAGCGCTTCCTCGATCGCGCCGATGACGAAGCCGGCGGTCATCGGGTTGGCGTCGGGGCGGGCGCCGGGCTCCTCGCGGGCAGAGTCGAAGGCGGCGGTTAGGCGCTCCACCTGGCGCTGGTGAGCGGCCCAGGCCTCGCCGCGCGCCGCCCGCACCTCGATCAGCAGCGCCTTTGCCGTCAGCGGCTGCTCGGCGACAGTGCGCAGCAGCTCGGCGAGGCCGGCGCGGAAGCCCTCGCGCCAGCCGGCGGCGCCTTGGCAGGCCTCGAGCAGCCCGGCGGCGAGCCGCTCCGCCGCCTCCTCATAGGCCCGCGCGAAGCAGGCCTCCTTGCCGCCGAAGCGACGGTGGAAGCGGTCCTGGGTGATCCGCGCGCGCTCGGCGACCTCGCGCACGGTGGTCTTCGCGTAGCCCTTCTCGCCGACGGTCAGCAGCATTGCCTCGAGCACGGCGGCGTCGGCGCTACGGTCCGGTTCGGCCTCTTCCCACGAGCGGACCTCTCGCAATGGTCCCGGTGCTTCCATTCGGGATACCATAGCTTATGTTTGGGAACTTTCCCAACTCCATGTACCTGTTTCGTACCAATGGGAACTAGCGCTATCCTGGGGCCTGTGCGAGCCCTGCCCGGAAAGGAGAACCGGCAGCCGCCCGGCCCCGAGCCGGTCAGCCGCGACGCCGCAGCCGCCGACCAGCGCCGCCGCATCCTCGAGGCGACGGCCGAGCTGATCGCCGAGCAGGGCTATCAGGAGACGACGATGGAGGAGATCGTCCGCCGCGCCAAGGTCGGCTACGCGACCTTCTACAAGCATTACCCCGACAAGGAGGCTGCCTTCCTGGCGCTGCTCGACGCGGCGACCGACCGCACCGTGGGCAGGGTCGAAGACGCCTACAAGCGCGAAGAAGGTCCCTGGACGGATCGGGTCGGTGCGGCGCTCGGCGTCCTCTTCGAGGACGTCGCCGCCCATCCCGCCGCCGCCCGCGCCGCCCTGGTCGAGGCGGTCGCCGCCGGGCCCGAAGCGGCGGCCAAGCACGAGGCGGCGCTGAAACGGCTGGCGCCACTGCTGCGGCCGGGCCGCGAGCTCAACCCGCGCCAGGCCGAGCTGCCGGAGAGCCTCGAGGAGACGCTGGCCGGCGGCATCGTCTGGGTGCTCGGTCAGCGGTTGATCGCGGGCGAAGCGAAAGAGCTACGCGGCCTCCTGCCCGAGACCCTCGAGTTCATTTTGCGGCCCTACGTCGGCGAGGACGAGGCGGCGCGGGAGGCCGGCGAGGTCGCCGACGCGATCTCCGCCTAGCCCGTCCCGCTCGTTGCGATGCCCGCCGAAGAGCTCGGCCCCCTGCCCGCCGGCCGTCACGGCTTCAGCCGCGAGCAGGTCGCCCACCATCAGCGCGAGCGGCTGATCGCCGGCCTCGCCGAAGCGGTCGCCGCGAAGGGCTACGCCGCGGTCACCCTGACCGACATCGTCAAGGCGGCGAAGGTCAGCCGCCGCGTCTTCTACGCCAACTTCGAGAGCAAGGAGCAGTGCTTCCTCGCCGCCTTCGAGGTCGTGGTCGACCACCTGCGCGAGCTGATCGCCACGGCGGTCGAGGGGATCGACGACTGGCCTGGCCAGGCGATCGCCGCCACCCGCGCCGTGCTCGCCTTCCTCGCCGCCGAGCCAGACCTCGCCCGCCTCTGCCTGGTCGAGTCGCGTGCCGCGGGGCCTGCGGTCACGGCACGGCTGAACGAGTCGGTGGGGGAGATGGCCCCGCTGCTGCGCCGGGGCCGAGCCGAGCGCCCCGAGGGCGCCCGCCTCCCCGACTCGACCGAGGACTCGACGATCGGCTCGCTCGTCTCGCTCGCCCAGCGCAAGGTCGCCGCCGGCGAAGCGAAGCAGCTGGAGCAGGTCCTCCCCGACTGCGTCGAGCTGGTGCTCCTCCCATACCTGGGCCCCGCCGAGTCCGCCCGCCAAGTCGCGACGCAGCTTTAGCTCAGGCGACGCTGCCTCGCGGGACGATCCATTGTGCCGGCTGATCCGTCAGCTCGGCTATCCGCTCGAAGTCGGCGTCGTAGTGCAGGACAGTCAGTCCGGCCCGCTCCGCGCACGCTGCGATCAAGAGGTCGGGCAGGGGAACGGCCCGATGCTGTGAGCGCTCGGCCAGCATCGCCTGCACCTGCAGCGCCCGGCCTACGCAGCCATCGTCAACCGGGGCCCGAGGCATCCCGCGGAGCGCCTCGGAGAGGGCTCGGTAGGTCGCTCGGCTGCTCGCGCTGTAGAGAAGCTCGAGGTCGACGATGCCGCAGGTGGCCACCTCACCGGCGACGAGCAACGGCTCGAGCGCCTCGCGCACCTCAGGGCGTGTCTCCCGCCTGGTCAGCGCGCTCTTGTCGGCGAGGAAGGTGGCCAAGATCAGCGCCAGGCGCCCGACATCGCCTCCGGGTCGCCCAGCTCCAGCGCCCCGGGCCTGAACAGCAGCTCGACCAAGGCTTTGCGCTGGCGCAGCTCGACGACCTCAGAGAGCGCCGCGTCGACGGTGTCGGTCAGCGTCTTGGTGCCGAGAACATCTTTGGCGGCGGCCACCTTGGCCGTGTCGATCTCAAACGAAGTCTTGCGTTTCGCGGCAGAGCTCACGGCCTCAATATAGCGAAAATCAGATATTTAGATAGAGACTTGGAGCGAAACCTCTCTCTTAGCGCGCCTGTCGGCGTCGAGCCCCGCCGCCCTCGCCTTCTTCAGGTCGCCGATATCCGCCGGTGTCTGGGGCATGGCGGAAAGTCTAGCCTCGGGCTGACGGTACTCCTGCGTCCTGACAGGGAACGCATCTAGGAACGCTTTTTCTCTTTTGGGAACTTTCCTTGACAACTCCGTGACGGGGTGCTTTCCTGGGCCTGTCGACGGTACAGACAGCACCTTCTAGGAACTGGCTGCAACCGCTCGGCGACACAGGGAAATACATATCGAGCTCGCCACAAGGGCCGCCAGGGAAGCGGACCGGCAGAGGGCTCACGGGACAAGGAGAAGAGATTTCATGCTCTCACCGCTACGTAACCGCGCAGGTCGTCGCCTCCGCGAACCCTTCGGCAAGGCAGGGCTCATCGTCGGCGTGATTGCCCTCGTCTTTGCGATGCTCGGCGGCGCCTACGCCGCGAGCGGCCTCAACTCGAAGCAGAAGAAGGAAGTCAAAGCGATCGCCAAGAGCTTCCAGGGCACCGCCCCGGCCGGCGCCCAGGGCCCCGCCGGCGCCAAGGGCGACGCTGGCGCGGCGGGCGCCAAGGGCGACACCGGCTCCGCGGGAGCAGCGGGAGCGGCTGGCACCAGTGTCAAAACCAAATCCTTCGCCGGCGCCAAAGGCGGCTGCACCGAAGGCGGCATCGAAGTCGAATCGGCCAGCCCCACGGTCAACGTCTGCAACGGGGCCAAAGGTACCACCGGCTTCACCAAAACCCTGCCCAAAGGCGAAACCGAGACCGGCGCCTGGTCCTACGGGAAAACCACGACCGGCCCTCGCATCCATGTGACCGCCAGCTTCCCGATCCCCCTGGCCACGGCCATCGCAGCCGGCAAAGCCCACTTGATCTACGTGACGGGCAAGGAACTGGTGGAAAACGAAACGACCGAAGAAATCGAAGAAGTGACGAAGTCCACCGACTGCCCCGGAACCGTCGAAGCGCCGAGCGCGGTTGCCGGAAGCTTCTGCATGTACGCGGCAAATATGGAAGGGACTCTGAACACGGGAATCTTCACGTCCTCCCTTTTCATAGCCAGTCCAGGCGCAGGTATTGGCGGTGGCGGTGCAACTGGCAAAACCGGCGTGCATCTGACGGTCCTCCTGTTCTCAGGCTCCTCTGAAGGCTGGGGCACCTGGGCGGTGACCGCGCCCTGACCGCTCGCCTCGACGCCGGCCCGGGATCGCGCTTGACCCGGGCCGGCGCCGAGGTCACGCCCGCAATGGCCATCGCCGACAAACCCCACACGTCCGTGCGAGACCGCACCGCAACCGGAGGACCGAGAGTGAGAAGCAGATTCGCGACCGCAGCCACGATCACCGCGCTCGTCCTCAGCGCCCTCGCCCTGTTTGCCGCCGGTGCCACGGCGGCGCCACCGCCGCAGCTGGCGATGGTCCCCGAAGACGGCAAACCCGGGGACGGCGCCGGGCGGATCGATCTGCCCCGCGGCATCGCCGCCGATCCGAAGCTGCCGGGCCACATCTACGTCGTCGACGGCTCGAACAACCGCATCGACGAGTTCACCCCCTGGGGGGAGTTCGTCAAGGCCTGGGGCTGGGGAGTTGACAAGGCCACCCCGGAAGCAAAGCTGCAGAGCTGCACCGAGCCGAGCGGCTGTCAAAAAGGCGAAAAGGGGGCCGGTGACGGTGAGTTCAAGACGCCCGAAGCAATCGCCGCAGACGGCGCCGGCGACGTCTACGTGCTCGAAGCAGCGAACCACCGGATTCAGAAGTTCGACCCCACGGGCGGGGTCGGTGAATCCGAAGCGGTGTTCCTCGGCGCCTTCGGCGAAGGAAAACTGGTCGCCGGCGAATTCGCCTACCCCAACAAGATCGCCGCCTGCGCCAGCGACAGCCGGGTCTTCGTCGGCGAAGGCGAACGGATCCAGGTCTTTGAAGCCAATGCCTTCAAGGAAGAAATCAGCATGGGAGCCGGCAAAGAAGTGCGAGGGCTGGCGAGCGACTCGACCTGCAACCTCTACGTCGCCTTCCAAGGCCAGGCGGAAGTGCGGAAGCTGAAATCGAGCGGGCCGGGTGCGCAGTTCCTGACGCCCTCCTTCGCCCCTGAAAGCCCAGCCGAAAGGCCCTTTGCGGTGGCGGTCGACGGGCACGGCGATCTCTACGTCGCCGTCGAATCGCCCGGCACCGAACCCGGAAAGGTCCAGAAGTACAGCCCCACCGGCAGCTGTCTGAGCTGTGGCAAAGACGGGGAATCGGAAGTGGTCGAAGTGGGAGGGAAACCGGTGAGCCTCAGCGGCGGCTTCGATCGCTCACGCGTGGATATACGAAGCCTCGCCGCGAGCAGCGCCTGCGAATCAGACGACGCCTACGTCGCCCACTTCAGCTCCGGCACCCTGTCCTACTTCAACATCTTCGGCGACCCTCCGAGCACGACCCCTTGCCCGCAGCCGGCGGTTGCGCCCGAGGTCAAGGCCCAGTACGCGGTCTCGGTCGAATCCGCCAAGGCGGAGCTTCAGGCAGACATCAACCCGAGGTTCTGGGATGACGCCTCCTTCGAGGTCGAATACGGCACCTCGCCCTGCTTCACCGGCGGCTGCACCCAGACCACGGCGCCGACCCCGCTCACCACCCAGACGATCGGCAACCCGGTCGCGACCCCGGGCGTCTTCCTCGAAGGCCTCAGCCCCGGCACCACCTACCACTACCGCTTCGTCGCGCAGTCAAGCGGCGGCGGCCCTGCCTACGGCGTTGACCCCGACGGTCGCGCAGGGCCCGAAGAAGCGAGCTTCGAAGACGGCCGGGAAGCGACCTTCACCACCTATCGCACCCCGGCGATCGAATCCTGCCCCTCAAACCAGGCCTTCCGCAGCGGCCCCTCGGAACTGCTGCCCGACTGCCGCGCCTATGAGCTGGTCAGCCCGCTCGACAAAGAAGGCGGCGACATCAAGGTCTTGCCTGAGTTCACGACTACCTTACCGTCGGCGTTGAGCCAGAGCGCGAGCTCGGGCGATCGCATCGCCTACGGCTCCTACCGCTCCTTCGCCGGGGCCGCCTCGGCCCCCTACTCGACCCAGTACGTGGCCGGCCGCGAAGCGGGTGTGGGCTGGGCGACCCACCCGATCTCACCGCCGCGGGGGCGGCTGCTGGTGAGCACCGGAGCGGGCTTTGACACTGAATTCAGGGCCTTCTCGCCGGACCTCTGCGAAGCCTGGCTCGGGACCTACGCCGAACCGTCGCTGGCGCCGGAGGCTCCGGCCGGATACCTCGATCTCTACCGCCGCGAAGACGAGGAATGCGGCGGGCCGGGCTATGAAGCGCTCAATACCGTGGTGCCACCAAACTTTAATGGTGGGCCACCGGTCGGGGTTGAACCATTCTTCGCCCCCGAACTGTTGGGCCGCTCCGGGGACGGATCGACGGCGGTCTTCCTCGCCAACGACGCCCTGGCAGAAGGGGGGAGTGCGGGGCCGTTCCAACTCTACGGCTCAAGAGAAGGAGCGGTGCGCTTCCTCTGCGTGCTGCCGGGCGGGGCGCCCTTGGCGGGCTCATGCACGGCGGGGGGGAGCACCGTGACCCTTGCCAACGGGCGAAACCGCACGGCCAATGTCAGCGGGGCGCTCTCCGCCGACGGGAGCAAGGTCTTTTGGAGCGCGACCAACGGCGGCGCGCCGGGCAAGATCTACCTGCGCGAGAACCCCTTCGGGGAAGGCGGCGAATGCGGCGGAGAAGGCTCGCCCTGCACGATCGCGGTCTCCCAGGCCGCAGAAGAAGCGGCCGGGACGACGGCAGTGGGCTCGCAGTTCTGGGCCGCGGCCAAAGACGGCTCCAGGGCGCTCTTCAGCACTGGCGGCAGGCTCTATGAATTCGTCCTCGCAGAACCGGCGAGCCCGCACCTGATCGCCGGCAAAGTGCTGTCGGCGCCGCTGGGAGCGAGCGCCGATGCCACCCGCGTCTACTTCGTCTCCGAAGAAGCGCTCGGTTCTCCCAACGCCGAAGGCAAGTCGGCACAGCCGGGTCAGGCCAACCTCTACTTCCACGAAGGCGGGAGCACGCATTTCATCGGCGTGCTCTCGGGGGAGGACCTCAGCCAGATCCGGCCCTCGCCGATCTCGGCCCTCCCCTACCTCCACGACTCCCGCGTCACCGCCGACGGCTTGCACGCCGGCTTCGTCTCGACCGCGCCGCTGACCGGCTATGACAACACCGATCAGTCCTCGGGCAAGGCCGACGCCGAGGTCTTCCTCTACTCGGCCGGCGCGAACGCCGGGGCGGGGGGATTGGTGTGCGCGTCCTGCAACCCATCCGGCGCCCGGCCGCAGGGCAAGGAAATGCTGTCGGGGAGGTTCTCCAGCGGCCCGGGGGCCGCCCGCATCCCCGGCGCAGAGAACAACCTCTACGCCTCGCGGGTGCTCTCCGAAGACGGCAAGCGCCTCTACTTCGACAGCCAGGACGCGCTCGTGCCGCGCGACTCGAACGGCAGGGAAGACGTCTATCAGTGGGAGGCGCCGGGAGAGGGCAGGTGCAGCGAATCCTCCTCCACCTTCAGCCCCTTGAACGGCGGCTGCGTGGACCTCGTCTCCTCGGGACAGAGCAAACTCGACTCCGGGTTCCTCGACGCAAGTCCCAGTGGTGGCGATGTCTTCTTCACCACCATCTCCGGCCTCCTCCCCCAGGACTACGGCCTCCAAGACGTCTATGACGCCCGCGTGGACGGCGGCCTGCCGAGCCCGACACCGCCGGCCGCGGGCTGCTCGGGCGAAGCCTGCCAGGGCCCCTACGTCCCGCCCTCGGACACGACCCCCTCCTCCTCTTCCTTCAAAGGGACGGGCAACGTCAAAGAGGCCAGGGCGAAGAAGAGGCACAAGCACAAGAAGAGGCAGGCCAAAAAGCACTCCCACCACCGGGCGGCAAAGCGCAACCACGGAGGTGCGAAGTGATCGCCCGAAAGACGCTCGCCCTGGCGATCGTGCTCGCCTCCCTCGCCCTCGTCCCCGCAGCCCGGGCCGACTTCGGCGTCTCTGAATTCGACGTCTCCTTCAGCGGGCCCAAAGGCGAACCGGTAACCCAGGCGGGCTCCCACCCCTACCAGATGACGACCACGTTTCACTTCAACTCCCACCTGAACGGCAGCCTCGAGGAACTGGAAGGGGAGGCGAGGGACATCTGGCTGACCCAGATGAAGGGCTTCATCGGCAACCCGACCGCGGTGCCGCGCTGTCAGAGCGCCGACTTCCTCACCCGGGCGCCGGGCTTCGGCAGCCCCATCCCCGACTGTGCCGATTCCTCCGCGGTCGGAGTGGTCTCCGCCGAGCTGCCCAAAAACGCCGCCGGCGAAACCCGCTTCTTCGCCGCCATCTATGACCTCCAACCGCCCCCCGGCGTCGCCGCCAAGCTCGGCTTTTGGATCGAGGGCTTCCCGGTCACGGTCGAACTGGGCGTCGAGGAATCCCCCCCGTACGACATCAGCGGCGGCCCGACCGCGATCACCCAGACGGTCGAAGTCGTCGCCTCGACCTTCGTCCTGTGGGGCAACCCGGCCGACGAATCCCACGACCCCCTGCGCGGCCACTGCCTGGGCCAGGCCGCGGAAGGCGAATCGCTCGGCAATTGCCCGGCCAACATCTCCGCGGTCCCGTTCCTGACCCTGCCGCGCGCCTGCGAAGGGCCGCTCGTGACCGGCTATGCGACCGACTCCTGGCAGAACCCCGGGGCGAAACTGCTAAACGGCCGACCCGACCTCGCCGACCCCGCCTGGGTCAGAGGCTTCTCGCAGACCCACGACTCCCTCGGCAACCCCCAGGGGATGAGCGGCTGCGGCAAACTCGGCTTCGGACCCGAAATCAGCGCCAGGCCGACCTCCCACGCCGCCACCTCCCCCTCGGGCCTCGACTTCTCCCTCGACACCGAAAACGAAGGCCTCCAAAACCCGGCGGGGATCTCCGACGCCGACATCGAAAAAGCGATAGTCACCCTGCCGGTGGGCTTCGTCGCAAACCCCGCCCTGGCAGAAGGCCTGGCGGTCTGCACCGAAGCCCAGTTCAAGGCCGAGACCCCCTACTCGGCGCCGGGAGAAGGCCCCAACTTCGCCCCGCCGGGGGTCGCCTGCTCCGAAGCGGCAAAGATCGGCTCGGTAGAAGTCGAAACCCCGATCCTCGAAGGCAAGCTGCTCAAGGGCTCCCTCTACATCGCCAAGCCCTACGAGAACCCCGAGCACAGCCTCCTCGCCCTCTACATGGTGATCAAGGACCCCGAACTGGGGATCGTGATCAAGGTCCCATTCCGCATCACCCCAGATCCCGTGACGGGGCAACTGATCACCACCGGCGAAGAACTGCCGCCCTTCCCCTTCTCCCGGTTTCGCCTCCACTTCCGCGAGGGCGGCAGGAGCCCGCTGATCACCCCGCCGGGATGCGGCACCTTCAAGGTCCAAGCGACCCTCTATCCCTCCTCGGGCGGGGCGCCTGTCGACACCTCTTCGGCCTTTGAACTGGTAAGCGGCCCGAACAACTCCCCCTGCCCGAGCGGCCCGGCTCCCTTCCACCCCGGCTTCGAAGCGGGGACGAACAACAACAACGCGGGCTCCTACTCGCCCTTCTTCATGCGCCTCACCCGCTCTGACGGAGAACAGGACATGACCCGCTTCTCCTCGATCTTGCCGCCCGGCGTGCTCGGCAAGATCGCAGGCATCCCCTGGTGCCCCGAGGCCGCCATAGCCCAGGCCAAGTCGAGGACCGGTGAGCACGGGGGAAGCGAAGAGCTCGCCCACCCCTCCTGTCCGGCGGCATCGAAGATCGGCAGGACCCTGGCCGGAGCGGGAGTGGGCTCCCAGCTCGCCTATGTGCCGGGCTCCCTCTACCTCGCAGGCCCCTGGGCCGGAGACCCGCTCAGTGTGGTCGCGATCACCCCGGCGGTTGCCGGACCCTTCGATGCGGGCACCGTGGTCGTCAGAGAGGCGCTGACCCTGAACCCGGTGACGGGAGAAGTCGAAGTCGACGGCAAGGCATCGGACCCGATCCCCCACATCCTGCAGGGCATCCCGCTGAACGTCAGGGACCTGCGCGTCTATGCCGACAAGCCCGACTTCACCTTGAACGCGACCTCCTGCAAAGAAGAGAAGGCAAGGGCGACCCTCTCGGGCGGCGGCACCCTGCTCGCCCCGGCCAAAGACACCCCGTCCCCTCTGTCGGCCCGCTACCAGGCAGCCGACTGCGCATCGCTTGGCCTCAAGCCCCAGCTCTCCTTCAAGCTGGCGGGAGGCACCAGGCGAGGCGCCCACCCGGCCCTCACCGCCACCTACACCCCGAGAGCCGGAGACGCGAACCTCGAGGGATTGGTCGCCCGCCTGCCCAGATCCGCCTTCCTCGACCAGGCTCACATCAGGACGATCTGCACCAGGGTGCAGTTCGCCGCAAAGGCCTGTCCCCCCGGATCTGTCTACGGCCACATCAAGGCGACCACGCCGCTGCTCGCAGACCCGCTCGAAGGGCCGGTCTACCTGCGCTCCTCAAACCACAACCTGCCCGACCTCGTCTTTGCCCTGCACGGCCTCGTCGACATCGAGGTCGCGACCAGGATCGACTCCAAGAACGGCGGCATCAGAGCCTCGATCGAAGGAGCCCCGGACGCTCCCATCACTCAGGTGGTCCTGCAGATGCAGGGCGCCAAGAAGGGCCTGATCGTCAACAGCCGCAACCTCTGCGGGCATGTCTCCAAGGCAGATGTCCAGTTCAGCGGGCAGAACGGGAAGACCGCGAGCGCCAAGCCGGTGCTGGGGGCCGATTGCGGGAGCGGGCGCAAGCGCAAGCGACACCGAGGGTAGGCGAGACGATCACCTGAAAGGCACGAGCTCGTCCAACTCCACCAGGCGCAGATCGTCCCGCTTGCCGGCCACATCCCGTAGACCCTTGGTAAAGCCCGAGCGGGAGAAGAGGACGGTCGCGATGGTCCCCAGCAGGAGCCCACGCGACTCGCCTCTCGGCCCAGGTTCGCCCGCACCCCCGCGTTGGCAGAGACGCTCGAAAGCGGGTGCGACGTGATCGGCCAATCCTGGCGCCACCTCGGCCTCCCAGAGGTCCTCGGCGCTCATCCCCGTCTCGAACTGATCCTGGTAGGGCCGGACGAAGCGGAACCAGAAGCGGACGAACCCGTCGGCGAGCCGGTAGCGATAGCCGACCGAGCCGGGCGGCGCCGTGACCGGCAGCTCGCGGTCGACAATGCGCATCTCGACCAGGGTGCGGAGGTACTCGCTGAGGGACTGGCGGCGGGTCCGCCGATTTCTAAACTCTGCTCCCTCTTTGGGTACGAGTAGTACCCTGTGATCGTGAGCGTGACTGACGAATCGGTGGCTCGTCGTTTGCCGCCCGGGTCGCACGGCATCCCGGCCGACGTCGTCGCGCGCAACCAGCGCGAACGGCTGGTCGCGGCGATGGCGGAGGCCTGCGCCGAGCGGGGGTACGCGCAGGCGTCGGTTGCCGAGGTGGCGAAGCGGGCCGGCGTCTCCTCGGTCACCTTCTACAGGCAGTTCGCCGACAAGCAGGACTGCATGCTCGCTGCCCACCGGCAGTTGCTGGGGCGGCTGCTCGAGGCGCTGGACCGGCGTGTCGGGGAGTCGCCGGCCGGGGAGGGCGGCGACGACGGACCGGCAGCCGGCGCGCGCCAGGCGACCCACACCGCCCTCGCGATCTTCGCCGCCGACCCGCCTTCGGCGCAGCTGCTGACGGTCGAGATCCTCGCCGCCGGCCCAGAGGGGACGAAGCGCCACGATGCGATGGTCGAGGCGTTCGCCGAGCGGCTGGGGACCGACTGGGTCCGCGCCGCGGGCATCCTCGCCCTGGTCGGCAAACGCGTGGTCGCCGGCGAAGCCGATCGCCTGCCCCAGCTCGAGGACGAGCTGGTCTCCACGCTTTCGTCGCAGAGCTGACGCCAAAGATTTTGCTTCAGCGCGCCACTTGCGCAACGTGTTGTCTTAGAGTCTGCGACCATGTACAAGATGAGAGAGAGCTGGACCGACGAGCGGCTGGACGACTTCCGGGATGAAGTCAACCGGCGTTTCGATGAGGTCTACAAGCGCTTCGACAAGGTCGACATGGAGTTCCGCGACCTTCGAATGGAAATGAACGGCCGCTTCGACTCGCTGCAGCGCACGCTGCTCCAGATCGCCGGCGGCACCATCGCCACCCTGCTCGCCGGCTTCGCCGGGATCATCATCACTCAGCTCTAGCCCGTTGGACCTGACTATCGTCAGGCGTAGGTGAGCAGGCGCAGTTGGGAGAAGTCGAGCGTTTTGAGCGGTTCGCCATCCGGTCCGTGGACGAAGACGTCGACCGCCGCCTTGGCTTTGCCCGCCTCGACCAGCCGCTCGATCGCCGCCGTCACGGTGAGGATCCGCGGCGCCGGCTCGAGGTGATGGGGGAGGCGGTAGTCGAAGGGGTCGCGCTCGCCGGGCACCTCGCAGTGTCCCTCCTCGCCGTGACAGCTGCCGTGGCCGAAGATCCAGAGCGAGCCGGCGTAGGCGAGGTGGTCGAGGCCGGCGTCGCGCTTGAGGCCACGGCCGGCGCCGACGTAGACGCGGGCCTCGAAGCTCGGGCCGGAGTGGTCGACCTCGTAGAAGGCGAGGTCGGCGCGCTCGAAGCGGTGCTCGGGCGCCGGCAGCTCCAGCGGTTTGCTGCGGTAGCGGTCAACCACGGCGGGTCCCCGGGACGGCCGCGGTGGCGGCGGCGTAGTCGTAGCCGAGCGCGGTGATCTCGAGCGTCTGGCGCACCGTCATCGGGAACGGCGGCAGGGCGGTGTCGAGGTAGGCGGCCGGCAGCCTCGCCCCCGGATGATCGAGCTGCCAGAGGTACCAGAGGCGGTCGATCATGCAGTGGTGCGCCCAGAAGATCGGGTCGTACGCGGCGACCGAGATGTCGCCCATCGTGCCGCCGACTTCGCCGTGCACGCCGTTGTGGATGTTCTCCAGCTGGTTCTGGAAGGTGAAGTAGTCGCGATTTTCGCGCACCGCCTCGACTTCGCCCGGTTCCGGCAGGCGACTGGCGCGGTTGAACTGGCGCCAGGTCCGTTTCTCTTTCGGGTCGCGGCGCCCCGCCGGCTGGATCGGCGAGGAGGCGAGCGGGTTTTTCGTCCCGGCGGCGGTGCGGGCGCGGCTGTAGGCGGCGGGCAGGCCTTCGGCGTGGTTCTGCGTCCAGTCCCACCAGGGCAGCGTCACCCCGCCGACCCGGTCCTGCAGCTGCTTCTCGAAGAAGTAGAGGTAGGCGCGGTGCCAGGGGAGGAAGAAGGGGCTGCCGTGCTTGCAGTACATCGGCAGCGGCAGGCCATGGATGCCGGACCAGTACTGGTAGCCGCGATCGTCGCCGATCCCCTGCGCCAGGGTTATCGCCTGGCGCAGGTCGCCGAGCTGGCCAGCGCTGAGGCGGCGGACGCTGCGCCGGTGGCGCAGGTGGACCGGGGCGCGGGTCGCGCTGGGGGAGGCGACGGTCATGGCCGCCTCGCGATCGCCGCGCGCCGGTCACCGCGCCGCTGCCGTCCGGGCCATCGCTGAGCGGTGAGCCGGCGCAGCCGGGCGCTGGTCAGCCCGGCGGCGACGAAGGCCACCGGGGCCAGGCTGAGCGCCGTCTCCTCGACCGGTATGCCCGCGATGTGGGCCAGCATCGGCGCCACCCTCTCACAGGCCTGCGATTAGCGCAAGTCTTCTTAAGTAAACGTCGCGGTTTGTGGTTCGGCCGCCAGATCGGGCTCGGGTGGAACTTTTCGTAGGTTGAATTCGACCGGCGCGTATACGAACATACGTTCGTATGACGACCTTCGTATCCGAGCTCCCGGTTGCGGCCCTGGCGGACCGCCTCGGCCTGCCGGACCGCGAGGCGGGCAACCTGGTCGAGACGCTGGCGCGGCTGGGGATCGGCACCCTGGGGGAGCTGGCGGCGCTCTCTCCCGCCCACGTCGCCGACCGCTTCGGCCCCGCCGGCCTGCGCGCCCTGCGCCTTGCCCGCGGCGAGGACGAGCTGCTCGTCGCGGGCGTCCATGGCGCCTGGGATGAGCTGGCGGAGGAGATAGAGCTTCCCGAAGGGACGGCCGGCAGCCAGCTGGAGCGGGCGCTGGAGCTGCTGGTCGATCGACTGCTCGCCGCACCGCGGCGCAAGGGGCGTACGTTGCTGGGGCTGCGCCTCGGCGCCACGCTCGGTGACGGCGGCAGCTGGAGCGTCGCGCAGGGTCTCGGCCGGCCGACCGCGTCGGCACGGGCCCTGCGCGCCGTGCTCCTGGCCCGCCTCGAGGAACTGCCGGCGCCAGCGGTCTCGCTGCGCCTGCGCGCGGTCGGCCTCGGCCCGCGCGCGGCCGAGCAGCTCGAGCTCTCGGTCCGTGGCGACGAGCACCGCCACCGCCGGCTCGGCGCCGCGCTGCGCGAGGTCCGTGCCGCCCAGGGCGCCGACTCGCTGCTCAAGGTCCTCCCGGTCGACGGCGGCTCCCGCATCCCCGAGCGCCGCGCGATGCTGACCCCCTTCCCGCTGCCGGCCCGATGAGTTGGTCAGGAGCTGTTAGCCGCTTGCTTGACGATGCGCAGCTTGTCAAGGGGGGCGAAGACGATCCGCGCAGCGGGCCCAAGCTCGGGTTCAAGGATCTCAAGCATCGCAACGTCGGGCGTGTGGAACTCCAAGACCCCCCCCCGCGCGCCGGCGGGTGCATCGCCCACTCGCTCGGTCAACTCAACGATGTCGAATTCATTGATCTTTCGTGCTACTGCCATAGCTTCTCCATGCTAAGGGGTCGGATACGCGGTCACCAATCTTGGGGCAGCAATCTCGACGGCGAAATGCCAAGAGATGCGTGTTCGAGCACGGCGACCATTGACGGCAAGGCCGACCTCGACTCCGCAAGTTATGCCGTAAGGCGACTCGCGAACCTCCGTGATCGTGGCTTTTGGCATCGCGTCAGCGATAGCTCTCCAGACCTTGGCCCGGTCACCAGAGTCGACCCGGAACACACGCTCCCATTCGCGACCGTGTCCCTCTCCAAGGATCCACTTCAGCTTTCGCTCTTCGTACCAGACGTACTCAGCGCGAGGAAGAGGGGCTCCGACTTTCGGCGGCCAGTGCATGGTGGCGACGCTAGGGGGCGGGGACGCACGTGTGTGTTACTCAGGTCAATTCTTCGCGCCAGTAATCACACAAAAGTGGGCCGACCGCGATGACGCCGGGGATTCGGCGGCTCTATGCGCCGCGGCGGGTGTCGGTCGAGGCCGACTCCGAAGGGGTGCCGCTGGCGGTCGAGGGGGTCGAGGTTGCGGCGGTGCGGGAGGAGTGGGTGGTCGAGGATCGCTGGTGGACTTTGCGGCGGCTGTGGCGTCACTACTTCGAGCTCGTCCTCGCCGACGGGCGGGACCTGGCCATCTTCCGCAGCAGCAGCGGTTGCTGGTTCCGGCAGCGCGCCTGATGGGGTTCGAGGTGGGTGGCGCTCCATATATAGAGCTGCACGCCCACTCGGCCTTCTCCTTCCTCGACGGCGCCTCGACCCCGGCGGAGCTGGCCGCCGCCGCGGCCCGGCTGGGCTATCCCGCCTTCGCCCTCACCGATCACGACGGGCTCTGGGGCTCGATGGAGTTCGCGCAGGCGTGCCGGGGGTTCGGTATCCGCGCGATTACCGGGACTGAGTTGACGGTTGCTATTTGGCCGCGGGTCCTGTCGGATGGGGAGGGGGTGTTAGCGGACTCACCCGTCCGAACACCCCCTCCCCATCCGCCACCCGCGGGAGAGCGCGTTCACCTGACTCTCCTGGTGGAAAGCGCAGCCGGATACCGAAACTTGTGCCGGTTGCTTACCGCCGCACATGCGCATACCCGGGACAACAGTGGGCGCACGGCCGGGCAGCCTTTCGTTGAGCTTGCGCAGCTCGAAGCGCATGCCGAAGGGTTGGTGTGCTTGTCGGGGTGCGCGCGCGAGGGAGTGGCTGGTGTGTGGGAGTGGGGTGACCCGCGCGACGCAGCAGCACTTGCCAATCGCCTGTTGGCGATCTTCGGTCGCGACCGCTTCCGCATTGAGCTGCAGCGTCCTTACTGGCGCCATGACCGGGCGCGCAACCGCTGGCTCCGCGGCCTCGCCGAGCGGCTAGGTGTGCCCTGCGTCGCGACCGGCAACGTCCACTGCCATGCCCGCGGCCGTGCTCACCTGCAGGACGCCCTCGTCGCGGTGCGGCTGGGGACGACGCTGGAGGCCTCCGAGCCGCAGCGGCGCGGCAACTCGTCCTCCGCCCTGGCCACGCCGCGGGGAATGGCCAAGCGCTTCGCCGAGTACCCCGAGGCGGTCGCTGAGACCCTGCGGCTCGCCGAGCGGCTCCGCTTCGACCTGACCGCGGACCTCGGCTACAGCTACCCCGGCGCCGAGAATCCCGGCGCCGACCGCGAGCTGGCCGAGGTCTGCCGCAGGCTGCTCGAGGAACGCTACGCGGGCTCGACCCTGGTGGCAAAGGCCCGGGCCCGGCTCGAGGACGAGCTGCAGACGATCCGCGTGCGCGGCCTCTCCGGCTTCTTCCTGCTCCACCGCGACCTGCTCGAGCTGGCCCGCGAGGTGGCGCTGGAGGTGCGCGGCCCCGGATCAGCGCGATCTGTCTTGCCACCGGGACGCGGGCGCGGCTCCAGCGTCAGCTCGATCGTCTGCTTCCTCACCGGCCTCTCCCACATCGATCCGGTCGAAAGGGACCTCTTCTCCGGGCGCTTCCTCAATGCCGAAGTCAACGAGGAGACCGTCGCCCCCGACATCGACCTCGACTTCCCCCGCGACATCCGCGAGGTGCTGATTCCCCGCGTGCACGAGCGCTACGGCGCCGGCCGCTCCGCCCTGGTCGCCGCCTTCCCCACCTACCGCCCGCGCGGCGCGGTGCGCGACCTCGGCAAGGCGCTGGCGCTGCCGCCGGCGGAGATCGAGCGGGTGGCGAAGACGGTCGGCTTCCACGAGACCAGCGGCGAGATCGCGCGCGATGTCGTCGCCGCGATCGGCGCCGAGCGCGCCGGCTCGCGCGGCTGGCGGGTCCTGGTCGAGCTCACAGGCGAGGCGATGGGCCTGCCCCGCCACGCCTCCCAGCACTCCGGCGGCATGATCATCTCCACCCAACCCTTGATCGACGTCTGCCCGGTCGTGCCGGCGGCGATGCAGGGGCGCCAGATCGTCCAGTGGGACAAGGACTCCTGTGCCGACGCGGGCTTCCTCAAGATCGACCTGCTCGGGCTGGGGATGCTCTCCGCGGTCGAGCGCTGCGTCGAAGAAGTCGACCGCACGCGGGGGGAGCGGCTCGACCTCTCGCGGATCGACTTCGAGGATCGCGAGACCTTCGAATCGATCCGGGCGGCGGAGACGACCGGCGTCTTCCAGATCGAGAGCCGCGCCCAGATGCAGATGCTGCCCCGCACCCGGCCGGAGAACCTGAACGACCTGACCGTGCAGGTGGCGCTGGTCCGCCCGGGCCCGATCCAGGGCGGCGCCGTCCACCCATATATAGAGAGGCGCAAGCGACGGCGCGAGGACCCGAGCTACGAGGTTCCCTACGAGCACGAGCTGCTCGAGCCGGCGCTGGAGGAGACCTACGGCGCGATCGTCTACCAGGAGCAGGTGCTCGAGGTCGCGATCGCTCTCGCCGGCTTCAGCCATGCGGAGGCCGACGGGTTGCGGCGGGCGATGAGTCGCAAGCGCTCCCAGGAGGCGATCGACGAATTCCACGACCGCTTCCTGGTCGGGGCCGTGGGGGCGAAGGGGGTCCCGCTCGAGACGGCCGAGCGGGTCTGGCTGCAGATCCAGGGCTTCTCCGGCTTCGGCTTCCCCAAGGCGCACTCGGCCGCCTTCGGCCTGCTCGCCTACCAGTCGGCCTGGCTGCGGATCCACTACGCGCCGGAGTTCCTCTGCGCGCTGCTGAACGAGCAGCCGATGGGCTTCTACCCGCCCGACGCGCTGGCCCACGAGGCGCAGCGCCGCGGCGTCCGCCTCGTCTCAGCCGACGCCAGTCGCAGTCGCGTCCTCTGTCACGTCGAGACAGGGACGGACGGGGCGCGGGGCGGGCTCGTGGTCCGGATCGGCCTCGGCTACGTGAAGGGCGTGCGTGAGGAGGAGATGGAGGCGCTCGTGCGCGAGCGCGAGCGCGGCGGGCCCTGGCGCGACCTCGCCGACCTCGCCTCGCGCTCGGGCGTCGGCCGCGACGCTCTGGAGCGCCTCGCCTGGGCCGGTGCCCTGGACGAGCTGATCGGGGGAGGCGACAGGAGGGAGGCTCTGTGGGAGGCGGGGATCGTCCGGCCCGCGGTGCGTCATGCCAAGGGGACGCAGATGGCGCTGCCGCTGGAGACGCCCGGCGCTCCGACGCTGGAGCCGCTGGGCTCGTGGGAGGAGATGATCGCCGACTACCGCTCGACCGGGATGACGCTGGGCGAGCACCCGCTGGCGCTGATGCGCGGCGGCCTCGATCCCGAGCTGGCGCGCAGCACCGACCTGGAGAAGATCGACGACGGCGCCACGGTCGAGGTGGCGGGGATGGTCGTCGCCCGCCAGCGCCCCGAGACCGCCAGGGGGATCGTCTTCATGCTGCTCGAAGACGAGCGCGGCACCGTCAACCTGATCGTGCCACCGTCCGTATACGAGCGCCGGCGGGCCGAGGTCCGCACCTCGTCGCTCGTCCGCGCCAAGGGCCGCCTCGAGCGCCGCGAAGGCACGACCAACGTGCTCGTCTCCGAGGTGCGGGAGCTCGAGCGCACCCAGCTGCGCGAGGTCGTCCCACCCGGTCACAGCTGGGGGCGCCGCGATCGCGAATCGCCCAAACGTCCAAGGCGAACCGCGCGCTCGATTGATCGGGATTAACTTAGGGAAAAACGGGTAGGGGCGGGCCGCCTGCTCGTCCACCCGTTCCCAGTCCTCAAATCGAAGGAGAGAGACATGACCCAGTCGATTCAGTCCAGCCCGCAGCGGCTGCGGCGAACGGTGGTGCTGGCGATCGCGATGTTCGCCGTCCTCACCGCTTTCGCCGGAGCCGCCCGCGCCGCCAACTACGTCGCGCTCGGCGACTCCTACGCCGCCGGCCCGATCATCCCCAACCAGATCGCGCCGCTCGGTTGCCTCAAGTCGGACCACAACTACGCCCACCTGGCCGCGCCGACGATCGGCCTGCCCCTGAAAGACGCCAGCTGCAGCGGGGCGACGACTGCCGACATGACCGAATCGCAATCGACCGAACTCGGCTCCGTCCCGCCGCAGTTCGACTCGCTGAGCGGCGAAACCACCCGCGTCTCGCTGACGATCGGCGGCAACGACATCGGCTTCTCCGAAATCGCCCTCAGCTGCGTGACCGTCAACCCGTTCAGCACGCCCTGCAAGGACAAATACGACTCGGGTGGCAAAGACCAGATCGCCGAACGGATCGCGGCGACGGCGCCGAAAGTCGCGGCGGTGCTGCAGGGGATCCACGAACGCTCGCCGTCGGCGAAAGTCTTCGTCGTCAACTACGCGGCGATCTTCCCGGAGACCGGCTTCGGCTGCTGGCCGCAGATGCCGATGGGCTTCGGCGACGTCCCCTACCTGCGCTCGAAGGAGCAGGAACTGAACGCGATGCTCGCCACCCAGGCGGCGGCCAGCGGCGCGACGCTGGTCAATTGGTACAACGCCAGCATCGGCCACGACGCCTGCAAGAGCTCGTCCGTGCGCTGGGTCGAGCCGGTCGTGCCGACCAACCCCGCAGCGCCGGTCCATCCCAACGAAAGAGGTATGCAGGGAGCGGCGGCGATCCTCGGGCCGCTGGCCAAATGAGCCGAGCCTGCAGATGAACTGAGTTTGCAAGTATGGGGCGAGCCATGCCCGACGAAGCTCACAACCGCTGGCTCGCCCTATACGTGCTCTGCGCGGGGATGCTGATGATCGTCCTCGACATCACGATCGTCAACGTCGCCCTGCCCTCGATCCAGGACGACCTCGGTTTCTCGCAGAGCAACCTCGCCTGGGTCGTCAACGCCTACCTGGTCCCCTTCGGCGGGCTGCTGCTGCTCGCCGGCCGGCTCGGCGACCTGCTCGGGCAGCGCCGCGTCTTCCTCGTCGGGCTGGTGGTCTTCACCACGGCCTCGCTGCTCTGCGGCATCTCCCAGAGCCAGGGGATGCTGATCGGCGCCCGCTTCGTCCAGGGCATCGGTGGGGCGCTGACCTCGGCGGTGATCCTGGGGATGATCGTGACGATGTTCCCCGAGCCACGCGAGCAGGCGAAAGCGATCGGCGTCTACGGCTTCGTCGCCTCTGCCGGGGGCACGATCGGCCTGCTGGTCGGCGGCGTGCTGACGCAGGCGATCGCCTGGCACTGGATCTTCTTCATCAACCTGCCGATCGGGATCGCGACCGCGATCATGACCCGGCGGCTGATCGCCGACCGGCCCGGGATCGGCTTCGGCCAGGGCGCCGACATCCTCGGCGGGGCGCTGATCACCGGCGGCCTGATGCTCGGCGTCTACACGATCCTCGGCGTCTCCGAAAAGGGCTGGGGGTCGACCCAGACCCTCGTCCTCGGCGCGATCTCGCTGGCGCTCGAGGTGGCCTTCGTCGTGCGCCAGGCGCGGATCGCCAACCCGCTGATGCCATTGCGGCTGTTCCGCTCGCGCAACGTCTCCGGCGCCAACGCGCTGCAGATGCTGCTCGTCGCCGGGATGTTCGCGATGTTCTTCCTCGGCGCCCTCTACCTGCAGCAGATCCTCGGCTACGACCCGCTCCAGGTCGGCCTCGCCTTCCTGCCCGCCACCCTGGTGATGGGGACGCTCTCGCTCGGCTTCTCTGAAAAACTGATCATGCGCTTCGGCCCGCGCGCGATGCTGATCCCGGGCATGGTCCTGGTCGGCACCGCGCTGCTGCTCTTCGCCCGCACCCCGGTCGACGGCGCCTACCTCGCCGACGTGCTGCCGCCGATGCTGCTGATCGGCGTCGGCATCGGGATCTCCTTCCCCGCGCTGATGACGCTGGCGATGTCGGGCGCGACGCCCGAGGACGCCGGCCTCGCCTCGGGCGTGGTCAACACCAGCGCCCAGGTCGGCGGCGCGATCGGCCTCGCCGTGCTCGCCACGCTGGCAGCGGAGCGCACGAGCACGCTGCTCGACGGCGGTGCTTCGCACGCGGCGGCGCTCAACTCGGGCTTCCACCTCGCCTATCTGGTCGGCGCCGGGATGGTCGCGGCCGCGCTGGCGATCGCGATCTTCGTGCTGCGTTCCGAACCGCTGCCCGACCCGGCGGCGATCGCCGAGGGCATGGCAGGCGAGGAGGCGCAAGAGGGCACCCGCGAGCCCGAGCCTGCTTACTCGGAGGCGAATTAGAGATTCAAATCGGACGAGTGGACCCTTTGCCCCCCTTATCCGGGGGTCAATTGACCACTCGTCGCGTCAGCCGGCGGCTTCGGCTCGCTTGAGGCCGCCGCGCGCCCAGAGGGCGAAGAGGACCGGCAGCACGACGGCGAGCGCGAAGGCCAGGGCGACCTGGGTCGCGTCGCCGGAGATGAAGCCCCGCCCTGCCTCGAGCAGGGCGGTGACCGGGTTGAGCGAGGCGACCGTGTGGATCCAGCCGCTGAGCAGGGAGAGCGGAACGTAGACGGGGGCGAGGAAGAGGACGAGGAAGGTGGGGAACTGCATCAGCGGCCCGCCCTGGATCGAGCGCACCCGCATCGCCACGCCCGCCGCCCACAGCGTCGCCGCCAGGTTGACCAGGACCGCGAGGCCGTAGAGGCCGAAGATTTCCACGCCGCTGCCGCCGACCTCCATCCCGGCGATCAGCGCCACCGTGGTCAGGATCGTCCAGGTGATCAGCGCCCGCACCAGCGCCGCCATCGCGTAGCCGGCGACGATCCCGCGCCGGTCGGTCGCGGCGAGCAGGTAGCGGCGGGCGAAGCCGGTCTCGAAGTCGCGGGCGATGCCGAAGCCGGTGAAGACGCCGCCGAAGGCAGCCGACTGGAGCAGGACGAAGACGAACTGGAAGGCGGTGTAGCCGCCTTCGAAGTCGAACCCCGGTGCGCCCGCGACCGCCGAGAGGCCGCCGGCGAAGGCGGTGAAGAAGAAGAGCGGGAAGACG
Organism: Actinomycetota bacterium; assembly: GCA_047519745.1. Taxonomy (GTDB): domain Bacteria; phylum Actinomycetota; class Thermoleophilia; order Solirubrobacterales; family 70-9; genus VRUE01. The sequence continues at coordinate 37,377 of JAPVSJ010000124.1, read as the reverse complement.
ATCCCCGGCACCAGGAAGGCCGGGTTGGTGAGGAAGTTGTGGATGCTGCGCCAGGCGACGGCGAGGGCGATCTTGCGGGTCACGTCCTCACCAGCCTGGTCTTCAGAGCGGCCGATGCGGCGAACATGCCGACCGCGAGGATCGCCGCCGCGATCCCGAAGCCGAGCGCCAGGTCGCCGAGGTTCCAGCCTTCGATCAGCAACGAGCGGAACGCCTGCAGCAGGTAGGAGATCGGGTTGATGCTGGCGACCGTGTGGAACCAGTTGGTCTGCAGCAGGTTGAGCGGCAGCGCCATCGTCGAGAGGAAGAGGAAGACGAAGAAGACCGGGAAGAGCCCCTGCACCGCCTCGCCCGAGCCGGTGCGTAGCGCGGCGAAGAGGCCGATTGAGCCGAAGGCGACGGTGATCGAGACCGAGAGGAGGACGATCGCGAGCGCGCCGCCGAAGCCGGCCGCGAGCTCGGCCCCGGCGATCAAGCCGACCGAGAGGTAGGTCGCGGCCTGGACGAGGCCGAGCACGACGGCCCCGGCGAGCAGGCCGCTGAGCAGCGCCGCGCCGCGCAGCGGCGTCAGCGCCAGGCGGTTGAGGAAGCCGGTCTCGATGTCGCGGGCGAGATCGGTGCCGGCGTTCATCACCGAGAACAGCGCCCCCTGCATGAACGGCACGGCGAGGGCGAAGGTGATGTAGGAGTCGGTCGGGAAGCCGGGCAGGTCGGTCGCGCTTTTCAGCCCACCCGAGTTGACCGCGAGCAGGAAGAGGGGAAAGATCAGCGCCGGCACGATCTGCGCCGGCTGGCGCAGGGTGCGCAGCACCGAGCGCCGGGCGAGCTGGCCCACCTGGATCGAGAGGGCCGGCGATCCGCTCACGTCCGCACCGCCTCCATTTCCTCGCCGTCGGGCTCGGCCGCTCCGTCCCCGGCGCCCTCCAGCGAGCGCCCCGTCTTGGCAAGGAAGACGTCGTCGAGCGAGGGCGCGTGCAGCTGCAGCTGCTCGATCGCGATCCCCTCGGCGTCGAGGGCGCGGACGACGTCGGCGAGCTGCGACTCGCCGCCTGCGAGCAGGACCGAGGCGCCGCCGCGGTGCGTGGCGCCGCAGCGCTCGCCGAACGGTTGCAGGGCCCGCCCCACGCGGTCCTGGTCGGCCGGGTCGCGCGGCACCGCCTCGACCGTCGGCCGGCCGATTTCCGCCTTCAGCTCGGCGGGGGTGCCCTCGGCGACGATGTGCCCGTGGTCGATGATCCCGACCCGGTTGGCGAGCGCGTCGGCCTCCTCCAGGTACTGCGTGGTGAGGAAGACGGTGACGCCGTCCTCGGAGGCAAGCCGCGCGACCTCGTCCCAGAGCGCGGTGCGGCTCTGGATGTCGAGGCCGGTGGTCGGCTCGTCGAGGAAGAGGATCCGCGGCCGGTGGACCAGCGCCAGCGCCAGGTCGAGCCGCCGTTTCATCCCGCCCGAGTAGCCGCCGACTTTGCGGTCGGCCGCCTCGGAGAGGCCGACGCGGGCGAGCAGCTCGCGCCCTCGCTCGACTCGCTCGGCCTTGGCCAGGCCGTGCAGCGCGGTCTGCAGGCGCATGTGCTCGCTGCCGCTCAGCAGCGGGTCGAGCGCCGCTTCCTGCAGGGCGGCGCCGATCGCGCCGCGGACCTTCGGGCCTTCGCGGGCGATGTCGAAGCCGGCGACGCGCGCCGTTCCCGCGGTCGGCGGCAGCAGCGTCGTCAGCATCAGCACGGTGGTCGACTTGCCGGCGCCGTTGGGGCCGAGGAAGCCGTAGATCTCACCCGGCGCGACGCGCAGGTCGATCCCGTCGACGGCGCGCGGCCCGTTCTTGAACTTGCGCACCAGCCCTTCGACTTCTATCCCCGCCTGTCCGTTCATCGCGATAGCTGAGGTTTACCAAGCTCGCCGGGTCGCCAGCGCTGGGATGGCGTGGAGCGTCGCCGCTCAGCCCGTGTAGGGGTGGGTCGGGGTGACGCCGTTCGGAGCGAGCAGGTCGAAGCCGTCGGGGGTATTGAGGTAGTCGTGTCCGCGGCCCGGTTCGTCGGTGTGGCCGTACTGCCAGACGACTCTGCGGGTGCGGGGGTCGATGATCGCGAGCCGGTGGCGGTAGTCGTCGTTGACGGCGATCAGGCCGCCCGGCAGGCGCTCGGCGAGGCTGGGGTGGTCGAGCATCCCCGCGCCCGAGGAGGGGTGGTAGGACCAGAGGATCTTGCCGGCGCGGTTGAATTTGTAGATGCCGCCCGGGGTGGTGTAGTCGGCGACCAGGTAGCGGTCGGGGCCGAGCTGCTGCGGGTCGGAGGGGTATTCGATCGGCAGCTGCACGCTCCAGCGCAGCTTGCCGGCGCGGGTGATTTCGTCGATGTAGGAGCCGTTCACCTCGGAGACAAGCAGGTTGCCGTTCCGCAGCGGCGTGTCGCCGTTGGGCGAACCGAGGTAGCTCGGCGGTTCGTGGCTGCACGAGGCAGGGTCGCCGAACTGCTTCAGCACCTTCTTGCCCGGCGAGATCAGCAGCACGCGGCAGTTCTGCGCGTCGGCGACCGAGACCGTCCCGTCGCGCCAGAGGTAGGCGTCGTCGGGCTCGTGCAGGTAACCGGGTTCCGAGCCGGCCACGCCCGGGTGGCCGTAGGACCAGAGCACCTTGCCGCCGGGGAAGGAGAGCTGGACGATCCGCTCGTTCTGCTCCTCGTTGGCGATTATCTGCGTGCCCCCGTGGGTGAAGAAGGCGTCGTCGGGGAAGTAGAAGCCCTGCGGTGGGCCGGGATGCGCGTGGGACGGATAGCGCCAGAGGATCTTCTTCTCGGCGTTGACGACGAGCAGGCGGTCGTTGCCGCGGTCGGCGATCAGCAGGCGGCCGCGGAAGGGCGGCGGCGGGCCGTTGTGGGCGGCGCTCGCGCTCGGCCCCGGTTCCCCAGCTGCGGCAGCCACCTTTTCGTGGCGCAGCTCGATGCGGACGACGCTGGCCAGCGTCGAGCCGTCGGCGCCGGTGCCACCGATCAGGTAGCCGGTCGAGCCGACGGTCGTCGCGGCTCCGCCCGCGACCGCGAGTGGCAGCCGGCCCGCCACGGTCGCCTGGCCGGACGCCGGGTCGAAGCGCCAGATACGGTCGCTGGCCGTCCCGCCGACTTCGCCGCCGAGCAGGTAGAGCTGCCCGCCGAGGACGATCGCGCTGGCGTGGGAAAGCGCCTGCGGCAGGTGTCCGATCACTCGCGCGGTTCCCGCTCCGGGGTCGACCTCGCGGATCGCGTCGCTCGCTTCGCCGCTGGCGGTCTCGCCGCCGAAGGCGTAGAGCTTGCCGCCCAGGGCGGCGACGGCGATGTAGCGGGCCGGTTCGGGCAGGGTGGCGACCTGTTCAAAGCTCTGGCCGTCGGTGGTCGCCAGAACGGAGTCAACCGGGGTCGTGCCGTCATAGCCGCCCAGGACGTAGGCGTGCCCGCCTATCGTCGCCGCGCTGAGGTCGGAGCGCACGGTCGGCAGGCGGCCGAGCTCGGTGGCGGCCGCATCCGCGGCGACCGCCCCGTTGATCAGTGGCAGCGCCTGCACTTCGTCGGTGCTGGCTTCGACGCCGCCGCCGAAGACGACCACCTGGCTGCCAAGCGGCGCCGCGGCGGCATCGTGCAGCGGGCCGCTCAGCGCTCCCGCCGGCCGCAGCTTCCCAGCCGAGTCGAGCTGGAAGACGCCACTGACCGAGCTTTCGGAGGAGTCGAGGCCGCCGAGGATCAACGGCCCGCCGGGCAGGCCCACCACCGACTCGCCGGAGATCGGCGCAGGCAGCGGTTCGCCGAGGCTGGCGACCAGTCTGGTCCTGAAGGCCGGTGCAGCTTCGCTCGGTCCGCCGCTGTCGCTGCCACCCGAGCTGCGCACGACGAAGACGACGACGAGGATCGCGCCGAACGCGAGCAGGGGGAAGAGGCGGCGGCGCACCGCCGCAGCATCCCATGCGCCCGCTTAACGGTGCCTAAAGGGCGGGTGAGCGTCTTCTCCCACGGCCCAGATCGCGATCGGCGGCGGGATCAGGAGCAAGGCGAGCGACGCGAGCTCGGCGATCGCGTCGGCGTTGTCGAAGTTGTCGAGGTGGGCGGCGTGGAAGCCGAGGTGGAGGACGGCGGCGAGCAGCCAGGCGGCGCAGAGGGGGCGGACCAGCGCCGGGTGGGGCCTCCAGGCCGCCCAGGCGAACATCAGGGCGAAGCCGAGGTAGAGCCCGCCGACGTCGGTGATCAGGTGCTCGTTGTATGGGGGGATGCGGTCGACCCAGTGGGCGAGGAATGGGAAGCCGTCGTAGAAGGCATGCGGGGCGAGCGTCGCCGGCAGGCCGACTGACAGCGCGGAGAGGGCGAGGATCGCCAGCGCGGCGCGGGCGAGCGCGGGAGCGCGCATCCGACTTTCACCCCACCCTGGTGTGGTCAATGTCGGATACGCATCGGTCGATCAGCAGCCACGGGCCAGCCACTCCTCGAAGGTCGGGCCGCCGGCCGCCGCGCCCGGGTTGCAGAGCGCCGCTTCGCCGATCGGCCGCCCGACCTTGCCGACCGTCGGGATGCGCAGCGGCAGCAGGTGGCGGCCGGCTGCCGCGCGCCACGCCCTGGCAAGCTCGGTAAGGGTGCGGACCTCCGGTCCGGCGACGTCGGCGAGCCGGCCGGCCGGGCTGGCCTGCGCGACATCCGCGAGGCGCTCGGCGACGACCATCGGGTCGATCGGCTGCAGGCGGGCCTTGCCGGTCGGGACGACGCGCCAGCGCGCGGCCTCGGCGAAGGCCCAGGCGAGCAGCGGATGGAACTGGGTCGCACGCAACAGGCTCCAGGGCACCTCACCCGCCGCGATCGCCTCCTCCTGTTCGACCTTGACCTTGTAGTAGGCCATCGGCACGCGATCGCAGCCGACGATCGAGACGCCGACGTGGTGGCGGACGCCCGCCGCCGCGCCCGCCCGCAGCAGGCGTTTCGTCCCCTCGACCAGCACGGGCCCCGCCCCGCGCGGGCCCTCGTTCGAGCACTCGACCACGACCTCGACCCCGGCCAGCGCATCCTCCAACCCCTCACCCGTAGTCAGGTCGACGCACCGGTGCGACGCCCCCTCCGGCAGCTCTTTCGGCGCCCTCCGACTAAGCGCCAGCACCTCATCGCCCCGCGCCGCCAGCTCGATCACCACCAGCTTTCCAAGCACTCCCGTCCCGCCGACAACAGCAACTTTCATGGCCGGAAGCTTAAGGGGCTACTCCGGTAGGGGCGAAACGTCTTGTACTTTTTCGGTGTGGGCAGCGGGCGTCAGCCCACGAGCAATACACCGAAAAAGTTAAGTGAAGCCCCTACCGGAGTAGCCCCTACACCAACTGCGCATCGCGGTACAGCTCGGCGGACGGGATGCCGATCACCTCGCCCGCGAAGCGCTTCTGCTTGCCGTAGACGACCCAGGTGGTGTCGATTTCGCCGATGTCGAGGTCGAGCCGCAGCTCGTCGGCGTGCTCGGTGACGTGCTCCATGTGGGTCAGGCCGGAGTCGTAGCGGCCGGCGAGCAGCTCTTCGGCGACGATCGGCTTCGAGGCGACGTCGATGACCTCCTCCCACCGCGAGAGGTCGACGTAGCCCTTGGTCGCCGGGACGATCCCCAGCGAGCGCGGCTTCTCCACCTCGCGGCGGCTGAGTAGAACGAGGTGCTTGGTCGGGTAGATGAAGGTGTCGACGACCCAGACCTCCGTCCAGTACTTCTCGGTGATCTCGTGCACCTTCGGGTGGGCGCTGCACTGGACGAGGAAGGCGCCGGGAGTCTCGCGCAGCATCTCCAGGCCGACGAAGAAGTCCGTGATCAGCTCGATCCCGTAGTCGTCGATCCCCTGGAACTCCGCGTAGCGTTCCACCGCCCGCTCGTGGCAGGTGCCGGTCGGGCCGAGCGTGATGAAGGTGACCGCCATCGGCCACCAAGGATACTCAGGTAAAGCTGATTATCTAGACGAAGCGCTTGACGAACTCGAGCGAGCGGTCGGCGACCTCGCCCCAGCCGCTGTCGATCGTCAGCGAGTGGCCCCGGTTCGGCATCTCGGCGAGCTCGGTCACCCCCGGGTTGCGCTGCTGCTTCTTGTAAGCGGCGTTGCTCATCGCCGGCGGCACCGCGTGGTCCTTCTCGCCGGTGAAGATCAGCAGCGGGCCGCGCTCGGGGTTGCCCGTGTCGACCCTGGTCTCGGCGCTGGGATTGAGGTTCGCGAACGCCGCCTGGAAGATCGGCAGGCCGGGAGCGGCGACGTGGAACTCGTCGTAGAGCGCCTTGGCCTCCGCCTCGTCGACCGCGTTGGCCCACCCGTAGCGGAACTGGTCGAGGGTGAGGGTGACGGCGCGGCCGCGGTTCAGCGGGTTCCTGGACACCGGCAGCGTTGCGCGCAGCGCCGCCAGCGGCAGGGGCAGCACGCCTTTGAACGGGGCCGGGTCGACGGCGACCGTGGCGGCGGAGATGCCCCGCCCGGCGACGTTCTGCGCAATCAGTCCGCCGAAGGAGTGACCGACCACAGCGGGCTTCTTGTTCAGCGCGGCGATCACCTCGGCCATGTGGTCGGCGACCTTGGCCACCCCATTTCCGGCGAGCGCCTGTGGGTTCGCCCGCGCCTCCTCGACCGACGCCGGATCGCCGGGCCAGTCGGCGGCGACCGGCGCGTAGCCCGCCTCCTCGAAGAGGGCAGCCCAGCGCTCCCAGCTGCCCGCCAGCAGCCAGAGCCCGTGGATGAATACGACCGGGGTGCGACCGCCGGCGTTTGCCGCCTCGATCTGAGTTGCCTCGCGCTCGGTGATCGTCGCCATCGTCTCGCCTTTCTGGGGGCCTGCCTGGGAGAACAGAGATCGGTTGAGGATTCTGACCTAATTGGGGCGCTTCAGGCCACCGGTGGCGGCGTGCCCTCGGCGCTGGCGGCGAGCGCCTCGTCCCAGCCGCAGACCAGGCAGGCGTGGCGAAAGGCGGAACGGGCGAACTCGAGCGCGTAGGCATGGGGGTCGGGCGCGGCGCGCACGTCGTCCCAATCGAGCAGGTACTCGCCGAGCGCGTCGTCCCAGCGGGCGGCCTCCGGCCCGAGCGCCGCGCCCTTGAAGCCGTCTGGCGCCGGGTGCGCGTAGGCATAGAAGGCGGCCTTGCCGTAGCGCCCGTCGCCCGGCCACCAGCCGACCGCCACCTCCTGGGAGTCCATCGCGTTGCGCATGATGAAGTCGCCCGACGGGGGCTCGGCGGGGAGGCCCGAGAAGAGGCTGACGGCGAGGTCGAAGGAGCCCCACCAGGCGTTGACGGGGGTCGAGCGGCCACGGTAGGGAGCGCGGAAGGCGGCGAGGACGAGGGCTGCCTGGGTCGCCGCGGCAAAGTAGGTGGCGACCTGCTCGGGCTCGTAGGTGGCGTGTTCGGCGTCCTGGTCGAGCGCGACGCTCCAGGCGACCTCCTGCGGGGTCGGGTCGATCGCGACCGGGCCGGCGAGCTCGGCGATGGCGGCGAGCAGCTCCCGCGTCACCTCGCCCACGGCGCGGTGCGGCGTGAGCGGGATCCGCCGCGAGCGCCCGTCGCTGTGCTCGGCCCGTGCCTCGTGGCTGTGCAGGTCGAGCGTCACGACAAGGGCCCCGGAGCCGTCGGGCGCCGGCAGTGGCGCCGTCTCCCACCCCCGCGCGGTCAGTCGCAGCGCCGCGTGCTGCAACTGCGGCTCGGCCGGGGCGAGCTCTGCCGCCAACTTGCCGAGCACCTGGGTGTGGGCATGAAGCGTGTCGCAGGTCGCCGTCCAGTCCTCATAAGACGCGGCGGGCCAGGACGAGGACGGCATCGGACGAAGATAGCGCCCGCGGTTCCCCGTCCAATGGGCGGGGAACCGCGGTCTCGCCAACCGCTCAGCCGCCGGCCTCCTCGCCGTTGGCCTTCAGCGCGTACCACTGGCCGCCGAAGGCGCTGACGTCGTTGCCTTTGGTCTCGCCGGGCTTGGTGTCCTCGACGAAGGTGTAGAGGGGGTGTCCGGCGTAGGTCACCTGCGTGGTGCCGTCGCTGCGTTCGGTCGTGCCGAGCTTCGAGGCTTCGGCGCCGCTCATCGCCTTCGGCGCGCCGCTCGTCGTCAGCGGGGGCCAGCCTTTGGCGCAGGCGCCGTAGCAGGCCGACGTGGTGCCCTTGTCCTTGTGGAAGTCGTAGACGGTGAAGCCTTCGGAGTCGACCAGGACCGGGCCCAGTTCGGAGCTCTTGGCCACCGCGACGACACCGGCACCCCCGGCCGCCGCTTCGCTGCCGCCTGCTTCGCTGTTGGCGTTCTTGGTCGTGGCGGTTTCTTCGCTGCCCGATCCGTAGGCCCCGCCTCCCCCTGAGCTGGAACTGGAGCTGCTGCTTCCGCAGCCGGCGACGGCAAGCAGTGCGCCGATCGCGAGGATGGCGATGGCTGGAAGGGTTCTGTTCACGGGACTGCCTCCTGGGTTCGCGGGTGCGGCGGCTGCCGCGGTTTGCCCCGGAGTACGGAGGGGGGTCCGGCCAGGTTCAGGCGAGTGCGGGTCGGCGCGCCGCGCGCGAGGGCAGCAGCAGGGCCGAGGCGCAGACCATCGCGAATGCCGTCGTCTGCAGGGCGATGCCGAGCGGGTTGGCGGCGAGCGGGTCGCCGAAGACGAGCACGCCGCCGGCGATCTGGGAAGCGTTGGCGACCAGGCCGATCAGGCCGATCGTCTCGATCGCCTGGCCCCTCTGCAGGGCGGCGATCGTCGTGTACTGGGCCAGGGCGCCGCAGACGACGATCAGCGCGACCCAGGGGGCGAAGAGCGCGAGCGAGACATCGCCGACGCCGAACAGCCCCTTGATCGCGATCCCCGCGAAGGCGATCAGCGTCCCGGCGAGCGCGGCGAGAAGCACCCCGTGGCGCTGGGCGAGCCGCTGGGAGCGATGGCCGAGGGCGAGGCCGCCGGCGAGCATCGCCAGCCCGCCCTCGAAGCCGAGGATCGCACCGGCCGAGAAGGCGGAGTCGCTGCCGTGCAGCCGTGGCACGGTGACGGCGAGCAGGGCGAGCCCACCGCCGCCGAGCAGCAGGGCGAGCCACTGGCGGCGCTCGACCGGATCGCCGAAGAGCCGCTGCGACATCACCGCAAGCAGCACCGCGCCGCCGGCGAGCACCGCCTGCACGAGCGAGATCGGCGCCATCGAGAGCGCTGCGACGTGGATCAGCCAGGCGAGCGCGGCGAGCCCCCAGCCGGCGGCGAACCAGCGCGAGCCGGCCAGGGCGCGGACGCTCTGCAGCGGCCGCCGCAGGCGGACCGGTGCGGCGTGGTGACAGCCCCGGTGCTTGAGCAGCGAGGCGAGGTTGGTCATCACGGCTGCGACCAGGGCGAGTGCGATGCCGACCTGCACGGAAGTCCCCGGCTACCGCTGGCCGACGACGTCGCGCGCCCGCGCGACCGCGGAGGCCGAGGTGTGGCAGGCCTTGGCGATCGCGTTGTCGGCCCGATCGGGAGCGCGGCGCACCTCGAACTCGAGCAGTCCGGCCCGGCGCACCTTGACGCGGGTTTCGCTGTTGCTGTCAGCCGGCGCCGCCTCGAGCGCCGCCTCGCCGGCCCGCTCCCGCCTGCAGGTGAGGCAGAAGTTGCCGTCGGCGCCTGTCGTCCAGGTCGCCGGCAGTGGCACCGCCTCGCCGCCGAGCTGGCTGACGGAGACGCCGCAGCGGTCGCAGGTCCACTTCGGCGCGGTGGGGGGAGCGGCGGCGGTCATCGGGCGGCCTTTGCCTTGGGACGGCGACGGCGCCGCGAACGGCCCGAGGAGCCGCCTTGCTGCCGGCGCTGCCCCGCCTGAGGGGCGGCTCGCTTGATGTGCCCGTGTCCCTGGTCGAACTCCTGAACCAGGCCGAGGGCGACGGCCATCTTGCGCACCTCGTCCGCCTGGTCGGCGAGGACGAAGCTGATCCCGGTGCCACGGGCGCCGGCGCGGCCGGTGCGGCCGACCCGGTGCACGTAGGAGTCGTGGTCGCCGGGGGCGTCGAAGTTGACGACCTGTGTGATCCCCTCGACGTCGATCCCGCGGGCGGCGACGTCGGTCGCGATCAGCGCGTCAACGTCACCCCGCTCGAAGCGGGCGAGGGCGCGTTCGCGCTGGCCCTGGCTTTTGTCGCCGTGCATCGCGGCGGCCTCCACCTGGTGCGTGCGCAAGCGCTTGACGAGCCTGTCGGCGCCGCGCTTGGTGCGGACGAAGACGAGCGTGCGCCCGCCCTCCTCGCCGCGCAGGTGCTCGACCAGACGGTCGAGCTTTGCGCTCTGCGAGTCGACGGCGAGGAAGCGGTGCTCGATGTCGGCCTTGTCCGCCTCGCTGGCGGCCTTGGTGTGGCGGCGTGGGTCGCGCGTGTAGGCGGCGGCGATCTTGCCGGTGGCTCCCTCGAGCGTCGCCGAGAAGAAGAGCGTCTGGCGCTCCTTCGAGGTCTGGGCGACGATCCGGTCGACGGCGGGCTTGAAGCCCATGTCGAGCATGCGGTCGGCCTCGTCGAGGACGAGGACGCGGACCTGGCGCAGCGAGAGCGTGCCGCGCTGGATCAGGTCCTCGAGCCGGCCGGGCGTGGCGACGACGATGTCGGCGCGCTTCGCCGCGGCGCTCTGCGGGCCGAAGCCGACGCCGCCGTAGACGGCGGCGATGCGAAGCTGGCGCGCCTTGGCGACCGAGGACAGCTCGTCGACGATCTGGCTGGCCAGCTCGCGGGTCGGGGCGAGGACGAGCGCGGAGAGGTGCTTCGCTCCGGGCTCGACGCTGTCGACCAGCGGCACGCCGAAGGCGAGGGTCTTGCCGGACCCGGTTGGGGATTGGACCAGCAGGTCATGTCCGGCGAGCGCATCGCGGATGACCATCTGCTGGACGGGGAAGGGTTGGTCGATGCCGCGCTGGGAAAGCGCGCGCACGACGTTCTTGGATACGCCGAGATCGGCGAACGACATGATTTTGTGAGCTCCTTTTTGAGCGAATAGGGGAGATCCAGCGACCCCTAAACGCAAAGACAGCGCACGGAGGAAACGGAACCTCTCGGGTGGCAGTGGGCCAAGCCCGACCTACAAACCGTAGCAGCCCCCTCCCATTTCGGCGCGATGCATCTCGATTCTGGGCTGCGGGGTTCAACCCTGGTGAACGCGGACGAGGCCTATGTTCAGCCCTTCTCAGGGGCCCAACATAGGCCTCGTCCGCCTGTCCCTATTTGTGCGTGCTCTGGCCCACCTGGGTCGTCAGGGTCGCTTTCGGTGCGCCGGAGCCGACCTTGACGGCCTTGACGTTGAAGCGCAGCGTCCCTTTGCGCAGCCCGGAGACTTTGATCACGGTGAAGGTGGTGCTGGTCGATTTCGTCACCCTCAGCTTGCCCGGCTTGCGCGAGGCGACAGCGAGCAGGCCATGTTTTCCGATCAGGGCCAGGCCGTTGAGCTTGAATTTGTCGAGTGGGCTCGCCCAGGTCAGGGTGATCTGGAGCGTTTTGGTCGCCGCCCCGACGGTGATCTTGTGAACTTTGCTCTGGCCCTGTTTGAGCAGGTCGGTGAACTGCTGCGGCGGGGTCTGGCAGGTGAGCGCCGCGCCGATGCTGTTCATCGCCGCCTGCAGTTCGTTCGTGTCGGCCACCGGGAAGTACTTGCCGCCGGTGTCTTTGGCGATTTTTTTCAGCCGTGCCTGATCCGCTCCGGGCGCGATCCCCGAGCCGAAGCCGATCACGTAGGTCGGCACCTTGTGGTTCAGGTGCGTTTCGTTGTAGGTGCCGACGTCGTGGCCGCCGTCGGTGAGGAAGACCCGCGCGTCGCTGTTCGGGTTGTCCGCGTCGGCCTTGGTGAAGGCCGCGTTGTAGTCGGTGGCGCCGTTGTCGGCTTTGATCGCGGCGTCGAGGGCGCTGCGCATCGCGCTGGCGTTGGCCCCGACCGCCTCGGGCGGGAAGACGGTGTTGGCCGCCGGGGTCGAGACGATCCCGGGGATTTCGAGCCCGGAGCCGAACTCGACCGCGCCGAGCTGCGTGCCCCGCGAGAGGTCGTCGATCAGCAGGCTCATCCCCTGCACGCGGAGCTTGTTCGGGTCGGTGATTTCCATCGAGCCCGAGTCGTCGATGATCGCCTCGATGTTGCTCGCGCTCTTGCAGCTCGCCGCGCTCGTGGTCGCCGCCGTGGCGGCCGGTGCGGCGATCAGTCCCGCGACGAGGAGCGCGACGGCCCCAGGTCCCAACAGCAGCTTTGCGACTCGTCTCATCTCGTTCTCCCCGAATTGAAGTTTCGAGCGGCCAGCCTAGCGCGGCTTGGAACAGATTTCACACCCATTGCGGACGTTTGTCGCAAGTTCCGCACCGGGCCGGTTGGCCCAGGCGGCAGGCTACTTAGACGGCGAGGATCAGCGAGTAGATCACGCCGGCGACGATGCAGTAGATGCCGAACGGCGTCAGGCGATTGGTCTCGAAGAAGCGCAGCAGGAACTTGACCGCGAGGTAGGTCGTCAGCGCCGCCGCCAGGGCGCCGACCAGCGCCGGGCCGCGCACGCCGTCGCCGGCGTGGCCCATCAGTTCGGGCAGCTTGAGCACGCCGGCGGCGCCGATGATCGGCGTCGCGAGCAGGAAGGCGTAGCGCGCGGCGTCCTCGTTGGAGAGCCCGAAGAGCAGCCCCCCGCCCATCGTTATCCCCGAGCGCGAGATGCCGGGAATCAGCGCCGCCGCCTGCGCGGTGCCGATCCCGAACGCCTCCTTCCAGGTCAGCTTGGCGATGCGGCTGTCGGAGTCGCCCTTGTAGTCGCCGGGCCGCGGCGGGCGGCGGCGAAAGCGCTCGAAGATCAGCAAGAGGATGCCGTTGAGGATCAGAAAGGCCGCCGCGGTGGAGGCGGAGGCGAAGAGGGTGCGCAACGGATGCTCGAGCACCAGGCCGACGATCCCGGCCGGGATCGTGCCGGCGACGAGCAGCCAGCCGAGCCTGGCGTCGGTGTCCCCAGCCTCGATCTGGCGCGCCCGCAGCGAGCGGCCGAGCCCGCGGAAGATCCGCTTCCAGTCGTCGAGGAAGATGAAGAAGAGGACGAGCGCCGTGGCGCAGTGGGTGGCGACCAGGAAGGCGAGGAAGAAGTCGTCGTTCTGGTGGATGTCCCAGCCGAAGATGCTGGGCGCGATCACCCCGTGGCCGAGGCTCGATATCGGGAAGGGCTCGGCGATGCCCTGGAGCAGACCGAGTACCAGTGCCTGGAAGTAGGAGATCGGGTGCATCGGCGCGGGCGCTCATCCTATGCCAGTTCTTAAAGCGAGAATGAGAATGTCGGCGCGGCTGCCACTGGCGGCGCCTATCTGGCCTGGTTGCTTGCCGTTAGTAAGGAGGAGGTTCGCGAACTTGTCGCCGATCGTCAACGACGATGTCGCCTTCCCGGCGGCGGCGAGTCATCGTCCCCCACTGCCAGAGGCCGACGATCAGCCCGACCGCGCCGGCGATCATCAGGATCAGCCCGACCGTGTCGAGGCTGACTCCCTTGAGATGGAGGTTGGTCGCGTAACGCAGAATCGCGCCCACGGCGATCAGGAAGAGTGCTCCGGCGGTGGTCATGGAACGGAAGTACCCTCCAGTTCGAACCGCTAAACCGTTGGTCAGGGCGCGAGCAGAGTCCCCGTCCAGCTGTCGCCAGCGCGCTCGAAGAGGCGGCGCTCGTGGATGCGGTCGTCTCCTTCGCTCCAGAGCTCGATGGCGTCGGGCCTGACGCGGACGGCGCCCCACTCGGTGGGGCAGGGGATCGGATCGTCGGCCGTCTCGGACTTCAACTCGTCGAGCCGGGCTCGCAAGGGGCCGAGATCCGTGATCGCCTCGCCCTGGTGCGAGACGATCGCCTGCAGTTGGTGGCTGCGCGGCCGCTCGGCGAACAGCTCCTCGGCGAGCTCGCGCTCGGCGATCTCCACGCGACCCTCGATCCGCGCCTGGCGGCCGAGCGTCGGCCAGTGGAAGACGAGGGCTACCTGGGGATTGGCGCGAAGCTCAGCCGCCTTGCGGGTCCAGAGTCCGGTGGTGAAGACCAGGCCATCGGGCTCGAGGCGCTTGAGCGAGACCACGCGCGCCGATGGCCGATCGTCATCGCCCACGGTCGCGAGGGTCATCGCGCTTGGCGCGGCAGCCCCGGCCTCGACTGCCTCCTCGAGCCAGCGCTCGAGGGTCAGCAACGGGTTGCTCATTTCGACCTGTCCCACGGTGGGATTAATATCATCATTCGAGTTACAGATCCAATCTGAATGACCGCCAAGCCGAAAAGGGAAACCCGTGCCGAGAAGCAGGCCCGCACCCGAGCCGAGCTGCTCGCCACCGCGGCCAAGGTCTTCGCCCGTCGTGGCTACAACGGCGCCTCGGTGGAGGAGATCGCCGAGCAGGCCGGCTACTCGCACGGCGCCGTCTACTCCAACTTCGACGGCAAGGCCGACCTCTTCCTCGCCGTCTTCGAGGACTACATGGCCGAGCGCGCCCAGGAGCTCGCCGCCACCCAGGCCGACATCGATGCCGACGCCCCGCTGGAGGCACGCGCCCGGGCTCTGGCTGACCAGTGGATGGAGCGCTTCGCCCGGGATCGCGAGTCGTTCGTCCTTCATATGGAGTTCATCGCCCATGCCGGTCGTGACCCCGAGCTGGCCGGTCGCTTCGGCTCGCGCTCGGCGTCCCTGCGCGAGGCGGTCTCCCGCTACATCGCCGGCTACCAGGAGGAGGCGGGGGCGACGCTCTCGATGTCGCCCGACGACCTCGCCCTCGTCCTGCGCGCCCTGGGCATCGGCCTGGCGGTCGAAGCTCTGGTCAGCCCCGACGCCGTGCGCCCCGATCTCTACGGCGATTTCGTCGAGCAGCTGGTCGGCTTCCAGCGTGGCCGCTCAGGCGAGCGCCACGAGTAGGGCCTGCTCCAGCCACTTGAAGTGGCAATCGACCTCGCGGAATCCCATCTCGCGCAGCCAGCCCAGCTGCTCGCCGAGGTCGGCAAGGCGATCGCTCGGGTCGTCCTCGGCACGGCCGATCTCGCGGCGGAAGCGCTCGTGCGTCTGGGGCGAAGCCGAGCTGACAAGGTCGAGGTTGGCGAAGACTCCACCCGGCGCGAGGAGCGCGCGGATTTCGCCGAACAGATCGCGCTTGCGCTCGTCCTCGAGGTGGTGGATCGCCAGCCCGGAGACGACCGCGTCGAACGGGCCCTCGACCGGTAGCGGCAGGCCGAGATCGTGCGCCTGAAGCTCGACCAGCGGGTCGGCGGCGAACCGCTCCGCGGCGCGGGCGAGCATCGTGTCGGAAGCGTCGAGCCCCATCGCCCTCGCCTCGGGGTGGCGGCCGCGCACCAGCGCGACCATTCGCCCGTCGCCGCAGCCGAGGTCGAGGAAGCGCTCGACCCGCGGGGGAAGCGCCTCCAGCAGCATTTGCTCCGCCGTCAGCCGGTGCGGAATCTCGCGCGAGAGGTACTCGGCGACGCGTCCCGGATCAGACCACTCGCCGCCAGCCATCGATGACACTCTTGCACAGCACCGCCTGCTCGGCGAAATCCACGTTAGTCTCACACGCTCGTGCGGTCCCACTCAACTCCCACGGGCCTGTTTATTGGGCTGACGACGTTCGACCTCGTTCACTACGTGGAGTGCTTTCCGCGTGCTGACGAGAAGATTCAGGCTCGGGCTCGTTGGACGGGAGCGGGTGGTCCAGCTGCCAACGCCGCTGCGGCTTTCGCTGCGCTTGGCGGGCAGGCCAGGCTATTGACGGCCATCGGAAATGGACCCCTAGCCAACGCCGCCGCCGAAGATCTCGCCGAGCTCGGTGTGGAGGTCGTCGATTTGGTGAGCGAGGGAGAATTGCCCACCTCGAGTGCAGTCGTCGACAAATCCGGTCAGCGCACCGTTGTCTCCCTTAATGCGAAGGGATTCGATCAGGAGGCAATGGTCAAGCGCCTGCCGGAGATGGGGGCCATCGATGTCGTCGTGGTCGACGCGCATTATCCAGCTCTGGTCGAGTCGGTCTTGAGCGAAGTTTCGGATCGACGGGTGTCAGTCGTCATCGATCCCGGCAGTGACAAGCCGCATGTCTTCGATCTGATTGCGAAGTGTGATCACGTGATCGCATCACGGTCACTCGACCCGACGGTCGATGCCGCCGCTTTGCTGGAGCGAATAGCGGAGCATGGCGCGGACGTTGCGGCGGTATCCGCCGGCTCGCAGTCGATTCTGACGGCGATCGGCGATCGGCGATCGGCGCTACCGGTGCCGCGGGTCACTGCGCGCGACACCGTTGGGGCGGGGGACATCTTGCATGGTGCTTACGCCTACTTCGTTGCGACCGGATACTCGCCCCTTGATGCGCTGGACCGCGCCGCGGGCATCGCGGCTCAGTCGTGTGAGCGCCACGGCGCGCGAGTTGATTCAGATCACGAAGCTGAGTGACGTGCACCGACCACGACTCGAATCGCTGGTCAACGTAGAGGCCCTAGGTGCCGTGGTCGGGGTGTCACTGATTGCGATCTCACTGGCAATCCCCACGCCCTGGCGCGAAGTCGTCGTGGCCATCGGTGCGTCGTTCATCTTCCTCACCTCACTGCTTCTGTTGCAGATTCTCCATCGCCGGTACTTCGATACCGTCTCCAACGCTTTTTTTGGCAGGGAGATGATCGAGCAGGGTGCAGTGTTCGTCTTCCCGGAGTTCGTGCTCGCCCCCGAGGTGCTGGAGTCGCTTTCGGCTCACAATCCCCAGCGGTTGTTCGCCAAGTCAAAGAAGCAATTCTCAAACACCGTCCACCGTGTGGACATTCCGCGCGCGGTTGCGGCAAACGACATGGAAGCACTCGTCTACCTTGCCGGACTTGTCGAGGCAAGCCGGCGCGGAGGCCTGGAGTTACGTGGAGATGCAACCGCCGTGCACCAATGCGACTGCAGCTTTATCTCGGTCGGCCTTAGCAGCAATGACTGCACTCACCTGTACTTGTCAACGGCCGAGCGCCCGCTCTTTGAGCTTGTTCCAGATCCCAACGACTCGGAGTTCGTCCGGCTTCCCGATGGCTCCGAGTTCAAGAGTGACCCTGATCGCCAAATGGGTTTGATCCTGAGACACACGCCTGAACCGCGGGACAAGCCCGAGCGCAAGTGGTTCCTCGTGGCGGGAGTGGGTCCAGTTGGAACCATTGGTGCCGCCTGGTATCTCTCTGAAAAGTGGCGGCATCTGCATCACGAGGTCGGCGACAGAGATTTCGTCGCCGTGATCTCGGTGCCCTCGGCGACCGAGCGAAGTGTGAAATTGGAAACGATTTATACCGACGGCGCCGCACGCAACCGTCGCTCCGGCGTGCGGCCCTAATCCAGCACGATTGGTCGGCCGGTTGCCGGATCCTTGAGGCCGCCCAGCTCAGGATCCGCGCCGCTGATCTGTACGACGCGATCTGCCAGGTGCTTGGTCTCCTCCACCCGCGCGGCGTTGGTCAAGTCCGTCTGCAGCACATGATGATCGGCATCAGCGGCGTTCTTCCCGCCTTCGATCTGCCGCTGCCGTAGACGTGCTTGGATCGTGTCCATCTCTGCTTCGACGTACCAGATGGAGCCAAAGAGATCTCTCGCGTCCCGCCATGGCTCGTCGTCCAGGAGAAGGTAATTACCCTCGACGAAGATCAGTTGGGTGCTCGGAGGTATCGTGATCGCGTCGGCGATCGGTTCGTGCAACTCACGGCTGTACTTGGGCCACTTCAAGGTCGATTCGCCGTTTGCGAGCTGCCGGAGGGCGAAGATGAAGCTGTCGGCGTCGAACGTCTCCGGTGCGCCCTTGCGGTCGCGCAGGCCGGCAAGCGTCAGCTGCTGCGTCGTCAGATGAAAGCCATCCATTGGTAGGCCGATGATGTTCTGTCTGCCGAGCTCAGTAGCGCAGACCCTTATGAGGGCCTCGACCAAGGTCGACTTTCCCGCGCCGGGCGGGCCAGTTATGCCGAGGAGATAGCGCCTATGTCCAGATTTCCGGAGTTGCGCCACTGCGTCGCGGGCAAGCGCGCTAATGGACTGGGGCATTCGGTGATTGTCCCACTCCGCCGTTCCGCTCACGCGTCAGAAGCCGGGCGGGTGGCGGGCGACGAAGCCCTGTGGATAGGGAAGCGCAGGGTGCCAGCGCGGCCCCGTGCCCCGCGCATCGCCGACCGTGTCCCAGCGCAGCCCCGCGATCACCGCGTAGGCATGGCCGGCGTTGGCGTAGACCGTCACCCAGCGACCCGGCCCGGGCGCCCCCCAGGACTCGAGCTGGCTGGAGGTGAGCGGGGTCGTCAGGAAGCCGCCGCCGGCAAGCGCGTAGCTGACCGCGCCGGAGCAGTCGTACCCGCGCGAGTACCACGAGGCGTGGCCGCCGCCCCATATATAGGGGCGGCCGATGATCATGTTGGCCGCGCTGATCGCCGCCTTGATCCGCTGTGGTGCGCTCGGTGGGGCGAGAGCGACCCCGCTGAGCAGGACCGCGCTGCCGGAGGCGGCCCGGTCCTCCAGCTTCGCCATCGTGCGCGGCGTGATCGTTTCCCGCTCGGATGCGGGGGGAGGGACATAGGAGCCGTTGGTCCCGGCCGAGGCGGCCGGCATTTCCGAGGGGTCGAGGTGCTTCGGCACCGGCTTTGGCTTGGGCGCTGGTTCGGGAGCCGGCTCCGCCCGCTTCGCCTCGGACGGGTTCTTGGGTAGCACGTCATAAGGGGGCTGTGGGCGCGGCGGCTTCTCTTCGGCGATCCGGCTGTGCGCCGGCGGGTGGACCTGGGCAAGGGGAGCCGAAGGCGCGGTCCCACCGCAGCCGAATACAGCCAGCCCCATCGCGATAGCCACGACCCCTGTCGCGAGGGTGAGCTTTGCCCGGCGCGCGCCCATGGGCAGAAGGGTAGGTGACCGAGCACCTCGTTTAGATTCCCGCCGGGTCGGCCGAGGGAAGCGCTCAATTAAGTGTTGGGCTGAGTACCTGGGATCGGCTCGGCCGTCATCGGGAGCAGGTTGTGGTGCTCGAGCCGGTCGGCGTCGCGCACCGCCCAGCCGACCCGCTCGACGAGCTGGCCGGAGAAGTGGTTCGACTCGAGATCGCTGCTCGCGATCCGCTCTCGGTAGACGACCGTGCCGGCGTCCTCGCCTGGCGGATCGGCGACTATCAGTATCTGGGCCATGCCGTGCCTCCTTCGTCTGGGTGAGGGAGTCAGCATCGCGGCTGCGCGTAAGCGGCAGGTCAAAATTAGGTAAAAGGCAGCCGACCGAGCACCGAAACCGCAAAAACCCGTCCTGAAGAAGGGTTTTTGCGGTCTCGGCGATGGACCGCCCCGCGCGCATAGGATCGAGACATGAAGCCGGTGACCGTTTCAACCGTGGTGGCCAGGCCTCTTGTAGAGGTCTATGACTTCCTCGACGTGCTGGCTAATCATGAGAGCTTCACCGATCATCTGCTCGTCAAGTGGAAGTTCTCCGGGCCGGCGCGCGGGGTCGGCGCCAAGGCGGAGGCTAAGGCGAACACGGTCGGCTCGCAGGACTGGACCGATTTCGAGATCGTCGAGGCCGAGCGGCCGACCCGGATCGTCGAGGAGGGGATTGGCAACGGCGGTAGGCGCCACACCCGCGGCACCTACCGGCTCGAGGAGCTGCCCGATGGCAGGACGAAGGTCTCCTTCGAGCTGGAGTGGCTCGAGACGGCGCGGGCAGAACGCCTGATCCCACCGATGACCCGCGCCTTCGTGCGGCGCGTCAACGCCAAATCGATGCGGCGCCTCGCCAAGCAGCTCTCGGCTGGCTGAAGGGGGTCCGGCTCAGAGGCCGGTCGGGTGGCGTGCGGCGAAGCCGCGCGGTTCGACCCTTTCGGTGTGCCAGCGTGGCCCGCTCACGCCTGGTAGGTCGTCGCGGGTGTCGAAGCGCAGGCCGGCCATGACCATGTAGACGTGCTCGGCGTTGGCGTAGACGGTAATCCAGCGGCCGGTCCCAGCCAACCCCCAATGGGCGAGCTGCCCTGAGACCATCGTCGTTTCGAGCAGCCCGGCGCCGTGCAGGGCGAAACCGACCGCGCCCGAGCAGTCATAGCCGTGGGTCGTCCAGCTCAGATGGCCGCCGCCCCAGACGTAGGGCCTGCCGGCGATGTCGTTGGCGGCGGCGATCGCCGCCTTCACCGCGGCAGGCGCGTTCGGCGGTGGGATAGCTTGGCCGTCGACGAGCGTCGCCCCGCAGGTCGCGCTGGTCCGCGGCACGCCTTCCGAGGCGGGGATGCAGCTGTAGCCCCAGGGGACGGCCTGCCCCGCGGCGCTCGGTGCGCCGAAAACCCCTGTGGCGCCCAAGGTCACGAGCGCAAGCGCAATTCCCTTTCCGATCCACCGCGAGATTCGGGAAAGGCTAACGAGCTGTCAACGTTCGCGGCAGTGTTTCGCTGTGCTGCGACTTGGAGAGCACACGACTTGCCGGACCGGGCACCCCGCCAAGGCTACCCACACGCGCGTCGCGCCTACGCGGAGGCCGAGACGACGCAGTCCCTGCTGTCGGTCATCGCCGTCGGGCCGGTGTTCGGGAAGGCTTCGAGCAGGGCGTCCGCGATCAGCCTGCTGCGCGCCCTGTAGCCGGGCGTCGTGAAGTGGATGCCGTCGGGGATGAACCAGGCGTCCTTGACGTCGGCAGCCCAGTCGTAGATGCGCATGTAGGGGTGGCGGTCGCAGGCTTCGAGCAGCGCTTCGTCCCACGACCTCATGTTCTTCTCCTGGTAGGGACCGTTGGTGACGAGCGACTTCACGTTCACCCACAGGACCGGTTCGTTGCCGATCGTGGACATCATGCTGTCGATCCGGTCGGCGTAGGTGAACTTCGAGCCGACCGCGACGTCGGCCGCCTCGTTCGTCCCAAGCGCCAGCACCCAGCAGCCCTTGAACCCCTCGTTCTTCCACGCTTCGGCCACTTCCTGGGCGTTCGGTTCCCCTTCGAAGTTCTCGTAGATCGAGAGCGCCCCGGCGATCGCGAAGTGCTGCGTGGCGGCGCCGACCCGCGCGTACTGGGCGCTGATCTGCTGCTTGCGATCCGGCAGGTAGTTGTCGGAGATGAGCCCCTCCGAGGTCGAGTCGCCGATGTGGACGACCGCCTTGCAGGAGGTCGCCAGCGGCGCCCTCCGCACGTTCTTGACGGTGACGGTCTTGGCGACCGGTTCGGCGCCGATCACGTTTGCGTTGCTCGAGACACCGACGCCCGCGAGACCGGCGACGGCGATCGCGCCGACGAGGCCGGCGCCGACGAGGCCGGCCCAGCCCCAGCGGTCCATCCGCTCACGACGCAACTCCCCCGCTTTCCATTGCGCCCACAGCCTGCCGAGGGCTCCGTGGCGGATCGGGTTCTCGACGTAGCGCCAGGACAGCTCCGCCACGGCGAGGATCGCGGCGACCTGGAGGATCGCGCGAAGCAGGTCGGGGCCGTGCGCGGCCTGCGGCGAGGTGAGGACGACGATCGGCAGGGTCCAGAGGTAGATGCCGTAGGAGCGTTCGCCGATCCAGCGCATCGGCCTGCAGCCGATTACGGGACCGAGCCGCGAGGCCGGGTGAACCAGGGAGGCGACGGCGAGGACCGAGCCCACCCCGAGCACGGCGAAGCCGCCGCGGTAGAGGAACGGCGAGAACTCGGTGGTGCGCCAGAACATCAGGCCGATCACGACCAGGCCGGCGATGCCAGCCGCCTCGACCATCAGCCGCGCGCGCGGCGTGATGCGTGCGTGTAGGCGGCGGCTCGGCCAGACCATCGCCAGGGCGGCGCCGATCAACAGCTCGAGCGCCCGCGTGTCGGTCCCGTAGTAGACGCGCGACGGATCGAGCGAGGGGTGGTAGAGAATCGCCATCAGGATCCCCGAGCAGACCGCCGCGATCAGGGTGACGCCGGCGAGGCGGGGTCGGACCCCGGTGGTGTTCTTCAGCTCGGGGACGAAGCGCAGCCCCGCCATCAGCAGGAACGGCCAGAGGATGTAGAACTGCTCCTCGACCGAGAGCGTCCAGAGGTGGTTCAGCGGCGAGGGCGGGGCGAAGCGTTCGAAGTAGGAGACGTGGTGGAAGATCAACCACCAGTTGTTGACGTAGGCGACGGCGCTGAGCGCGGCGGTGCGGAAGTCGGCGGGCTGGTGTGGGCCGATGACCGTCACCCACGCCGTCACCACGATCAGCATCAGGAAGAGCGCCGGCAGCAGGCGGCGGGCGCGCGCCAGCCAGAACGACTTCAGCTTCATCCCGCCCTTGCTCACCTGGTTGAGCAGGATGTCGGTGATCAGGTAGCCGCTGAGGGTGAAGAACACACCCACTCCGAGCAGCCCACCTTCGGCCCAGCCGAATTTGAGGTGGTACAGCATCACCCCGATCACCGCGATCGCGCGCAGCCCGTCGAGGCCGGGCATGTAGCGCCGGTCGTGCTTTACCGGTTCAGGCATGGGCGCAGACCATTGCAAGTATCGGCGACGCCGTCGAGTGAACGCGCCGGTGGCAGCTTTGGTGCGAGTATCCGGCGCGGCTCGCGCCACACGATGGAGGCCCACAAATCATATGAGCGCTTCGAGCAGGGGCACCAGGTGGCGAGCGGCGAAGAAAGCCACCTCGGTCCGCACTACGGGCGCAACGTGGCGATGGTCGTCGCCTTGATGGCGGCCTTCCTCGCCGTCGCCGTGTTCCTCTCCAACGAGGCGGTCAAGGAGGTCATCACCGGCGAGACCCACCGCGCCGACGCTTCCGCGCAGCTGGAGAGCAACCGGGTCAAGATCGACATCGCCAGGGGCAACTCGGTGCTGCTGCGGACGCTCGCGGCCGGCAGCCTCCAGCAGGGTCAGGCGGCGATCGCGGCCAATCGGCACGAGGCCCGCGTGGCCCGGGAGCTGACCCCGATCGACACTCACCTCAACGCCCAGATCCTGGCCGACGAGCACCACACCGACGACGCCAACAGCCAGCACGTCCTCTACGAGCTGGCCGAGGTCGGCCTCCAGGTCGGCATCGTCCTCGCCTCTGTCTCGATCATCGCCCGCCGCCGCTGGCTGCTCGGCGTAGGCGGCGCCGCGGCGACCGCCGGTGTGGTGCTGCTCGTGGCCGGGCTGCTCGTTTAGGCGAGCGTCGAGGGCGGCAGGCCAGTGTCACTCGCCGGAGCCTGAGCGGCGGATGCGGTCGAAGCGGGCGAAGACCTCGTTCAGCCCGACATCCAGCCCTCGCGCCACTCGCAGCAGCGAGACGAAGGTCGGGTTGGCGACTCCACGCTCCAGCTTGCCGACGGTCGGGGATTCCGTGTTCATGCGATCGGCCAGCTCCTCCTGGGTCAGTCCGGCCTCCTGCCGCAGCTCCTGGACCGCGCGCCCCAGGGCGGCGTGATCAGGCGATCGCGGTTTGACCTGGCGGCGAGGAGGCATGGCCAAGAGCAGCCTTCCCGCACGGCGGACAACAGGTTAGGTGATTTATTGCCTAAAAGCGCAATGGTGAAACCCGTTCCCGTACCTGTTTACCGCCGCTAGATTCTTTTAGGATATATATTGCCTAACGTGAAAGTCAGGGAGGGGCGAAACCCCAAGCCGGGCGCACGGAACCCGACGCTCGAGTTGTTCATGACTCAGCTTGCGGAGTTCGCGCCGGCACGGGGGAAGCCGATCTCTCCACGTAGCGACCTGATCGCTGACCTCAGGTTCGGCTCGCTGGCCTTCAGGCAACTGGGCGTGCTGCTGTCCGAGTACTACGGCATCGGTGGGCTCTCCACTCGCTCCATGCGCTCGGAAGGCCGCCTCACGGTCGAAGAATTCTTTCGGTACCACGTCCTCGACGTTCTGGGCCTCGCCCCGGTCTCCCGAAAGGACGGCTGACCCCACGGCACCATGGCCCGTTGGGGCACTTGCCACCTCGGTATGGTGGCGAAATGGCCGATCCCCGATTGCCGCTGACCGGAGGGTGCATGTGCGGTGGGGTGCGCTTCGAGGTTTCCGAGCCGCTGCTCGGTGCCCTCTACTGTCACTGCAAGCGTTGCCAGCGCCGCACCGGTACGGGTTTCTCGGTCACCGCCCTGGGCGCTCCGGGTTCCTATCGCACCGTTTCGGGCGAGGACCTGATCCGCTCCTGGGACCCTGGCAACGGCGGCTGGATCAAGTCCTTCTGCGGCGAGTGCGGCAGCCAGATCTCGACCACCAACCCCGAGGACCCGGCGATGGTCGCCGTCCGCATGGGCGCGCTCGACGAGGATCCCGGCATCCGCCCGGGTGTCCACCAGTTCGTCCCGTTCGCCGCGCCCTGGGCGCCGGTGCCGGACGACGGCCTGCCGCGCTTCCCCGAACGGCTCGGAGCCACGCCCCCCGAATCGCCGGCGTGAGGGCTCTGTCGCCGGCGCTCAGCCGCGGCGCTCGTTGAGCCGAGGACGAGTTCTCGATAGGGCGGTCAGCGCCGTCCGGGACCTCGACGCTTTGTGGAGTGACTCTAACGAGTTACACTATTTCCCTCATGCCTTCCAAGCACCCGCGAATCGCCGTCACTGCTGACCCCGAGTTGGGGGAGGCCCTCGCGCGCGTGCGCGCTGCGACCGGCACGCGCGAGGCGGATGCGACCCTGCTGCGCCGACTTGCTGTTGAGGGGGCAGAGGCCGAGTTGGAGGCTGGGCGCGACCGCCGGGCCACCACCGAGGCGCTATTCGAGGCTATGGACGGTGGGCAGTTCGACCTCGACCTGGCCGCGATCGATCGTCTGAACGCGCCGCCGGGCTGATGTCCGTCCGGCTCTGGGATGGGGTCGGTCCCGTGCTGGCCGACACCTCAGCCTGGATGCAGGCCCGCCGGGATCCGCGTGCGCGCGGTTTGCTGCTGAGTGCCGTCGAGCGCGGCGATATCTGTTGGTGTTGGCCCGTGCGCTACGAGTTGATGGTCGACGCCAGGGGGCCCGAGGGAATCGCCGCCGTCGAGCGCACTCTGGAGAGCCTGCGTGAGATCCCCGTGGATCGCAGTGTGCAGCGCGGGGCACTGGCGACAATGCGCGAGCTGGCAGGCAGCGGCTCGCATGGTGCCCACCGCTTTCCTCTCACCGACCTGACGGTTGCTGCGGCCGCGCAGAGTGCGGGCATCGGCATCCTGCATTTCGACCAGCACCTCGAGCGCCTGGGCGACCACCTCGGAGTCAATGCACGCTGGATCGCTGCGCCTTCTCCCGGCTGAACCGTCGATTAGTCGCCAGGTGCGCGTTTCTTCTGGCGCAGTGCCTCACGCGTGGCGTAGAGGGCCGGGAGGGCCGCGGTGTCCTTCGGCCGTCCAAGCTCCTCCTTGGAGGCGATCACCTCGTCGATCGTGATCACGCGAACGGAGATATCGCCGAGCGCCAGCTCGATCGTCGCGACGTCGTCGAACCCGCCGATCGCCGCGGCATGCGGAACGACGTCCAGCGGTCCTGCCTCGGTGTCGAAGCGCTGGGACTGCCACCCGAGGAAGTCCGCGCCTTCCAACTCCGTCTTGCCGTCTCCACCTGGCGGGCGGGCACCAAGGGAGTTGAGGGCCGCCGCGAGGCGCTCGGCATTGTCGAGCTCCCGCTTGGGCATCACGTCCAAGTCGAGCGTGACCGTCGGGTTGCCCTGCAGCCATGCGGCAACCGCCCCGATGACGCAGAACTCGACCTCGTGGTCCACGAGCGAGCTGAGAAGCTTCTCGGGGTCGAGTTCGTTCACGCCTGCCCCCGGGCAAGCTCATGGAGACGGGCGTAGCGTCGAAGTGCTCGGAGGCGCTCCTCTGGCGTGAGGCCGAGGAGAAGCTCCGCCAGCTCGACGTCGTGCGGGTCGGGCATCGGCTCGGCACTGATTCGGACCCGCCGACCACACGCCATCGCGAGCCGCTGGAGCGTCTCCCAGGATGGCGTCGCCGCGCCCCGCTCGTAGCGGGCGATGGCGGGCTGTGACGTGCCGGCCCGCCGCGCGAGCGCGCGTTGAGAGAGACCAGCGCCAAGGCGAGCCTCGCGCACGAGCGTGCTTGGTGAATCCATGGCCAGTATGATACCTAATCAGGTATCGAGTTCATTGCCAGCTCTCGTCCGCCGCCAGGTGGAGACTCCGCTCTCGATGGTGACCAGGTTCCTTCGCCGAGCGACGAAGAGTGAGCAGAGAGTCCCCGCCCCGCCGCGCCGAACGCCTGCCAGGGCACCCCGCCGCGCCCGCTCCTACTACCTGGTCGCTGGTGTGGCCTTGGATCAGGAGCTCGAAAGGCTGCGCGCGCTGCCGGTCTTCGCCGCTGGTCCGCTGGCGACGCACAGGCCCGAGCTGAAGGTGCGGAGAGCCGCCAGGCGCCCCAATCGCCTCGGCTTCGCCGTCCCCACCGAGTTCCGCCTTCAGGTCACCGCCCACCCCGGCATCCGCCCCGGCGACATCCTCGAGACGCTCCTCCACGAGCTCGTCCACCTGCACGTCGGCCGCGCCGCCGAGCCCCACGCCTGGCACGGCCAGACCTTCAAGCGGGCCCTGGCAACGGCGATGAAGCAGGCCTACGGAATCGCCATCCGCCCCCCGTCGAGCACCCGACACGGCACCTACGCCGAGGCGATCGAGCGGGCGCGGTTAAGGACGAGGAGGCGGCTGTGATCTACGTTCTATGGGCTGGTGGCCCTTGTCGGGGCCGGCTCCATCTCTCGAGGCATCGGGTTCAGGGACCGCTACTGGCTGGCGATTGTCGTCGTCGCGACGATCTCCCTGTGGGGTGACGCCTTCGGCCACGTCCACCAGGAGATCGTCAACGACAACCACGACCCCGACAACACCGGCCCGGTCCTCTACGCGGACATCATCGTCCCGCTGGTCGCCCTGGCCCTCTACATCGCTCGCGAGCGATTGAGCCGGGAGTAGCGGGTCGCCCGGGGCCGGCTCGACCCTGGCTCAGACCTCCAGTTCCAGTACCACCTCGAACTTCTCCACGGCGACGCGCTCGCCCATGTCGTTGTCCCCGCTCGGCGGCGTCATCGAGTTCAGCGTCTCGTCGCCCTGGCGGTAGTCCTCCTCGCTATCGAAGAAGGCGATCGCGATCGCCTTCTTGCTCTCGGCGTCGTTGAGGATCAGGAGTTTCTTTGCCGGCAGCCCTGGCGGCGGGCCGCCCTCAGCCTCGTTGCGAGCGTTGATCTCAGCGGCAGCCTTTGCTCCGTCGCCACCCTTGAACGTTGCCACGCGTGCATACATAAGCCCTCCTCGTTTGGGGTTGTCCGCTGTGAGGATGACACTCCTAGACTCTTGCGTGTGTCCCATCGGAGGAGCTGACCGAGCGAATTCGTGGGGCCGGTGATGTTGGTCCAGCGAACGATCCGGCCCGAGGCGCGGCCGCGCGGCTTTCATCTGTTCACCGCCGAGGTGCTCGATGGCCTTCCCGAGGCCTGGTTCGCTCGCGCGGTGCCCGAGCGCGCCCCGTACTGGACCCACACCCTGGAGGGCGACGACGATATGCCCGCCCACATAAAGCCCACTTGCGCCGCGGCAGCTGGCATGATGCGCGCTCCGTGGACGATCGACCCGTATACGAGACCAGCCTGGGAACGCTGCGGCGGGAAGACGCGGTGGAGTGGCTGAAAAGCCTCGATTCAAACTCCGTGGACCTGGCCATCGCGGATCCCCCTTATGGAACGAACGCGATTCATTGGGATCGCTTCGGATCTCTCGATGAATACGTGCAATGGTGCACCCAGTGGATGGCAGAGCTGTCAAGGGTGCTCAAGAGCGATGGCAGCGCCTTCATCTGCGGATGGTCTGAGAATCTCGCCTACCTGAAGGTCGCCGGCGACAAATCCTTCACCCATTGCCGCTGGCTTGTCTGGCACTACCGCAACAAGCATGCGCCCTGGAAAACCGATTGGGGACGTGCGCACGAGAGCATTTTGCATTTCCGCAAGTCGAAGAATTTTCGCTTCAACCAGGATGCCGTTCGAGTGCCCTACAACTCGCACACGATGCGCTATCCAAGTCACCAGCAGGGGCACAGTTCTGTGCTTGGCTCAAAGGATCGGACCGATCAGCCTCACGTTTGGCAACCGCATCCCGCTGGGGCGAAGCCGAAGGATGTATTTGAGATCTCGGTCCTGAACAACGGTATGGAGGAGAGCACCCCACACCCGACTCAGAAGCCCGAAGAGCTGATCAGGCGCTTGGTCTTGGCGTGTTCTGACAAAGGCGATCTTGTGATCGATCCGTTTGGAGGATCGGGCACGACCTTTGTCGTCGCCGAGAAACTCGAGCGGCGGTGGCTGGGCACGGAGATCGAGGACCAGTATCTCGACTACACGATCGAGAGATTGAGGAACTGCGACGCCGATGAGGCTCGCAATATCGAGACCTTTGAAGCGACGGCAGCAGCGTCCGCGAAGAACCGTGCGTTAGTTCGCAACGGGAGATAGTGGCTAAGTGTCATCTCTGTGGAAGACGATCTTCCAAAGGTCGTGAAGGAGCAGATCGTCGAAGGTTCTCAGATGGCTGCTCCAAGGCCTGCGCGATATGTGCGGCGGCGGGTCTATGTAGTACACGCCATCGAGAGGGCCGAAGGTCTCCACGTAGGCGTTGAAGTTGCCGGCAACGAACGTCACTGAGATACGATGAGAGCCAGCCCGCTGAACATCATTGTGAAAGAGGGCGAGAACCGGGATCTTCTGGCCAGTGACGGAGCGCAGAACCTCCTTGTCGAGAAAGATCTTCGCGAAGCGATCCTTGCTCGAGGTCTTTATCGATACGACCACCTCCGCCGGATCCAGAAAGTCCGGGCGGGAGGAGATGGGTGGCGACGGGGAGATGACCAGGTCAACCTGATTACGAAAAATGGCCTCACCGCCTGCGGCCACTTTGTACGGAAGCGCAAGGTTGAGGGGAGCCTGTCCAAGGCCGAGATCCGCAAAGAGAGCTTCGACGACCTCCTCGAAGCGCATTCCGAAATTCTTTCTCGCCTGATTTGGCGGAAGAAGCAGATCCATTCCCGCGCCCATTGCCTGAACGGTCGTATAGAGGCTGCGACTCACCAGTCGTCCCGCCTTGACTCGGTCGAGCCGGTCGCGGCTGATTTGGCCTCTCTTATCGCGCAAGTCTCGCAAGAGCGCGGTCAGTTCCGAGGCGGCACCGACATACTCATGTGGGTCGTCGATGAACAGGTCTGAGTTGAGCGGGCGGAGAGTGACCGCGGGGCCTCCTCCCGGCATCACGGTCCGCAAGATCAGGGGCGATTTCGGGATCGCCAGGTCCGAGCCCTGCAGGCCCTGAAGGTCCCGAAGAACGGCGGCTGCGAGATCCACTGCCCCGGCGAATCCCAAGGTCCTCGACGAAAGGTCAGCGGCAAGCGTCATCGGTCACTTTTCGCCCCGGACCGTGGCGGTCCCTGCTGATGGAGCTAGCCGGATTCGAACCGGCGACCTCTTGGGTGCGATCCAAGCGCTCTGCCAACTGAGCTATAGCCCCGCGTGCGTGGCTGGGAGGTTCGTCCCAGAGGCCGCGCAAGAGCAAGGATAACCGCATAGTCTTTAGGTTCCCCAGGGATCAGCATGGGCATTCTCGACGACGCGATCAAAGAGCACCTGGAGCTGAAGCGCCAGCACGGCGCCGACGACTCTGAGCTGAAGCAGCTCGAGGACGAGGCTTTTGGCGCTGCAGAGCGGCCTGGCGACGAGGGATCGACGCCGGATCCGCTTGCCGAGGCGCCGACCGAATTCATCGAACAGCCCCCCGAGACGGCGCCGGCGGATGTGGAGCCAGGGCCCCGATCCCGTCGTCCCGACATCGCGGACCTGCAGGAGCCCCCGCCTCCGCCGCCTCAAGAGAGCGCGTCTGCTCCCGAGGCTCCCGCTGAGGAGGAGTCGCCGGCGATGGAACACGAGGCCGTGCCAGGGTTTCCGCCCGAGCCCGAGCCCGAGCCCGAGCCCGAGCCCACGCCTGCAGCCGAGATCTCGACCGGCCCGACGACCGAGGAGCGCGAGGCGATTGCCGAGCAGCCGACCGAGATGTTCGACATCGAGGAGGAGCTCGCCGCCTCGCAGGCCGAGGCACCCTCTGAGGAGGAGCTGGTCGAGGAGGAGATGGTCGAGCCGCGCCTGGCCCCGGTCGATCCGCTCGCCGGCCTCGACGCCGACGCCCCCGAGCCACTCATTGAGGATGACGAGGACGACGACTTCTGGGACGAGAAGCGCCTCTCCGACGAGCTCGACCAGGCGCTGGAGGCGCCGGTCGAGGCGGAGGAGGCGGAGGAGGCCCTGTATGAGGACGCGGCCACTGAGGCCGAGGAGGAGGAGGCTGGGCCGGAGCCCCGGCCTTCCACCGGCAAGGACGAGGACGTGCTCGAGGAGACCCCGGACTTCCTCGAGGAGGCTCCCGAGGACGACCAACTCTGGTTCGAGCAGAAACCGCCGAAGGACTTCGACTTCGACGATTAGGCCGTAGGCGCCGTGTCGCGTTGGTTGGCCTTGGTCCTAGGTCTCGATTAATCAAGTTTTATGATCTAATTTTGCGCGATGGACTTCGCGCACATCCGCAAGCTGCTCGTCATCGCGGCCGCGCTCGTCGCGCTTACCGCCCTGGCGCCGGCCGCCGCCGGGGCGACAACGACCCCGGCGCCGGGCTACGGACAGTTCGCCGGCTGCCCGAACCCGGGCCAGAATCCGCTGATTGCGACCTGCTTCCACACGGTCTTCACAAGCGGCGAACTACATCTGGGGAGCAAGACGATCCCGATCGTCAACCCGATCACATACAGCGGCGGGATCACGGCCAACAACGAAGTCGACTTCAACGCATCCGGCGGCATGCCGCCGGTGCAAGAGGCCGTCCCCGGTGGGATCATCGGCCTGACCGGCCTCACCTGGCTGCTCGAACTGCTCGGCTCTCCCGAACTGATGGTCTACGCCGATATCGAACTCGCCGGCACACCCACCCCACCGCTGCCGGAAACACTCGCGCTGCCGGTCAAGATCCACCTGACAAACCCGGTGCTCGGCAGCAACTGCTACATCGGCTCGAACGCCGAACCGATCCTGCTCGACCTGATCACCGGCACCACCAGCCCGCCGCCGCCCAACTCGCCGATCACCGGCACCGAAGGCGAATTCTCGTTCACACCCAACGAAGTGCTCGACATCGAAAACGGGACCTACGTCGACAACTCCTTCGCCGCACCGGAAGCCAACGGCTGCGTCCTGACGCTTTCCGGCTATTCCCCGGTCTCGGTCGACAGCTTGATCAACGCCCAGGTCGGGCTCCCCGCGGCCGCCGGGCTGAACACGGCAATCCTGGACTTCGACACCGAACTGGTCGAAGACGCGGTTGTCTACCCGTAGCACCGGGCTGCCGGTGGAGCCAGCCGGACCAGTCTTGAACTTCGAATCTGCACTCTCGCGACTTGTTTCACAATTGGCACAGTTACGTTTCCCACGTGTGACAGTTGTCTGAGTAGTCTAGGCGGAGATGGCTCCGCTGAAGCAAAAAGGTGATCTGGCCGAGCTCAAGGTCGCGGCGGATCTGGCTGACCGCGGTTGCTCGATCTCCCTCCCCTTCGGCGAGGACTGCGACTACGATCTCATAGCCGACTTCGAAGGCATCCTCCACCGCGTTCAGGTCAAGTACACGGAGTCGGACGGAGAGGTCATCGTGGTGCGATGTCGGTCCTTCCCGCTAGTGAGTTGGGCACGGGGAGGAACATGCTCCACCTTCGCCTGGTTCCAACCCGCAACGGTCAGCGCATAGGCGTTCGGGATGCTGGCGATTACGTCGATCCCGATTTCAGCCGGGACCCGAAGATGGAGCCAGCGGGACTCGAACCCGCGACCTTTCGGATGCAAACCGAACGCTCTTCCAGCTGAGCTATGGCCCCTCTCCGTCAATTGTAGGCGCGTGGCTGGTGCGCGCGAGCCCGCCGTAGGGCTACTACCCGGCCAGCCCGACAGGCGTCAGCAGCGCCCGCCCGGCGAAGCCGACCGCCCGGTCGTCCGCCCCTTCGTAGTCCTTGCGCAGGGGCGGCAGCTTGCGCAGGGACCAGAGCACCTCCGCTCCGACCCAGGCGGCGTCGCGGGCCTTTTCGACATCCCAGACGGCGACGATGTCGTCGACCGGGTTGAAGACCTTGTCGAGCTCCTTCAACAGCCCGGTCATCATCCACGCCTTCATCTTCTTCTCCACCTTTGCGATCAGGCCGTTCACCGATTGGTAGTCGGTGTGCTCCGGGCCGTCGTCACTCGGCTCGGTCCCGCGCGCGGCGCAGGCCTCGCAGACGACGATCGAGAGGTCGTGGTTGATGTGCGCGTTCATCCCCGCCAGCGCGAACTGCACGGGTGCGATGCCGGTCGCGAAGCGCGCTTCGAACAGCGGCTTCCAGGCGTGGTACGGGTAGTCCGCCGGCAGCTTCGGACCCTCGCCCGCGGCTTCGAAAGCGGCGAAGTAGCGCGCGGCGAAGACGATGTCGAGCGCCGCGAGGAAGCCGGGCGCCGCCTGGTGCTCCGTCGGCACCGCCGTCTCCACCTGCTGCGTCACTTCGAGGTAGAGCTTGTTGAACCACTTGACGCCGTCGCCGGGCGGCAGCGCGGCGTCGATCGCTTCGAGGCGGGCGAGCACTTCGGCGACGGTCGTTGGGGCGGCGGCCATCTCAGCGCCACAATAGCGCCGCCGCGCCGCACTACACAGCTTTGACTTTTCAATCCGCGTTCGTCTAGGCTGGCCCGCCATGATCGCCGACCTGCACGCGCACTACCCGATGCGCGTCATCAACGACATGGACCCGGAGACGACGGCCAGGTTGATGAAAACGCCGGGGCCGACGATCCGCGACCGCATCCAGGCACTGGTCCTGAAAATCGCCAACAGGCTCGGCAACTACCCCAGCTGGGACGGGACCTACCGGGTCACGCCCGAGACCCTGCGCGCGGGGGGAGTGGGGCTGGCGATGTCGGTCCACCTCGAGCCGTTCGACGAGATGGACCTCGACACGCACTACGCCGCGCCGCCTGAGGCCGGCTACTTCCCCCACCTGATCGGGAGCCTCGAAGCGGTCGAGCGAGAGGTGGCGACCCACGACGGCTCGCAGCTGCGCCTGGTCCACAACCGGGCGGAGCTCGACGATTGCATCGCCGCCGGGGCGACGGCGCTGGTCCACGCCGTCGAGGGAGGCTGTCTGCTCGGCGATACGGACGCCGAAATCGAGGCCAACTGCGCCGAGCTGGCGAAGCGAGGCGTCGGCTACGTCACGGTCGCACACCTCTTCTTCCGTCAGGTGGCCACCAACGCCAACGCGCTGCCCTTCATGCCAGACCCGATCTATGACTTCTTCTTCCCGCAGCGAGGCAGGGACAGGCTCACCCCACGCGGCGAGGCTGTCGTGCGCGGCCTGGTCGAGAACCGCATCCTGATCGACCTCAGCCACATGGACCCGGGCGGGATCTGGGAGACCCTCGCCCTGCTCGACGAGATCGATCCCGACAGCGAGGTGCCGGTGATCTCGACCCATGCCGGTTACCGCTTCGGCAAGCAGCAGTACATGTGCGACGAGGAGATCCTGCTCGAGATCAAGCGTCGCCACGGGGTTGTCGGCCTGATCATGGCCCAGCACCAGCTAAACGACGGGATTCGCAAGAAGGAGACCACGACGCTCGAGGAATCGCTCGAGGTCATCTGCACGCACATCGACAAGATCGCCGAGATCACCGGCGGCTACGAGCACGTCGCCTTTGGCAGCGACTTCGACGGCTTCATCAAACCGACGATGGGCGGCCTCGAAGACGCAGGGGACCTGGCGTTGCTGGAGGCGGCGCTGATCGACCGCTACGGCGCCGAGAACGCCGAGCGGATCACCTGGAAGAACGCCCTTGGGGTACTGCAGAGAATCTGGCCGAGGGTGGCCTAAACGGCCGCGGCCGGCTGCGGCAGGTTCTGGTCGGCGTGGTAGCTGCTGCGGACCAGTGGCCCGGCGGCCACCGACTCGAAGCCCATCCCGTAGGCCTCGCGCTCCAGTGCTTCGAACTCCTCGGGGTGCCAGTAGCGCTCGATCGGCAGGTGGTCCTCGGTCGGCCGCAGGTACTGGCCGACGGTCAGCACCTGGACGCGGTGCTCGCGCAGGATGCCGAAGGTCTCGACCATCTCCTCGAAGGACTCGCCCAGGCCGACCATCAGCCCCGACTTGGTGACGACGTCGGCGCCGCCCATCTCCTTCGCCATCCGCAGCACCCGGGCCGAGCGCAGGAACTTGGAGCCGCGGCGCGCCTTCGGGTAGAGGCGCGGCACGGTCTCGACGTTGTGGTTGAAGACGTCGGGACGCTCGTGGATCACCTTCGCCAGCGGCATCTCCTGGCCGCGGAAGTCGGGGGTGAGGATCTCGACCTTGCAGCCGGGCGCCTGCATGCGGATCGAGCGGATCACGCCGACGAAGGCGCTCGCCCCGTAGTCGGGCAGGTCGTCGCGGTCGACCGAGGTGACGACCGCGTGGCGCAGCCCCATCTTCTTCACCTGGTTGGCGACCCGCAGCGGCTCCAGCGGGTCGTTCCAAGTCGGCACCCCCGTTTGCACGTTGCAGAAGCCGCAGCGGCGGGTGCAGACGTCGCCGAGGATCATGAAGGTCGCCGTGCCGCGCTCCCAGCACTCGCCGACATTGGGGCAGTTGGCCTCCTCGCAGACAGTGTGCAGGTTGTCGCTGCCGATCTCCGCCTTCAGCCGCCGGTAGGTCGGCCCGCCCGGCGCCGGCACCTTCAGCCAGGGGGGCTTGCGGGCGCGACGGAAGGGGACGGCGCCCTCGCCCTCGGCAGCGGTCCCGCCGGGCTTGGCGCGGGAGCGGGTGACGTGGACGCGCTCGGCGACCTCGCTCGTCGCGCTCGTCTCAGGGGGAACGTTCATGCGATCCCGAGCCTAGCGAGGTCGATTCCCAGGGCCGCGGGCTCGGTTGCGGTCGCAGTCCGCTCGAAGACCTCGCCGTAGCGCGCGGCGACGGTGTCGGCGAAGGCTCCGAGGTCTTGCTCGGCGCCCAGCTCGCGACCGAGCGAGGTGACCCGGCAGTTGTCGATTCCGCAGGGGACGATCCACTCGAACGGCTGCAGGTCGTTGTTGACGTTGATCGCCAGCCCGTGGGTGGTGACGCCGCGGCTGACGTGGACGCCGATCGAGCCGATCTTGCGCGCCGCGCCGAGGTCGGCTTCCGGGCCCGGTGTCTCCCCCTCGGTCCAGACGCCGGTCAGCCCCTCGATCGTGCTCGCCGTGACGCCGTGCTCGGCCAGCGCCTCGATCGCCACTCGCTCGAGGCGCCGCACGTACTCGTGGACGTCGTCGCCGTAGGGCTTCAACGAGACGATCGGATAGGCGACCAGCTGTCCGGGTCCGTGGTAGGTGACCCGGCCGCCGCGATCGGTGTCGTGGACTTCGATGCCCTGCATCTCGTACCACTCGCGTTGCATTGGCAGCTCGTCGTTCGTGGAGCGGCGGCCACGGGTGTAGACCGGCGGGTGCTCGAGCAGCAGCAGCACGTCGGCGACCTCGCCCTCCTGGCGGGCGCTCTGCAGCCAGCGCTGGGCGACAAGCGCCTCCTCGTAGGGCACGAGCCCACAGCGGACCACCAGGATTTCTTTACTCACCCTTGAAATCCTCGCATGCGGCCGCCTTATCCTTCGCGGCCCTCGCCGATGGCCACGCTCCAGTCAAAGCTGCTCCTCCGACCCGACTGGCTTCCCGCCGTGGCGCTCAGCGCCGCCCTGGCGGCGGCGATGTTCGCCTGGAACCCCCAGGTCGGCGACCTCGCCGCCCAGGTCTTCCGCACCGAGCTGTTCCAGCGCGGCGGCCTGGCGATCTGGAACGGCAGTTGGTACGGCGGCCACTACACCCTCACCTACAGCGTCCTCTTCCCGCCCCTGGCTGCGCTGCTCGGCCCGCGCCTGGTCGGGGCGATCGCCGTGATCGCCTCCTCCTACTTCTTCGACCGCCTCGTCCGCGACCGCTGGGGCGACTCGGCCCGCTGGGCGACCCTCTGGTTCGCAGCCGGCGTAGTCACGCTGCTCGCCGACGGTCAGCTCACCTTCGCCCTAGGCGTCTCCTTCGGCCTCGCGTCGCTGCGAGCCCTGCAGCTCCACCGCACCCCGCTGGCCCTGATGGCCTCGGCAGCCTGTGCCCTATCCAGCCCGGTAGCGGCAGCTTTTTTGGCGGGCGTCGTCTTCGCAGGCGCCTGCGACCCGGCCATCCAACTCCAGCGCTTCTACCGCGGGTGGCGTTGGGGAGGGGGTGTCCGGTCGGGCGCGGCGTCATGTTCCTCGCCCGACCGGCTCAGCGAGAGCCACACCGCCGCCCGGCGAGGAACCCAGCGCACGACCGGACACCCCCTCCCCAACGCCAGGACCCGCGGGCCGGCAGCCGCCTGGGCAGCCTCGATCGCCATCGCCCTGACCCTGATCCCCAACCTGGCCTTCCCCGAATCCGGCCAGTTCCCCTTCGCCTTCTCCTCCTACGTGGCGATCCCGCTCTGGTGCGGCGCCGCGCTGCTGCTGACCCGCGGCTTCGCGGCGGAGGAGCGCCAGCTGCGCCGCGTGCTCGCCGCCTACGTGCTCGCCGCGACCGTGCTGGTGCTCGTGCCGAACCCGATCGGCGGCAACGCGGTCCGACTCGGCGCCCTCTTCGGCGGGCCCGTCCTGGCCGCCGTCATGCTCGCCCGTCGCCCGCACCTCTCACGCGCCTCGGTGCTGTTGCTCTCACTGGCATTGGCGGGTGGCCTCTACTGGCAGGTGACGGCGAGCGTCAGCCAGATCGCCCGCAGTGTCGGCGACCCCTCGACCGCCTCGACCTACTTCACCCCACTCGCCACCTGGCTGCGCGGCCATGACGGCAACGCCGCCCGGATCGAGGTGCCGCCGACGGCGAATCACTGGGAGTCGGCCTACCTGGCGCCCAGCTTCGAACTGGCTCGCGGCTGGCTGCGCCAGCTCGACGCGACCCGCGACGACATTTTCTACGACGGCGAAGCAGCGCTCACCGATCGCGCCTACCGCGCCTGGCTGCACTCAAACGCGATCCGCTACGTCGCCCTGCCCGATGCACCGCTCGACTATTCCTCGGTCGCCGAGCGTCGCCTGATCCTCAGCAGTCCGCCCTACCTCGAGCCTCGCTGGAGCGATGCCCACTGGCGGGTCTACGAAGTGCGCGACCCGGCTCCGTTGGTGCAGCCACTCGGCAGCGGAGCGGCCCACGTCCGCTCCGTAGGCCACAGCGGCTTCGCCCTCGACGTGACCAGGCCGGGAGAATTCCTCGTCCGCGTCGCCTTCACTCCCTACTGGTCGATCGAACGCGGCAGCGGCTGCCTGCTCCGCCACGGCGAGTGGACCGTGGCCCGCGCCAGCCACCCCGGCATCTTCCGCGTAGAAGCCGATTTCTCACTCGGCCGCGCCTGGAATGCGGTGACCGGCGCCCGCAAGACCTGCTGAGAGGCACACGACGCGGCGCATCTCGGCGTCCTCGGTCGCTCGCGTGCAGAGCACGCCACGCTCCCTGCGTCCTTCTGGAGTTTCGTGATTTCATGCCGCCGCAAGGCCAACCCCCTGAGT
>JAPVSJ010000123.1:0-10500 GCA_047519745.1 Actinomycetota bacterium | reverse complement strand
GCGGCGAAGTAGGCCTCGCCCTCGATGCTGATGTGGGGGACGAGGCGGCCGAGCCAGCGGGGCATCCACCAGGCGCGGCGGCCGAGCAGGACCATGATCGCCGGCACCAGCAGGCAGCGCACCAGGGTCGAGTCGATCGCGATCGCCACCGCGAGGCCGACGCCGAACTCCTTGACGATCGGGTTGCCGTTGAGGACGAAGCTGGTGAAGACGCAGACCATGATCGCCGCCGCCGAGGTGATCACGCGGCCGGTGTTGGCGAGCCCTTCGATCACCGCCTCCTTCTCGTCCTCGGTCTCCTCGTAGTGCTCGCGCATCTGGGTGAGGAGGAAGACCTCGTAGTCCATCGAGAGGCCGAAGAGGATCGCGAACATCAGCAGCGGCACGAAGCTGACGATCGGGATCGAGTGGTCGAGCCCGATCAGCGAGGCCCCCCAGCCCAGCTGGAAGACCGCCGTCACCACGCCGTAGGCAGCGGCGACCGAGAGCAGGTTCATCGCCGCCGCCTTGACCGGCACCAGCAGCGAGCGGAAGGCGAGCAGCAGGACGATGAAGCTGAGCCCGACGACGATCGCGATCATCAGCGGCAGCTTGTCGGCGATCTGCGAGGCGAGGTCGATGTAGCCGGCGGTCTGGCCGCCGACGTAGGCGGCGGTGGCGGTGCCGTGCAGCGCTGCGGGGATCGTCGTATCGCGCAGCCCTTCGACCAGGCTGACGGTCTCGTCGGCCCAGGGGGCCGATTTGGAGATCACCGTGAAGACCGCCACGGTCCCCGCTTTGTCGAAGCTCGGCTCGCTGACGGCGGCGACGTCGGGGGCAGCACCGACCTGTTTCTCCAGACCCGGCAGGACTTTCTGGCCTTCTCCCGGCGTCTTGAACTTCGCCGTGACGAGAAGTGGGCCGTTGACACCGGGGCCGAAGCCCTTGGTCAGCTGATCGAAGTTCTGGCGCGCGGTGGTCGACTTGGGCAGGGCGCCGAGGTCGTTCTGACCGAGGTCGAGCTGGAAGATCGGCAGCGCCAGGACGATCAGGACCGCCAGCGCCGCCAGCGCCGAGCGCCAGGGGCGCTGGGCGACACCGCGGGCCCATTTGCGCCAGCCGTGCGGCTCGCTTTCGTCGGGGTCGGCGCTCGTCCCGGGCACGCGCATCGAGTTGATGTGCGGACCGAGCGCTCCCAGCATCGCCGGCAGCAGGGTCGAGGCGGCGCAGACGGCGACGACGACGGCGATCGCCGCGGTGAAGCCGAGGGTGCTGACCAGGGGGATGCCGGCGAAGGAGAGCGAGCAGAGCGCGATCACGACGGTGAAGCCGGCGAAGACGACGGCGCCGCCGGCGGTCGCCGTGGCGCGGGCGATCGACTCGCGCAGGTCCATCCCTTCGGCGAGCTGCAGTTTGTGGCGGGTGACGATGAACAGCGCGTAGTCGATCCCGACCCCGAGGCCGATCATCGTCGCCAGGGTCGCGGCGACGCTCGGCACTTCGACCACGTTCTCCAGCAGGCGGATGACCGAGAGTGAGATCGCCAGGCCGACGATCGCCGAACCGATCGGCATCACCATCGCCGTCGCCGTGCCGAAGGCGAAGAGCAGGATCACGATCGCGGCGGCGATCCCGATCGCGTCGCTGATCCCGGTGTCGGGCTTGGAGAGCTGCTGGCCGACGTAGGCGCCAACGGAGGTATCGAGACCCGCCTTCTCGGCGGGGTCAGCTGCGTTCAGCACCGCCTTGGCCTGCTCTTCGGTCAGTTCGCCCGGCCCGACGCCGAGGATCACCGGCGTGTACGCGACCGTCTTGTCCTTGCTCAGCAGGCCGGCTTCGACGCCTTCCTTGCTCAGCGGGCTGATTGCGGAGTTGACGTAGTGCAGCGCACCCAGGCGCTTGATCGATTCTTCGATCGCCTGCGCGTACTTCGGTTCGGTCAGCGGGCCGGCCTTCGATTCGAAGGCGAGCGGGTTGCTGCCGTAGGCCTGTTCGGGCAGGCTTTCTTCCATCAGTTCGGTCGCGATGGTCGAGCCGGTCCCGGGCAGCGTCAGGTTGTCGTTGGTCTTGTCGCCGGAGGCCTGGCCGACGATCACGAGCACGACGGCGGCGATCACCCAGACGGCGATCGTCGGCCAGTGATGGCGCGAGCAGAAGCGGCCGATCGCGTAGAGGGGGGCGGTCACGCCGGGATCATCCCCCACCACCCGGACCGTTGTCATGCAGTGGCGGCACTTCACCGCTGTCGAATCCCCGCGGAACCGAGGCTGCCCGCCCGGCGCCCAGCGCCTGGCGCAGCACGACCAGGTGCTGGGCGTGCCCGGCGGCGAGCGCGGTGCCGAGTGTCCGGGGCGCCGGGGTGTTCAGGCGCGGCGCGGCGGCCTCATAGAAGGCGAGACTGCCGCCTTCGAGTTCGTAGGCAAGAGCGAGGAACGCCGCCTGGTCCTTGGCCTGGCTGAGGTCGAGTTCTTCCGCCGCCGCTTCGACCTCGCCGCCCAGGCCGCGGATCGCCTTGGTCAGCGCATCGACGTATTCCTGCTCCTGAGCGCGCAGCTGCCGCCCGAGCGCCCGCTCGCGGCCGCGCAGCAGGCCGTTGCCGCGGGTGTAGGCGGCAAGGGTCGTCAGCTCACGCGAGAGGCCGTCGTTCAGGGTCGCTGAGTCGAGGCCCTTTTCGGGATCGGTCTCGGCGCCGTGGCCGCCCTTGCCGCACCCGGCGGCAGCCAGCATCGCCACCGCGAGGGCGAGAGCCAAAAAGCAGGCGACGCGGCCGAAGCCGCGTCGCCTGCCATAGCCACCTGCTGACGAATCGGTGCCCACAGGCCGACAAGCCTATGGGCTGTGGATTGCCGGGTGCGCCAGGTGAGCCCTCCTACTTGCGGGCTTTGGCTTTCGACTTGCCTTTTTTGCCGGACGCTTTGGCTTTGCGCTTCGGCAGTTTCTTCGCTGCTTTCTCAGGCACCTCGTAGCCGAGTATCGAGACCGACATGTTGATGCCGTCCTCTTTCGACTTCGCGAGCCGTTTCACGCTGGACGCTTGAGCTTTGAGCACCTGCTTGAGCGCCTCGCCAAGGATCCCGGTGATCTCGTTCCAGCCCTGCTCGTCGACCAACATGGGGGTCCAACTCATGTGCCGATCCTCGCGCTCGTCGAAGACTTCGTCCTCGAGCGAAGCGACGACGTCGTCGAGGATCATCTGGAACAGATCCGCGCTCATTGCCTCACGGGCGGATTTGGGCAGCTCATGCCAGTCTCGGTCAGTAAGGAACGCACGCGAAGTGGCTCGGTAGTAGTGCTCGACCGCGCCACGACGGGGCTCGGTCTTGACCAGGGTGATGACTTTGTAGTCCTTGAGGACTTTGACGTGGTAGCTGACCTGGCTCAGCCCTTCGCCCAGCTCCTTCGCCAGTTCGTTCGGGCTGGCCATCCGTTCGTTGAGGATCGCGAGGATCTCGGCGCGCAGTTCGTGCGCGAGCGATTTGACCAGATCCTGGTTCACGCCTCTTTTGCTTTTCGCTCTTCCTTTACCTCTCTTGCTGCCTTTGGTGCTCTTCGTCTTTGCGGGCATAGCGACTCCTCCGATCGTTGCTGGTGACTTAACCACTCCATCGTATTGATCACATAGGCGGTTTTCCAGCCCAAATGAAGACTATTCGCTTCCTCTTCGCGAAATAGTGGAACTTTCTCCAGTAATCATCTGGTCCGCCGGACGCGCTCACAGCGCAGGGAGAGTCAGTGGAAGTCCGTCTCGAGGAGGGGGTGAAGTAGATGAAGATCGCCGCATCAGAGGTAGTCGTGCCGGTGGTTTCGATTCATAAGGTTGGCTAAGGGGCTCAGGCAGAGCAACTAGCTTTGCGGGGCCCGCCCGGACTCATCGGCGGGCCCCGCGTGATTCAGTTCGGCCGATGGGCGCCAAGCCACAGAACCCGATATCAGAGGACGACCGCCTCGAAGGGCTCGCCGCGGAGATCCACCGCTGCCATCGCTGCCCGCGCCTGGTCGAGTGGCGCAAGGCCAGTGCCGCCGCACCCCCGCGCCGCTTCCAGGGTGAGAAGTACTGGGCGCGGCCCGTCGCCGGCTTCGGCGACCCGGGTGCCAGGCTCGCTCTCGTCGGCCTCGCCCCGGCCGCGCACGGCGCCAACAGGACCGGCCGCATGTTCACCGGCGACCGCTCCGGCGACTGGCTCTACGCCGCGCTGCATCGCGCCGGCTACGCGAACCAGTCGGCGTCGACCGGGCCCGAGGACCGCCTGCGATTGCGCGACACCTACGTCACCGCCGTCGTG
This sequence comes from Actinomycetota bacterium, assembly GCA_047519745.1. Classification (GTDB taxonomy): domain Bacteria; phylum Actinomycetota; class Thermoleophilia; order Solirubrobacterales; family 70-9; genus VRUE01. The sequence goes on along the minus strand of JAPVSJ010000123.1, from coordinate 6,238 downwards.
CGCTGCGCGCCCCCCGCCAACCGGCCGCTACCGGCCGAGCGCGACAACTGCCTTCCTTACCTGACCCGCGAGCTCGCGCTGCTCGACCGTTGCAGGACGATCGTCGCGCTGGGCGGCTTCGCCTGGGACGGGGTGCTGCGGGCGCTGGCCGGGTTGGGCGCCGATGTGCCCCGGCCCAAACCCAGCTTCGGCCATGGCGCCGAGGCCGAGATCGGCGAGTGGAAGCTGATCGGCTGTTACCACCCCAGCCAGCAGAACACCTTCACGGGCCGGCTCACCGAGTCGATGCTGGACGAGATACTCAGCAGGGCCCGCGAGTTGAGCAGTTGACCGCCGTCAAAGCGCTTTCGTTCTACCCGCTTTGCGCTGTGACACGCTCAATGCAGTCTCAAATGAAGCCATCACCAGTGACACTGGTATCCCTGGCTCTGATGACTCCTTGCGGCGTTTGGCGCTCCGCTCCTGGATCGCCAGGAAACGATCGAGGGCTGCCTTCACGGCCCGCATCAGTTCTTTCCAACCCCGCTCGTCGACCAACAGCCAGCTCTGGCTCAGGTGCCTGTTCCGCGCATCGAACGAGCCAGCCTCAAGAGCTTCCGTAAGTCCCTCGATGATCTGTCGGAGCATTTCGCCGCTGAATGTCGAGCGAATTCCCAGCGGAAGCTTCATCCAATCAGCGTCGTCGAAGTAGAAGGCCGGCGATACCGGCTCATAGAAATGCTCGTCGAAGCCGCGGCGTGGCACCGTCCGCACCAGCCTGATCAGATTGCGCCGCTTGAGTTCCCGGAAGTGGTAGCTGACTTCGGTCACGTCGAGCTCGAGTTCGTCGGCGATTTCGGTCGGGCTCACTTCAACCCTTTCAAACAGTGTCACCCAGATATGTCCCCGCAGCGGATGCGTGAAGGCTTTGGCCACTGTCGGATCGATGACCTGTTTGAGTTTTTTTCCATGAAAGCTGGCCATCGCGACCCTCCATCCCTGTTGCGGTGCAATTTTGGCGGCAGCATCACCTTAGTACCGGTTGCGGACTTCATCTGATCCTCAACCTCGTAGGCGAGCTTCTCGACGAGCAAGCGGAGCCACCGCCTTTGGCTGAAACTCATTAAAGCAATCGCGCGGTCCCAAGCGGGACATCGACCGGAGGGTGGGGACAGATGACAAGACCGAGGATCAAGCGCACGACCGAGCAGATCGAAACGCCGAACGGCGATCTTTACCTGCTGCGGCCCAGCGCCGGGGCCGACATCCAGATCGAGAATCCCGACGCCGAGGGGCGGGCGCTGCTCGCGGCCCTCGACGGGAGCCTCTGCCGCGAAGAGCTGGAGGAGCGCTTCGGCGAGGAAGCCGTCAGCGACCTGCTTGCGCAGCTCGAGGAGCTGAGCCTGGTCGAGGACGCCGCCGACGACGACCTGATCCCGGCGGCGGTGGGGGCCCGCTACGACCGCCAGCTCCGCTACTTCAGCGACATCACCACCGGGCCACCCCCGTCGCAATGCCAGGCCCGACTCGAAAGCGCGCGGGTCGTCGTCCTCGGGGTGGGCGGCCTCGGCGGCGCCTCGGCCCTCTCGCTCGCCTGCTGTGGGGTCGGCGAGATGCTGCTGATCGACGGCGACCGGGTCGAGGAGACGAACCTCAACCGCCAGATCCTCTACAGCGAGGACGACATCGGCCGGACGAAGGTCGAGGCGGCCGCCGACCGTTTGGGAGCCTTCAACTCACGCGTGAAGCTGGCGACGATCGCCGAGCGGATGGACGGCAAGGACGCGATCGCCGAGGTCATCGAGGGCTTCGACCTCGTCGTCGACGCCGCCGACTGGCCCGCCCACGACATCGAGGAATGGGTCAACGAGACCTGCTTCGCGGCGGAGATCCCCTACATCACGATGAGCCACTTCCCGCCGGTGGCCCGGGTCGGGCCGCTGTTCGTCCCGGGCGTCACCGGCTGCTTCGCCTGCCAGGTGGCCGCCTACCGGCGCAACTATCCGATGTTCGACATCGCAATCGAGCAGCGTCGCGCCAAACAGTCGCCGGTGGCGACGATGGGACCGGCCTGCAACCTGATCGGCGGCCAGGTGGGGCTCGACGTCGTGCACTATCTGACCAGACTGGCCGAGCCCTCGACCCAGGGCGTCAGCCACATCTATGACCTGCGCACGATGGAGGTCGAACGCGAGCCGGTGGTGCCGGAGCCCGACTGCCCGGTCTGCGGCCACCTGCCGACCGCGATGCCGCGTGGCGAGGGCGAGACGAAGGCGGGCCGCAAGTAGTCAGGCGGGCTCGTTTCTCGATGCTCAGCGCGACGGAACCGCGACACCTAGAATGAGAGCCGAGCGCCGACGAACCTCCGCTGGATACCTCCTGGGCATTGCTTCCTCCTCGCTGCATGCCGCGGCGAGGCTTCGATCGTCGCCAGGCTGTCGCGGTTGCACTGGCAGCCGTCGGCGATGAAGCGCCAGGCATCGGCGAAGGGCAGGCTTTCGGCCGGCGCCCGCACCAGCTCGATCTCCCTGTCGCCATCCATCTCGCGCACCCTGCGGCGCAGCACGCTCTGCATGTGCGCGTCGGGCTCGGCGAGGACCAGCTCCTCCACCCACCTAACGCTGCCGTCCCTTGCCTTCGTCCAAGGCACGCATGCCCTCGTCGAAGGCCGCGCTCAGATCGAAGGTGTCCGCTCGCCATTCGACGGCCCGCAGGCTGCCGCGATTCCGGTAGCGGCGCATGATCTCAAGATGGAAGGGCAGAGAGACGAACCGGTGTAGCGCTCCCTCGTCGGTCCATGCGGACACCGAGCCGCCCCGGCCTCGCAAAGGCTGCCAGTAGACGGCAACCGCGACAGCGCCGTCGAGGCTGGCGCATTCCCTGCGCAGCCGCTCGGCCGCGAGGTAGATACGCGGAATGTCGAGCGAGGTCTTCCAGGTGAACTCGGTGTAGCTGATCAGGAAGGGTCCCGTCGACTCGGCTGCCGGTCCGCGCTTCAAGCTCGTCCGCAGCCTGAGGTCGAGCCAATACGGTTGTATTGGAAATCCCATACTCTGTATGGTACGCCAGGCGTCAGCGAGACACCGGCAATCGCCGACGAACGCCTACGCCATGCGCGCCGCGCCCGGACGAAGCGCGAGCACAGCCGACCGCGGCCTTGCCTGGCGGATGCAATGCGTAGCCAGGGCCAGCCGGGCGTAGGGGCCGAGCGCGGCCAGCACGCGACGGGCGATCGGCGCTCGATCCGGCAGCCAGGCGCTGGGCTGGGCGAGGTAGTAGCCGCCGACGGCAGCGACGATCAGCTCGTGCAGCTCGGCTTGGGGCAGCTCACGGGCCAGGTCGATCGCGCGGGATGCGATCGCCGCCAGCCGCTCAGCCGCCTCGCCCCGGCCGGCATAGCGATTGAGATGGTTTACCCCGAACGGCTCGCCGTCGAGATCGACCAGGGAGTCGAGCAGCGTGTTGAGCGCTGCCACCCAGGGAAAGTAGGCGCTCTCGATGCGCGCCACCTCCTCCTCGGCGAGCCGCGGATCCGCCGCCGCGGCGATCGCCGTCCCGAGAGCAACCGAGGAGCACCCCGCGGCGATCATCTCCCACCACCGCAGCTCGCTTTCCAATCCGACCTCGGCCGCCGTCTCGCGCGCCCAAGCCGCGACCTCTTCCTCCGCCAGTCCGAAGGGGATCGCGTGGTTGAGGCTCTGGGCACGCCGCGTGAGCCGAGCACGCCGACGCAGCGCCGCGGAGAGCGCAGGGTAGGAGGGCAGCGTGCGCAGCGCCTCCCGGCAGGCGTCGACCTTGGCCGCGAGGTAGCCGTCGTCGTCGCGTCGTGGGTGCAGGGCGTAGTAGTCCTCGGGCGGAAGCGCCGGGTCGAGGGCGACGTCGAAGGCCCGATGAAGCTGGAGGCTGTTCTCGAGCGGGCCCTGCTCCGAGATCGTGTCGAGGTAGTCGAGGATCAGCTCGAAGGCGACAGTGGCCCGCACCACGCTGCGGCGGTGGGTGGCGGGGGCGAGGACCGCGAAGACCGCCAGCCCCTCCGCGTGGCGGCTCTTGGTGCGGTGCGTGAAGAGGGCATCACGGCGCAGCCCCGGGTCGGGGATCGACTGCGCCCGCCCCCGCCAGTGCCGCAGCTCGCGCCGCGCGACGGGGAAGACGTCGAGCCAGTAGACGCGTGCCGCGCGGGCAAACACCACCCCCCTCCCCGCAGCGCTGTTCCTTTGCCCGAAATGGCGGGGCGAAGGAACAGCGGAGGGCATGGTGAGGCCTCAGCCTTCCCGCACGCGGCAGCCGCGGACTATTTCGGTGGCGATCGAGGTTCCGCCGGAAAGCTCGTAGGTGGCGCGGGCGAGGGGGAAGAAGCCGGCGCTGAAGCGGGGTGGCAGCGGGCAGGAGCCGCCGATGTAGCTGCGGGCGCCGCGCCGGCCGTAGCGGCGGCCGAGGGTCATCGAGAAGCGCGCGAGGTGGGGCCAGGGGCCGAGCCCCCGCGGCACCGTCGCCGTGAGCGCGGTAGCGAAGGCGCCGGAGCGCCGGTGGATGACGAAGGGCAGCACGAACGAGGACACCGGCCGGTTGGTGTAGACGTGCAGCCAGGCGACCCGCCGCCCGCCGGCGAGGCGGCCGTTGAATGCGCGCAGGCTGGCGTGGACGTTGAACGGACGCTGTCCCGGGATGAAGGCCGCGACCCGCAGGCTGCCGCGGCCGATCAGCGCCGCCCCGCAGACGGCGAGCGCCGTCGCCGGGTCGGCGGCGATCAGCTTGCGGCGCGGGCAGAGCGGCAGGCCGCGGGTTTCGAGCGCGCCGCTGCCCGCCAGGTCCAGCTCGATCCGCCGCAGGCGCGGCAGCGGCGAGCCGTCGGCGGTGCGCAGTTCCCCGGCCAGGCGCAGGCTGACCGGCGCCGTGCGGTGACGCGGCAGGCGGCGCGGCGAGAGGCCGCCGTCGAGCGAGACGATCAGCTCGCCGCGCTGGGTGCGCTCGCCGTCGGCCCCGGCGGCGGCCACCAGGAGCGCCAGCATCGCGGCGGCTGCAAGCGCCGGCGCCCAACGTCCCCTTTCTCGCGGAGCCGCCCTCATCGCCTCAGCGGAACCTCGAGAAGCGGAAGCTGCAGTAGTGGAAGCCGAAAGCGAGGACCGTGTTGTTGGCGAGGTTGCCGTTGTGGATGAAGCGGGCGGTGAGCCGCTGCGAACGGGTGGTCTCGCGCTTGCGCAGCGCCGCCGCGATCCGCCCCAGGTATTCCTCCTGGCGACCGAGGTAGCCGAACCACTTGCGCAGCGTGGGACGGTCGGCTGGCGGGCGGGGAACCGCGCCGATCTCGTCGACCGTCGCGCCGAAGATCCGCTGCGCATGGGAGAACTTGGCCGCCGCGGTACCCAGCCGTTCGGCGGCGACGTCGCCCCGCACACCCTTGACCGCGCGTTCGGTCGCCGCCGCGCGCGGCTTGCAGACCGCCTCCAGCCGTTCGACGTATTCGTGCCGCGCCGGCCCGCCGGCGGCGAGCGCGATCCCGGCCAGTGAGCTCAGCGCGAAGGTGAGGAAGAGAGCGAACTTGATCATGCTTTTGCCTCCGTTCCGTGGACGTTGAGGTCGGGCAAGAGCCGGTCGAGCCAGGGTGGGACGTGCCAGATCCGCTCGCCCACCAGCAACATCAGCGCCGGCAGCAGGACGATCCGCACCAGCGTCGCGTCGAGCAGGACCGCCACCGTCAGCCCCACGCCCATCTGGCTCGCCGTGGCGATCGGCGCCGCCGCGAAGGAGACGAAGACGGCGGCCATGATCGCCGCGGCGCCGGTGATCACGCCGGCCGTCTTCTCGAGGCCGAAGGAGATCGCCGCCCGGTTGTCGCCATCGCGCTCCCAGCGTTCCCTCATGCGGGCGATGAGAAAGACCGCGTAGTCGATCGAGAGGCCGAAGGTGACGCCGAAGATCGCCGCCGCGCCCACCGTGTCTATATAGGGGTGGCCGCCGAGCGGGTAGCCGTCGGGAACCTTGCAGATCAGGCTGACGACGCCGATCGCCGCCGCCACGGAGAGCAGGTTGAGGCCGACGGCGAGGGCGGCAAGCAGCGGCGCCCGCAGGATCGCGATCAGCATCAACAGGGTGATCGCGACGACCGAGCCGATCACAAGCGGCAGCCGCGCCCGGGTCGCCCGGCCGTAGTCGTTGAGGATCGCGGCGCCGCCGGTCACGCCGGTGCGCAGGCCCCCCGCGCGGCCGAGCCGGGCGGCGGCGCCGCGCAGGCGCGCGCCGACGGCGCGCGAGCCGGGGC
>JAPVSJ010000122.1:0-6090 GCA_047519745.1 Actinomycetota bacterium | reverse complement strand
GGTCGGCTCTCTGTCCTTCCGGGGATTCTGCGACGGCCTCCCTTCGGTCGGCCTCCTCTAAATCTCAGAAAGAACGGAGGAAGGTTCTCCTATGAGCAAGGCGAGCGGTTCAAAGGGGGATGCGAGCGGCGACGGTTCCGAGGGGTTCTGGGAAGCTCTCCCGGACAAGGTCCAGCATCCCGTTCGAGTGCCGATCATCGAAGCGCTTTGGCGGATCGGCGAGCCGCTTTCAGCAATCGCGCTAGTCGATCTTTTCGACGGCGATATGAGCATGTGGGAAGCCGCGCACCACCTACGCGTCCTAGAAGAACTGGACGTGGTGGAGCCTTTGGATAGCGGTGCGTCGCGGAACGATCTCCTCGACCTTCCCTACCGCCTTAAAAATCGAGATTCAGGCAAAGACGCTTAAGAATGCAGGTGGAAGGGGATCATCGCCAGGTCGCTGCCTACTTCGGCAGGAATCTGCGCTCTTACCGGATGCGCGCTGAACTCTCGCAGGAAAGCCTCGGTGAGCGTGCCTCTCTTCACCGCACCGAGGTCGGCTTGCTTGAGCGTGGGGCAAGGGTGCCCCGTATCGACACATTGGTCAAACTTGCAAGCGCGCTGTCTATCTCGCCCGCCGAGCTTCTTGTCGGGATCGACTGGAAACCCGACACCGTTCAGCCGGGCGGGTTTGAGTTTCATCCGCCTGGCGAACCAGAGACATGACCGCTGGAGTCTCGACCCGAGCGGCACCCGATCCCGGATTGGTTGAGCGCGAAGTCCTCGAAGAGGTCGTGGAACTCCTTCCCCTGCGCCTGACGGTTTCCGAGCTATGCCAGAAGATCACTGCTGGCTCGCACGACCAGGGGCGGGTGGAAACGGTCAGGCACGCGATCAGGGATCTGCGGGGTTGGGGACTTGTCCGGTACGGCGGCGACGATCAGCCTGTCGACCCTACACCGGCCGCCGTCCATTTCTTCGAGATTTTCAATCGGTGATCAGCCAAAGGAGAAGGTGCCGCTCGGTCGTCGCCGGCGCTTGATCGCGGAGAGGGCGGTCGGCGCGGCTCTCTCCTCGCCGCGGCCACCCGTAAAGACAATCTCTTCCGCCCTGGCGGTTGGCGTCGACGTCGATCGCGTTCATGAGCCACCGTTCAGCGGGGCCGCCCGACTTCCTCACACCAGCTTGGCTCACGCCGCCCGCGCTTCAACCCCTGAAGGGGTTTCCCTCGCCTCCGACATTCGTCTCCGGCTTGGTTCCGCGCGGTTGGTCGCACGCCCGTTCTGGCGCTCGTCAAACGAGCAACCGCTCCAAAGGAGGCCTAGGATGAGCAGCAACGACAGCGCCGCCCTCTCCATCGAACAGATCAAGCAGGCCAACCGCGATGCCGGACATCACTTCTTCGATGCGAGCACGATGCGGTTCTTCAACTCGACCGTCTACCCGCGCATCTACGGCGGGCGGTACTTCATTACTGGCGAGCGCTTTGACGAGAATCATGCCGAGGCATTCACGATCCGCGTCGCGCTCGACAACGGTCACGTCAACACGGTCGGCGACTTTCAGTGCTTCGACACCCACGAAGAGGCAGAGGTCGCTCTTACCGATGCGCTGGGCAAGGACTCGACCATCGAGCCGTTGATCCGGCTTACGAGGACCGCCGCCGCTACTACCTGAAAGACGCCGGGCCTAGCCGTTGGCTGCTGGTAGTCGTAAGCTATGAACAAGAACCGGCGCGGATCATCTCCGCGTTCGGCGACCGGAAGGACCCGCCGTCATGGAGCAAGTGAAGATCAGGATCGGGCCGGTCGCCTTCGACCACGCCGACTACGACGCCGAGCACGACGTGCTCTATTTGCACGTCGGCGAGCCCCAGGAGGGGGAGGGCGAGGAGACGCCCGAGGGGCACGTCATCCGTTATCTGCCCGGCACCCGCCGGATCGTCGGCCTGACCGTGCTTGGTCCCCGCCGAATCCTCGACCGCGACGGCAACCTTCTCATCGCCATCCCCGAGTCCATCGAGGCGAGCGCCGACGACTTGGCTCCGGCGCTTGCCGCAGTCTGAGCAGACGATTCCCGCGAGTCGGAATCTGTGATGCAAGAGTGATGCACGTCATCCCTCAAACCCGCCTATGGTCCCGAGTCAATCCGATCGCCCCGATTAGCTCAGACCTGGATCTCGCGGGCTTCCCGCGAGTCGAGGTCGTAGATGAAACCACTCGCCCGAATCGCGGCGGGAAGGAGCGGCGAGCTGCGAAGCGCTTCGACGTCCTCGCGCAGCGCCTCCAGGGGGTCGGCGATCGTGAGGAAGTCGACCTCCCCCCCGGCACCCGCGGGCAGTAGGGCGCGGAGCTGCTCGTCAGTGTGTTTGGCCATCGCGCAGTCGGTGTGGTGGACGACGGCGATGCGCTCGGCGCCCATCGTGCAGGACACCGCCAGCGAGCGCAGCGCGTCGGTGGTTACCCGCCCGCCCGCATTGCGGACGACGTGCACCGGCTCGGGCCAGGAGTCGAGGAACCCCGCAGCATCAAGGCGGGCGTCCATGCAGGCTACGATCGCGGTGCGCGGGTGCTCTGGCCTCATCGGCAGGGCATCCTAGAGAGATGAAGCGACTGGGGCCGCCGCCTCAACCGACTGCTTCGATCGCTCGTTCGGCCTGGCCGAGGCTCGGACCGTCCTGGAGGGTGCGAGTGCCGTTCGGCCCATTGACGATCATCGCCACGCCCGTGCGGATGCCGAGCTTGGTGCCGAGTTCCCCGGCGGCTTCGAGTCGCTTCGCCATCGCCCCTCCGGAGCCGCCTTCGCGATCCAGCGCTTCTTGCCATTCCGGCACGTCGAGTTCGCCGATCGAGCCGGCCAGCGAGGCCATGAAGTCATTGTCGATCCCAAACCGTTCCGCCTCCGCCTGGTTGAGGAAGAACAGGTAGGTGTACTGCCAGCCGTAGCCCTGCTGCGCTGCCGCTTCAGCCCCGAAGAAGCCGAGCTCGAGCGGATTTTCAGCGACCGAGTAGTGGCGCATCAGCAGCTTCGCCGATCCTGGTCGCGCATACTTTTCGACCAGGCCTGGAATCGTGGCGAGGAAGTCGGCGCGACAGTTGCCGCACTGGAGGTCGTTGAAGACCTGGATCGAGACCGGGGCATCGGAGGATCCGAGCCGATCACCTTCCTGCGGAACCCCGCCGAAGAGCTCCTGCGCGGTGGAGATGCCTTCGATCTGGACGAAGTTGCTGTCGGCCTTCTTGGTCGAGATGCTGACCAGCGCGTAGCCGAGCGCCCCGAGCGCCAGGGCGAGCACGAGGATCACCCAGAGGCGGCCCCGGCGGGGCAGTGGAGTGGTGGCGACTTCGGACACGCCTGCATTATCGCGAGCCCGGCGCCCGGGCTCGCGGATCCACGCAAAGTGCGGCCGCATCCGTTTGACACGTCCGCCCTCCGGGGTAAAACTGCGCGTACCCGATTTCAACTACCTGGGAGGTCCGCCGTGGCCAATCACCTCACCCCGTCCGAGCTTGCAGACGAGCTGCGCATGAAACGGCAGGAGGTGATCGGCAGGTGCGTCGAGATGCACGTGCCGATCTTCCACGGCCGGATCGACAAGTCGCTCTTCCAGACGTCGCTGCGGCGGGCCACCGAACAGCAGGCGCGGCGCCACGCTTCGACCGCATAGATCAACGATCTGACCCTCGGTAACGGTCCACTAGACTCCCCGCCGTGGAGGAGCGGGGAACCAAATCGACCACGCTCGCGGACCTGCTTCCGCGAGCCGCACAGCTCTATGGCGACGCCCCCGCGATCAAGTTCAAGGAGGGCGACGAATGGGTGACCGAGAGCTTCGACCGCGTTAGGGCGATCGTCTGCCGACTTGCCCTGGGCCTGGTCGACCTCGGTGTCGAGAGGGGCGACAAGGTCTCGATCCTCGCCAACACCCGCCCCGAGTGGACCTACTTCGACTTCGCCGCGCTCTCGATCGGCGCCACCGTCGTACCGATCTACCAGACCAACTCGGCCGAGGAGTGCCAATACGTGCTGGAGAACTCGGATGCAAAGGTCGTCGTGGTCGAGGACGACGAGCAGATGGAGAAGATCCGTGCCATCCGCGACGAGCTGCCGCTGCTGGAGCACGTCGTGCGGATGACCGGTGCCAGCGAAGACGCGATCTCGCGCGAGGAGCTCGCGGTCCGCGGCGCCGGCCGCGATATCGCCGAGTGGCAGCAGCGCTGGAGCGCCGTCACCCCGGAGGACGTCTGCACCTTCATCTACACGTCGGGGACGACGGGCCCGCCGAAGGGTTGCGTGATCAGCCACGGCAACTACCGGGCGATGCTCGACATGGTCAACGACACGAGCGTGATCGAGCCCGAAGACGTCACCTACCTCTACCTCCCCCTCGCCCACTCCTTCGCATTGCTGATCCAGCTGGGCAGCTTCGACCTCGGCGCGACGATCGCCTACTGGGAGCGCGACCCGCTGAAGATCATGCCCAACCTGGCCGAACTGAAACCGACCTACTTCCCCTCGGTGCCGCGGATCTTCGAGAAGATCTACACGCTCGCGACCAGCAGCATGGAAAAGGAGGGCGGCCTCAAAAAGGCAGTCTTCGACTGGTCGATCCGGGTCGGCGAAAAGATGCGCGAAACCGAGCGGGCGGGCCGCACTCCAGGTTTCCTGCTGCGCAAGCAGTACGAGTTCGCCGACAGGAAAGTGCTCTCGAAAATCCGCGGTCTCTTCGGTGGCAAGCTGCGCCTCGCCGTCTCCGGCGCAGCTCCGATCAGCCCGGAGATCCTGCGCTTCTTCGACGCCGCCGGGGTGCTGGTGCTCGAGGGCTGGGGAATGACCGAGACCTCGACCGCGGCGACGATCTCATCGCCGGACGACTTCAAGATCGGCACGATCGGCAAACCCTTCCCCGGCTGCGAGATCAGGATCGCCGAGGACGGTGAGATCCTCGTCAAGGGGCCCAACGTCTTCCAGGGCTACTACAAGAACGATGAGGCGACCCGGGAGACGATCGTCGACGGCTGGCTTCATACCGGCGACCTCGGCTCGGTCGACGCCGACGGCTTCATCACGATCACCGGGCGCAAAAAGGACATCATCATCACCGCGGGTGGCAAGAACATCACGCCGGCCAACCTCGAGGGCGAGATCAAGCAGCACCCGCTGGTCTCCCAGTGCGTCGTCGTCGGCGACCGGCGGCCCTACCTGGTGGCGCTGGTCACGCTCGATCCCGAAGAAGCGACCGCTTACGCCAAGGAGCACGCCCTGCCCGAGGATCCCGCCCAACTCGCCGCCAACGGCAGCGTGCGCGAGGCGATCGAAGCGCACCTGGCCAAGGTCAACGAGAAATTCGCCCGGGTCGAGCAGGTCAAGAAGATCGCAATCCTCCCTGAGGATCTCTCGCAGGAAAGCGGCGAGCTGACCCCGACCCTGAAGGTCAAGCGCGCCGTCGTCGCCGACAAGCACCAGCACGAGATCGAACAGCTCTACGCGGGCTGAGGCCCAGCCTCAGGAGGCTTCGCCGCGGAGCAGCGCCGAGGTGGTCTGCTCGAGCACCCGGCGCCAGGCCGAGGCCTGCTCGGGCTCCTCTTCGGAGGCACGCTCGACCGCACGGCGCACCCTCCGCTCGGAGATCTCGAGCCCGTGGCGCTCGGCGATCTCCTTGTAGCGATCGTAATCCTGGGCGAGGGTGGCGGTAACCGACTCGAAGCCGTGGCGAGCGATCTTCAGGCGTCGCGAGTAGTCCATGATCGGCGTACCGAACATCAACTCGTCGTTCGGCTCGGGCTCGACCAGGATGATGTCGACGCCGGGGTACTTCTCCTGCCAGCGGGCGACGGACTCGTGCAGGCGGGCGTGGGCGATCAGGCGGAAAGTCTGGTTGGCGATCGCCGGCAAACCCATGTCGGAGACCCGCCGCACGCGCGTCCCGAACACCGTCGGGATCGTCTGCTCGAAGTCGTTGACGTAGGGAACGAGCGGGTTCACCACGATGATGAACTTGGCGCCCTTCTCGACCGCGATGTCGACGTTGGTGGTGGAGCGAATGCCGCCGTCGACGAGCTGGCGGCCCTTGAGATCGACCGGCTTGTAGACGATCGGCAGCGCGGT
>JAPVSJ010000121.1:0-14455 GCA_047519745.1 Actinomycetota bacterium | reverse complement strand
AGAGGGCGCGCTGGCCTCGACCCACCCCGAGAGCACCATCCTCGCGCTCTTCGACCTCGACGGCTTCAAGGCCTACAACGACGGCTTCGGCCATCCGGCGGGAGACGACCTCCTGCGGCGCCTGGGTCGGAACCTCGCCGCCTCGGTCAAGCCCAGCGGCAGCGCGTACCGTCTCGGAGGCGACGAGTTCTGCGTGCTCGCCTCGGCCCGCTCGGAGGAGAGCGGGGCGATCTGCGTCGCTGCCGAGGAGGCGCTGACCGAACGCGGGGGCGGCTTCTCGATCGGCGCGTCGTGGGGCATGGTCCGGCTCCCGCTCGAGGCCGCGACGGCGACCGACGCCCTGCGCCTGGCAGACCGGCGGATGTACGCGCAGAAGGGCCAGCGGGCCGACTCGGCCAGGAGCCAGACCCGCGGCGTGCTGCTGCGCGTGCTGCACGAGCGCGAGCCCGAGCTCGACCGCCACCTCGACGGGGTCGCGCAGCTTGCCTCGACGATGGGGCGCGCGCTGGGGCTCGAAGCGGAGGACGTCGACGTGCTGGTCAGGGCCGCCGAGCTGCACGACATCGGCAAGGTGGCGATCCCCGACGAGATCCTCCACAAGAGCGACCGGCTGACCGACGCGGAGTGGGCGCTGATGCGAAAGCACACGGTGATCGGCGAGCGCGTCCTCTCGGCGGCGCCGGCGATGAACCAGGTGGCCAAGCTGGTCAGGTCCACGCACGAGCGCTGGGACGGCAGTGGCTACCCGGACGGTCTGGCGGGTGAGGAGATCCCGCTCGGCTCGCGGATCATCCTGATCTGCGACGCCTACAAGGCGATGGTCGAGGGACGGCCCTACCGGGAGCCGATGAGCGCGGAGCGCGCGACGGAGGCCCTCTACGAGGGAGCCGGGACGCAGTTCGATCCCCAGCTGGTCGAGCTCTTCGTTGAGAGCGTCGGGGCGGCGACGGCGCGCAGCTGAGCGCCGTCGCGCCGGCCGAGCCGGGCACGCGACTGCCGGGCTCAAGGACGCCTGCGCCGTCGCCGATGAAGTGGCATGCAAGCCGGCGAGCAGACCCGCATCGGCCGCTGGTTCGACCGCCATCCGGGGCCATTGCGCGCCTTCGCGCTCTGCGCACTCGTCTGGGGGGTCGGCTACCTGACCTGGAGGATCGGTTGGAGCTGGCAGGGCGCCAGCCCGGTCGCCTTCGTGATGTTGATCGTGACCGAGATCTACGGACTCTGGGCGCTCGGCACCCTCGCCTGGTATTCGTGGTCACGGCCTCCCGCAGTGCGCCCGCCGGCGACGCCTGGGCGCGCGGTCGACGTCTACGTCTGCACCTACGACGAGCCCTTCGAGGTCGTCGCGGCGACCCTGGCCGGCTGCCGCGCCCTCACCTACCCGCACACGACCTACCTGCTCGACGACGGGCGGCGCCCCGAGATGGAGGAGCTGGCGAAGGTCGCCGGGGCCGAGTATCTGACCCGTCCCGACAACTCCCACGCGAAGGCGGGCAACATCAACGCCGCCCTCCCCCGCACCGACGGCGAGCTGGTGCTGATGCTCGATGCCGACCACGTGCCGATGCCGGACGCGCTCGACGCGATGGTGGGCTACTTCGACGACGAGCGGGTTGCCCTGGTGCAGAGCCCGCACGACTTCTTCAACCACGACTCGGTCCAGCACTACGTCGTCGGCCGCCATGAGCAGTCGCTCTTCTACCGCGTCGTCTGCCCCGGCAAGAACCGCCACGGCGCCGCCTACTGGTGCGGCTCGGCGGCCCTGCTGCGGCGCCAAGCCCTACTCGAGATCGGCGGCGTCGCCACCGAGACGATCGCCGAGGACTTCCACACGACGATCCGCCTGCTGCGCTACGGCTGGACCAGCCGCTACCACGACGAGGTCCTCGTTCAGGGCCTGGCCCCACACGACCTCGACGGCTACCTACTGCAACGCGACCGCTGGGCGCGCGGCAACCTCGCCGTCTTCGCTCTGCCCGAGTCCCCCCTGCGCGCCAAGGAGCTGCGGCCCGTGCAGCGCCTTTCCTACTTCGTCAGCCTCGCCGCCTACCTGGCGCCGCCGATGCGACTGCTGCTGCTCGCGACGCTCGGCCTGGTGATGTGGACCGGCGAGCTGCCGATGAAGATCAGCGTCGTGGCGCTGGCGGCGCTCTGGCTGCCATCGGTCAGCCTCAACCTGCTCGCCGGTTCGGCCCTGACCCGCGGCTACATGAAGATCGGCGAGACCGCCCACTACGAGCTGATGACGATGGAGATCTACACGCGGGCGCTGCGCTGCATCTTCCGCCCCGGCCGCACCGCCTTCAAGGTGACGCCGAAGCAGGGGGTCGACGGCGGCGGGCTCGACGCCGTGCGCAAGCTGCGCCTGGTGATCGTCGCGGGTGTCGTCCTCGCGGGCGGAACGGCGCTGCGCCTGCTCGACCTCGCCGGCGTGGGGCCGCTGCCCGACCTGCCCGGGATCGCGGCCGCGATCGTCCCCATGCTCGGCCTGATCGAGCTGCGCCGCGTGCTGCGCACCCTGCTCGCCGTCGGCCGCCGCCAGCAGCGCCGCCAGGTCTACCGCTTCGAGGGCGAAGCCCCCGCGCACTGCTTCGCCGACGGCGGCCACATCGGCGGCCATCTCGTCGACGCCAGCGCCGCCGGGGTCGGCCTCGTGCTCGATGCGCCGGTGAGCGTCGGTGAGCGGCCAGCCGTCCTGCTCGAACTGGAGGAGGCGACCGGGGAGGCGCACGAGGTCGCCGCGCAGGTCGAGGTCCGCTCCTGCCGCGAGGCCGAAGGGCGCTACCTGGTCGGGGCGACGATCGAGGAGATGGACCCCGCGTCGCGGATGCGGCTGATGGAGTGGTGCTACGTCGTCTGCAGCCACGAGCGCCTGCGCGGCCACCGTCCGGCCGCTCCGGCCGGACGCGAGGCGATCGTCATGCCGCTCGGCGCCCCGGCCCCGGCGCCGAGCCTGAGGAAGGTCTCAGAAGCCGCTTAGCCGCGGTTAATGCGCCGCGCCGAGACTGGCGGCGATGAGCGCCATGCGGCCCGGCGCCGCCCTCTTCCCGCTTCGCCTCTTCCTCGGCCTCACCTTCGTCTACGCGGGGGTGCAGAAGCTGTCCGACCCGGGCTTCCTGCACCCTGGTGCGCCGACCTACATCGGCAGCCAGCTTCACGCCTTCGCCGCCGGCACGCCGGGTGGCTTCCTGCTGCGCACCTTCGCGATCCCGCACGCGCAGCTGGCCGGGGTCGGCGTGGCGATCGCCGAGATCGTGATCGGCCTGCTCGCCGCCGCCGGGCTGCTGACGCGCGCCGTCGCTCTGGCCGGCCTCGGCCTCAACCTGGTCCTCTTCCTGACCGCGAGCTGGCACACGACGCCGTATTTCCTCGGCCCCGACATCGTCTTCGTCTTCGCCTGGCTGCCCTTCGTCCTCTGCGGCGCCGAGGGCCAGCCGGCGCTCGACAACATGCTCGAGCGGCCGCCCGAGTCGCTGACGCGCCGCACCCGCCTGCATCCGCCGGCACCGGGCGAGGCTGCGCCGAGCGCCGAAGCAGCGATGACCCGTCGCGTACTGGTCGCCGAGATTGCCGGCGCCGGGTTGGCGATCGCCGGCATCTCGGCCCTGCTCAAGGGACCGTTCACCGGCACGACCGCGACGGCGCGATCGCTCAAGGGTGGCGGGAAGCCGGCGGCCGGCGGCACTGGCGGGTCAAGCTCTGAGCCGGCCGCCACCGGAGGCGGCTCAAGCTCCGGCGGAGCCTCGAACCTGCCCCAGGGAGCGGTCAAGCTGGGCCCCGGCGGCCGCCTGCCGAAGGGCCAGGCCGCAACCTACGCCGATCCCGCCGACGGCTCCCCGGACATCCTGATCCGCGAGTCCGACGGCAGCCTGAAGGCATTCAGCGCCGTCTGCACCCACGCTGGCTGCACGGTCGGCTACGACGGCAGCGAGATCTACTGCCCCTGCCACGGCGGTACCTACAGCGCCGAAACCGGCGAAGTCACCGGCGGCCCTCCCCCAGCCCCCCTGACTGCGAAGGAAGTGCTCGAACAGAACGGCCAGATCTACGCCGTTCCCAGCTGAATCGAGAGAGGGCGGTGTCTCGGGGCGTCGTGGACAGATGTCCCGAGACATCGCAGAACGGGCCTGACCGGACGGCATTTGAACCAAGGACTAGCCAAGGCCATCGGGCATCTGCACGCGGAGCTGTAGCCGGTTCAGGTCGCCTGTCCCCCACTCGGCTTACCGTCGCCCGGCCGTCGCTGAAGCCGCAGACCGGCCGTCGTGCATCGCGACCACGTAGACCAGGTCAGACGATTCCTCGTAGCGGTAGAGCAGGATCATCCAGGACCAAGGCCCGATCACGAACCGGACGGGCGCCCACCGGCCAGCCAACTCTGGGCCAGCGAGTGGGAAGGTTTCCAGCACCCTCAGCGAGCGCCCGATTCTGGTCCAAACATCGTCGGGCAGATTGAGTGCAGAGATCGCCTCGTCCACGTCCCGCTGGGCTTGCGGGGTGACGATTACCTGCGCCACTCAGGCCAGCTCGTCGAGCGGCGTCCCTTCACCGCGAGCCGCCTGGGCCAAGCCCTCCTGCGTCCGCTCCCAGGCGCCGGGAATGGCATCGAGGATCTCCGTGATGCGAGCGGCATCAGGGTCAGCGTCATCGAGTGCCGTAGCGAGAAGCGAACGCGCAAGAGTCCCCTCCTGCACATGGGTTCGCTCAGCGAGCCGACTGAGCTTCCCCGCGTGCTCGTCGTCGAGGGTCACATTGATGCGCTTCGCAGACGCTGCCATTTGCCCACTGTATACGATTCAGCACGGTTCGTGTTCTGCCAAAGGCTGAGGTCATGTGCAGTGTTTTGTCTACGTCGATGGAGGGGGTGGGATTCGAACCCACGAGACGCCGATCGACGCCTAACGGTTTTCAAGGCCGATGTCCGCCCGAACCGGCGGGATGCCAGGGGCTGGGGGAGCTTCCTTGCGTCGGTAGGAGACCTCGACGGTGATTCAGACTTCGAAGGGAAGTGGCTCCGCTGGCTGCTTCTCGCCTTCACGGTAGCGGTAGCAATGATGCTCGTCAACGTGTCAATCCGCATGGGAGTTGTCGGCCACGATGCGGGTTTCCCAGCCCTTCGCGCTACGGACCTGGAGCAGGATTGCGTACTCGACCGGCCGAGCGCTGGAGCGCCGGTAGACGATCTGCACGTCGTCGGTCCCCGCGATCGGATGGACGCTCTCGCGATCCTTGCCCATGACCGCAAGCTATCGGCTGCATTGGCTACGGCCGAGCGCGCGATGGCGGTGCCCTCCTGTGCCACCGTCGTGCCACCCTCTGCCACCGAAACAGCCAGATTCAGCCAGAGACAATCGGATTCAGGAGCGACTTCACAGAAGCCCTGCAAATCGTGCCACCAAGCCGGATTCGGCCCTATGAGCGGAGGTGGTGGTGTCCGGTTTCAGCCCATAGGCGACACCTGTGTCAGGACATAGGAGACACCGAATAAGCGGAGGGGGTGGGATTCGAACCCACGAGACGCCTTACGACGCCTAACGGTTTTCAAGACCGTCGCATTCAACCGCTCTGCCACCCCTCCGGGCGCTCAGACGATCTGTCGATGCTAGCTGCAAATGTATGGACAGAAAGGCATGAAGTAAACGGGTCCCGCGGTGATTGGATACGGGTATGCGCAGGTTGCTGATCCTCGCCTCGACGATGGTCTTCTTCGACGTCGCCTTCTACGCGGCGATCGCTCCGCTGCTGCCGGACTACGCCAAGGAATTCGATCTCAGCAAGGCGGAAGCCGGGATCCTCGCCGCCTCCTACGCCGCCGGGACGCTGCTCGCCTCGCTGCCGGCCGGTCTGGTGGCGACCTGGGCCGGGCCGCGGCGCACGGTCATCGGCGGGTTGCTGCTGCTCGGTTGCTCCAGCCTCGTCTTCGGGCTGGCCCATGAGATCGCGCTGCTTGACGCGGCCCGCTTCGCCCAGGGGATCTCCGGGGCGCTGATTTGGTCCGGGGCGCTGACCTGGCTGATCACGACCGCCCCACCGGAGCGCCGCGGCTCGGTCATCGGCACCGCCCTGGGCACTGCCGTGGCCGGTGCCTTGGTCGGGCCGATTCTGGGCGCCGTCGCCGCCGAAGTCGGGACCGCGGTCGTCTTCAGCGCGGTGCTGGGCATCGCGATGGCGCTCGCCGCCTTCGCGGCTCGACTGCCCGAAGCCGGCCCGCCCGAGCGCCAGCCGCTGCGCGAAGTAGCGGCGACGATCGTCACCCGTCCGGTCCTGACGGCCACCGCCTTCGTCGCGATCCCATCGCTGATGTTCGGCGCGGTGGAGGTGCTGGTGCCGCTGCGGATCGCCGAACTCGGCGGCGGGCACGCGGCGATCGCCGGAGGCTTCATCGTCGGCGCCGCGCTCGAGGCCGGGTTGGCGCCGGCGGTCGGCCGCTACTCAGACCGCGTCGGTCGCCGCATCCCGTTCGTGACCGGGATCGGCATCTGCGCCTGCGCGATGATCGGCCTCGCCGCGGCGCAGGCGCTCGGCCCGGTGCTCGGCGCGCTGATCCTCGGATCGCTCGGCGCCGGCATCTGCTTCACCCCGGCGCTGACGACACTGTCGGAGACCGCCGACCTGAGCGGCCTCCACCAGGGCTTCGCGGCCGGTCTCTCCAATATGGCCTGGGCCGCCGGCCAGATGCTGGGGGCGCTGGCGGGAGGGGGAGCCGCAAGCGCCACCGGTTACGTCGCTCCCAGCCTGGCAATCGCCGCCCTGCTTCTCGTCACCTCCGCCTACGCGTACCGGTCGCTGTCTCCAACCGTGGTGCAGCCGGCGCCGAGCTGACCGAACGGGCTAGCTTTAGGCCGTGGCGGATACCTGGCGCAACTGGACGGGGGATCAGCGATGCAGCCCGGCGAAGATCGTCCGGCCGCCCAACCGCGATGCGTTGGCGACGGCCGTCGTGGCCGCCGCCGGCGCCGGGAGAACGGTCAGTGTGGCCGGCGCCGGTCACTCCTTCACCGAGGCGGCGCTGACCGACGGCACGATGATCGACCTCGCCGCGCTCAGCGGCACGATCGACGCCGACCCCGCGACGGGCCTGGTCAAGGTCCGCGCAGGGACCGTGCTCGCCGACCTCAACGAGGAGCTGCAGCGGCTCGGCCTGGCGATGGAGAACCTCGGCGACATCGACCGCCAGACGATCGCCGGCGCGATCTCCACCGGCACCCACGGCACCGGCGCGAAGCTGCGCAACATCTCCGCTCAGGTCGAGGCCGTCGAGCTGGTCGGCGCCGATGGCGGTGTGCGCGAGCTGGACGGCTCCACGCCCGACCTGCTGCGGGCCGCCCGCGTCGGCGTCGGCGCCCTCGGCGCGATCTCGGCGGTGACGCTGCGCTGCGTCCCCGCCTTCGTGCTCGAGCGGATCGACTCGCCGCAGCCACGCGAGGAGGTGCTCGACAGCTTCGACCAGCGCGCCGAGGCAAACGACCACTTCGAGCTCTTCACCTTTCCCTACGCTGACTCGGCGCTGGTGCTGGAGCGCAACCGGGTCGAGGGGCCGCCGCGGCCGCGCGGCCGGGCTGCCTCCTACCTGAACGACATCGTGCTCGAGAACTGGGCGCTGGAGGCGCTGTCGGCGGCCGGCCGCTGGGTCCCGCGGGCGATCCCGGCGCTCTCACGGCTCGCCGCGGCGCTCGCCTCGGGTGGCAAGACGACCGACCGCAGCGACCGCGTCTTCGCCAGCGAGCGCCGCGTGCGTTTCACCGAGATGGAGTACGGGGTTCCGCGCCAGCACGGGCCCGAGGCGGGGCGGCGGGTGGTCGAGTGGGTGCGTGCCAACCGCTACCCGGTCTTCTTCCCGATCGAGATGCGCGTCGCCGCCGGAGACGACGCCCTACTCAGTCCCTCGCACAAGCGCGACACCGCCTACATCGCCGTGCACCAGTACCGCGGCATGGAGTGGCGCCCCTACTTCGAGGCGGTCGAGGCGATCATGCGCGACTACGGCGGCCGCCCGCACTGGGGCAAGCGACACTTCCAGACCGCGGAGACCCTGGCGCCGCTCTACCCCGAGTGGGAGAAGTTCCAGGCCGCGCGCGACGAGCTGGATCCGCGGCGCGTCTTCACCAACGAGTACGCGAGGCGCATCCTCGGCTCCTGACGAATCCTATGTTTGGCCCCTGTGAGGGGCTCAACATAGGATTCGTCAGAGGAACGCGTGCCCCTCGCCTCTATACGTGGGGACCACGTCGACGATCTCGTCGCCCTCGACCAGGTGGAGGAGGTCGAAGCGCTCGCAGAGCTCGCCCGCCTTGGCGTGGCGCAGGTAGGTACGGTCGCCGATCGAGAGCTGCGATGCGGGCGGACCGAGCAACGGGGTCTGCACCTCTCCGGCCCCCTCCTCGGGATCGAGCCGCAGGCCGGCCGGCAGCCAGGGGGCCGGCAGTCGGGCCGGGTCGCCGCTCCCGGAGGCGAGGTAGCCGCCGCCGAGCGCCGTCGCCACGCCCGGCGCCGGCTTGCGCACGATCGGCAGGGCGAAGCCCGCTGCCGGGGTCAGCGAGAAGCGGCTGTAGTGATCGAAGAGGGCCGGGGCGTAGAAGCCCGAGCCGGCGGTGACCTCGGTGACGAGGTCCTCGGCGGCGGTCAGCTCGAGGCTGCCGGTGCCGCCGCCGTTGACGATGGGCAATGCGGTGTGCTCGCGGATCGCGGCGACGATCGCGCCGCGTCGCTCGGCCAGCTCGGCGGCGGAGCGACGCTGCATGTACCGGATCGCACGGCCGCGCAGGCGCCGCCCCGGTGGCTGGTCGCCGACGCCGGCGATCTGGCCCTCGTAGGCCATCAGCGCGGCCAACTCGATCTGCGGACGACCGTCGATCTCCCGGGCCAGGGCGACGGCCTGCTCGACCGTGTGCACCGGCGAGCGCTTGGGGCCGACCTTGATCCTGCCGCCCATCGCCCACCAGCTCGCGTCGACGTCGATGCAGACCCTGACCGGGGCCGCACCGGCCCCGAGCACCGACTCGATCGCGTCGAGGTGCTCGCTGCAGTCGACCATCACGATCGGCGCCCCCTCCGGGTTGGCGACCGAGCGCAGCGCCAGTTCGCCCAGCGCCCCGGTGTCGGCGGTCGGGTAGGCCAGCAGCAGGTTCTCAAACCCCTGCTCGGCCAGCCAGAGCGTCTCCGGCAGGGTGAAGGTCATCAGCCCGGCAAAGCCCGGGTCGCTGTGCAGGATGCGCTCGGTCAGTGCCCGGCAGCGCAGCGACTTGCTCGCCACCCGGATCGGCTTGCCGCCGGCCCGCCTGAGCATCTCCGCCGCGTTGGCCGCCATCGCGTCGAGGTCGACGAAGGCAAACGGCGCCTCGACCTCGGCGAAGATCTCCTCGTACTCCTCATATGAGCGGCTAGGACGCGAAGACACGCGTCGAGACTAACCGCGCTGAAAGCGGAGATCATCGGACGGTATTCGAACCCCGAGGTTCAGACACGGCTTGATTGGCTTGATCTTGGCCAGTTTGACCCGCAACCCGGCCGACGAGCGTCCTCAGGACCTCCTCCGACGACGAGGCGGCGAGCCGAGCGCGGAGGCGGCGAGGACCCGTAGTAACCCGCGGCAGATTGCGTGGTCTGCACCGATGGCGCCGCGTTTGGGCGCGCCTAGTCTGCCCTCGATGAGGCAGACCGAGACCGCGCAGAGTTCCGACAGAGGGTTGGCCTTCGCAATCGCGATCGCGGCTGGCGTCGCCCTCGCGGTCGGCCTGCTGGCGGCCACCGCCGAAGCCGAAACGCAACCCGGCGGGATCGCCGCGGCGAGCGCCGCTCAGGAGTGCGGCGACGTGGTGGTCCAGTTCCGCCCCGAAGGCAGTGGCGGCGCGCACGCGATCCGAGCCGCGAACATCGACTGCGGCCCCGCCCGCGACATCGCTCGCAGCTGCATCAAGGGGACCGTGGCGAGCGGCTGGACGGCGGCGACCTGGGACGGCAGAGTGCTGCTCGTCAACGGGGCGAAGAAGGTCCGCTACACCGGCGTCGGAGGCGGCGGCTGCGGTCACCAGCAACACGGATGCAAGGACTTCGGCTACCGCGGTGTCGGCTTCTTCGGCCTGGAAGCCGTCGGCATCTCCTGCGGCGGCGCCACGACGAACGCCAAGCTCTGGTACGACCGGGGCGGCAACTGCTCCTTCGGCAGCACCTGCACGGTGGGCGATTACCGGTGCGAAGCGAACGCCAGGACCGCGACGGTCGAATGCCGGCGCCAGAACGGCTTCCGCTTCCGCTGGCAGATGGGCGAGTAGCCGACGCCGACGGGACCCCGGCTCGACGCAAACGGAGAGGGAGGGATTCGAACCCTCGAGAGAGCTTGCGCCCCCTACTCGCTTAGCAGGCGAGTGCCTTCAGCCACTCGGCCACCTCTCCGGGCCCGAAAACCATACCGCCGCCCTGGGGAGCCCGGCCCGGTCGCTCAGGCGTGCCGTGAGCGGACCACGACGCGGGCGCCGCGCGAGGGGATCATCGTCACGTTGCGGTGCAGTGCGCGCTCGGGGGCGGGGTCGTCGGTTTCGAGGTCGAGGCGACGCGCCATCGTCTCCAGCACGACCCGCTGCTCGGCCATCGCCAGCGCCGCGCCGAGGCAGCGGCGGATGCCGCCGCCGAAGGGGATCCACTCGTAGGTGCCGGGCTTGCGGCCGAGCCAGCGCTCGGGGCGGAACTCGAACGGCTCGGGATAGAGGTCCTCGCGATGGTGGACGAGCAGGATGCTCATCGTCAGCGGCGTCTCGGGGGGCACCGCGTAAGGGCCGAGGCGCCAGGGCACTTTGACCCGGCGGCCGATGATCGGGATCACCGGTCGTGAGCGCATCGCCTCGACGATCGTCGCCTCGACCTGCTCGGCCGCGTCGCCCTCGCCGCGGACGGTGTCGCGCAGCGCCTCGTGCGCGGCCGGGTTGCGGACCAGCCGCTCCCACGTCCAAGCGAGCTGGTTGGCGGTCGTCTCGTGCCCGGCGAGGACCAGGGTCAGCAGCTCGTCGCGCAGTTCTTTGTCGCTCAGCGCCTCGCCGTCCTCGCTGCGCGCCTGCAGCAGCAGCGAGAGGATGTCGCGGCGCTCGTCGAGGTCTTCGGCGCGGCGGCGCTGTGCGATCACGGCGTAGGTCGGGCGGTCGAGCAGCTCGAGCCCGACCCGGGTCAGGCCGACCGCCTCCTCGCGGTTGAGGTTGATCAGTTCGCCGACCTGCGCCAGGGGCCAGGTCGAGGCGGCGACGATCCGCTTGGTCGCGATCCGCAGCCAGTGCTCGGGCGTGCCGCGCTCGGGCCTGCCCTCGATGCCGAAGATCCCGGCCATGATCACGTCGAGCGTGATCGCCTGCATGCTCGGCGCCAGGGCGAAGGGCCGGCCGAGCGGCCAGCCGTCGATCTCCCGTTCGGCGGCGTCGGCGATCATCTGCGTGTATTGCTCGATCGCCTCGCCGTGGAAGGGAGGCAGCAGCAGTTTGCGCTGGCGCATGTGCCGGGGCCCGACCGCCGTGAGGACCGAGTTGGGGCCGACGATCGGTCGCAGCGGCGATTCCCCGGTCAGCGATGGAGCCTGCTCGGGCTTGGCGGTGAAGAGCGAGCGCACGTGGTCGGGGTGGCTGGTGATCACCGGGCCGGGGCCGGGCAGCGCGCCGCGCATGCGGAAGACCTCGCCGAGCTCGCGGCGGGCGCGGAAGACGAACTCGATCTGGCGCTGGGTGAAGCGCAGGGTCTGCAGCAGGCGCGCCTGCATGATCGCGGGCGGCCCCGGCAGGCCGGCCGCCTCCGCGGGCTCGAGCGGGCCGGCCGGGGACGGAGGAGCCTCGCCGACGAGGCCGTTCGCGGCCAGGGTCTCCGGGGGCGCCACGGGATCGGCCAGCTGGGTCACCGGATCAGTGTTACATAGATCGATGTCGCATTCACCGATCTCTACAGTCATGTGACGTATGCACGGCAGGCGCACGAAGATCATCGCCACCGTCGGCCCGGCCAGCTGGGACGGCGACACCCTGGTGGGCCTGGTCGAGGCCGGCGCCGATGTCTTCCGCCTCAACTTCTCCCATGCCGATCGCGAGCGGCACGCCCGCACGATCGAGTCGATCCGGGCCGCGGCGGAGCGGGCCGGGCGCGAGGTCGCGGTGCTCGGCGACCTGCCGGGGCCGAAGCTGCGGATCGGCGAGATGCGCGACGACGTCGCCGAGCTGGAGACCGGGATGCACGTGAAGCTGACGCCCGAGGCGGTCGAGGGCGACGCGGAGACGATCCCGGTCGACTGGCCCGGGGTGAGCTCGCTGCGCGAGGACGAACTCGTCTACCTCGCGGACGGGTCGATCCGGCTGCGCGTGCGCGAGCCCGAAGACGGCGGCGTCGACGCCGAGGTCGAGGTGGGTGGCACGCTCTCCTCTCACAAGGGGATGAACATCCCGGGGATCACCGCCCGCGCTGCAACCGACGGCGACCTCGGCTGGGTCGAATTCGCGGTCGAGCACGGGATCGACCTGCTGGCGATGTCCTTCGTCTCCACCGCGGCCGACCTCGAGCCGATCGTCGACAAGCTGCGCTCACTCGATTCCGACATCCCTTTGATCGCCAAGATCGAGAAGCAGCAGGCGGCCGAGAATGCGGACGAGATCATCGAGGCGGCGAGCGGCGGGATCATGGTCGCGCGCGGCGACCTCGGCATCGAGCTGCCGCTGGCGCAGGTGCCGGTCGTGCAGAAGCGGCTGATTCGGGCCGCGGGCCGGCGCTCCAAGCCCTCGATCACGGCGACCCAGATGCTGGCCTCGATGGTGACCGAGCGCCGCCCGACCAGGGCCGAGGTGACCGACGTCGCCAACGCGATCTTCGACGGCACCGACGCGGTGATGCTCTCCGAGGAGACCGCCGTCGGCCGGCACCCGATCGAGGCGGTGCGGGTGATGGACCAGATAGCGCGCGCGACCGAGCCCGACCTGCCCTACGGCGAGTGGCTGTTCACCCGCACCGACCAGGCGACGCAGGACGTCGCCGACTCGGTCGCTCAGGGCGCCGTCGGCGCCGTCTACCGACTCAACCTGGCGGCGATGGTCGTGCCGACGACGAGCGGCCGCAGCGCCCGCCTCGTCTCCGCCCACCGGCCCAACGTGCCCGTGCTGGCGATCTCGCCGAGGCCCGAGAC
This sequence comes from Actinomycetota bacterium, assembly GCA_047519745.1. GTDB lineage: Bacteria > Actinomycetota > Thermoleophilia > Solirubrobacterales > 70-9 > VRUE01. Next base: position 1,314 of record JAPVSJ010000121.1, on the reverse strand, counting down.
GGTGCGCCGGCTCAACCTGCTCTTCGGCGTCACCGCGATCCACAGCGAGCACGAGGCCGAGGTCCGCAGCCTGCTCGACGACTGCGCCTCGCTGGCGGCGCGCCACGGCATCGCCAAGTCGGGGGACCTGATCGCGATCGTCGCCGGCATGCCGGATCAAGAGTTGGGGACGAACTTGTTTGAGGTACATCGGGTCCCCTGAGACGTCCTGGATGCCGGCGCGCTGCGGCGTCGCACGGGAGCCGAAAGGCAACCAGCCTTCCGGCTCCCTCCTCCTTGCATCGCTTGGCCCCAGAACGTCTCAGGGGACGCGGTAGGGTTTTCGGCGAGTGACCGACTTCGACGCGATCGCGCAGGGGATGACGCAGGCGGTGCCCTTCGCCGCCTTCCTCGGACTGGAGATAACCAGCGTCGCCGAGGGGAATGCGGTCGTGGTGCTGCCTGAGCGTCCCGAGCTGACCAACCACGTCGGCTCCCAGCATGCCGGCGCCCTCTTCACCGCCGCCGAGGCGGCGTCCGGGGCGGCATTCCTCGGCGCCTTCGTCGAGCGGCTGGCCGAGATCACGCCGCTCGCCCGCGGCGCCGAGGTCTCCTACGAGAAGATCGCCAAGGGGCCGATCGAGGCGAGGGCGAAGCTGGGCGTGCCGGCCGCCGACGCGCTCGCCACGCTCGACGCCGAGGGCAAGGTCGTCTTCCCCTGCGAGGTCGAGCTTGTGGATGGCTCCGGCACCGAGGTCGCTACGGCGACGGTGCACTGGCACGTGCGGCTGAACGAGCCGGCCGTCGCCGACGCATGACGCTCGTCCGGCTCGAGCGCGACGAGGCGGGTCTGGCGATCGCCACTTTCGACAGCCCACCGCTCAACCTCTTCAACCGGCAGTTGATGGAAGACCTGCGGGCCGCGATCGGTCAGGTCGAGGCCGACCCGCCGCGCGCCCTGCTCTTCCGCGCCGAGGGGCGCGCGGTCTCGGGCGGAGTCGACGTGCACGAGTTCGCCGGCCTCACCCCCGAGCGGGCGAGCGAGCTCTGGGACGAGTTGATCGGCACCGTCGAGCAGGTCGAAGCGCTGCCCTTGCCGGTCGTCTTCGCTGCCCACGCGCTGACCCTGACCGCCGCATTTGAGCTGGCGCTCGGCTGCGACCTGATCCTCGCCGCGCGCTCGGCCCAGTTCGGTCTGGTCGAGAAGGTCGTCGGCCTCACTCCCTCGATGGGCGGCACCCAGCGCCTCGCCGAGCGCGCCGGCAGCGGCCGGGCCCGCCACTTCGTGATGAGTGGCGAGCTATTCGGTGCCGAGGAGATGGAGCGCTGGGGCGT
>JAPVSJ010000120.1:0-11533 GCA_047519745.1 Actinomycetota bacterium | reverse complement strand
CGCGACGTTGTCAGGGAGAGCTGGCATCTCGACGACGACTACCTAACCGGCAGCTACCGCCGAAACACCAAGACCAAGAAGCTCAAGGACGTCGACATCTTCGTCGTGATCGACCCGTCAGGACCGCAGCCAACCTCCGCGACAAACACCCGTCTGTCGTCTTGGCCGAACTCCGCAAGGTTCTGGAAACCAAGTACAGCAACGTCGTCACCGGATCCAGGGCTAGGGTTGCCGAATGGCGAAGCAGCCGAGAGCCTGGATCGTGGACTTCGACAGCGATGCGGTCATTGACTTCGAGGACGTGAAGTCACGCGGAGATCGCAAGGCCGTCTTCAACGTGGTGCAGAAGCTGAAGGATCTGGGGCCAGACCTGCCGTCGCCGCATATGAAGTCGTTGAAGGGCGAGGCGAATCTGTTTGAGCTGCGGCCGAAGCAGGGGGCCTGCGAGGCGCGGCCGATTTATGCGCGGTTTGGCAGCCGGTTTGTGATTCTGGCGGTGGCCGCGAAGAAGAAAGACTTCGATCGGGCGGTTGTGGCAGCAAGCGATCGCCTAAAGCGCCACGGTTGACTGTCGATAATAGAGCTATTATCATGATCGCGATGGCGGCTTCACAAAAGAACTTCGATTCCCTTTTGGCAGAGGAGCAGCTTGCCGATCCGAGCTTTCGGGCTGAATGGCAGAGGCTCGCTCCTGCGCGGGAGTTCGCGGCAACGCTGCTGCGTTATCGCGCTGAGCACAAACTGAGCCAGAGGGCCTTGGCGAAGAAGCTGGGCGTCTCTCAGCCGCGCGTCGTCAAGCTCGAGTCCGGGGAGCACAACCCGGAGGTCGACACGATCATCAATGCCGTCAGACGGCTGGGGATCGAGTTCGTGCTTGATGTAGCGCCTGCGAGTCGCAAACCCGCGCTCGTGACGGCGCGAGCCCAGAAGCGCGGGGCGATCGCCCACGACGATGTCTCCGTTGTGGCGGCGTCGTCCGTGTAGGCCCTGCTTGGTTCGAGTTCAGCCCCGGTAGTCGTGTGGCCGCGTTTGCTTCACTCGTTCGGCGGCGTTGCCTCCGTGGGAGCTGGCTCGGTGCAGCAGACTTCGCATCTTCGCTGCTCGGCTGACCTGGCGGCGCAGCGGAGTGTAGACAACAACCTTCTTCATGTTTACCATTATGCCCGATCAGCGAGCCTGCGCCGAACATCTTGCTGGGGCAACAAATAGGGCAACGAAGGAAGGCGCTGATCAAGGCTTTCGCGAGACAGAAGGCTCATCTCGGGGCAGACGACCTGCGGCTCGCCCGTGCGATCTTCACGCTGCGCGAGACCGCTGGGTATCTCGACGTGCCCAAGTCGACCATCCAGGGCTGGGCACGGTCGCAGGACGCCGAGCATCCGCTGATCACCTGCTTTCCGCCACACGATCGGGAGGCGACGGTGCCCTTCATTGGCTTCGTCGAGGCTTTTGTGCTGTCGAGCTTCAGGCGAGCCGGGGTTCCGCGGCAGCGGATTCGGCCTGCCGTAGAGGTCTTGGAAAAGGAGATTGGCGTCGATCACGCGCTCGCCTCCACACGTCTCTACACCGATGGAGCCGAGATCCTCTTTGACTATTCCAACAAGTGGAGTGAGCGTGAGGTGATGGATCTGGTCGTCGTCCGAACCCCAGCAGCCCCAGTTCTCCGGTGTCGTCAAGGACTACCTGAAGCGCATCCACTATGGGGGAGACGGCTGGGTGGCCTCGGTGCGGCTGCCAACCTACGGCAACGCCAAGGTGGTCGCCGACCCGAAGGTCGCATTCGGCCTCCCGCTCGTCGTCCACGGCGGCGCTCGCGTAGAGGATCTCGTCGACCGCTTCCAGGCCGGCGACTCGGTCGCCGACATCGCGGCTGACTTCAGCGTTCCAGCCGGCGAGATCGAGGACGTGATCCAGCTGGCCATTCGCGCTCGTTGGCGATCCGCTCCAGGCGCTTGGCGTCGTCGCTCTCGACACTGACGAGAATCGACAGCTTCGCGCTGGAATTGCCCTCGTGCATCTCGGGGCGGTTGTTGCGGACCAACTCGGTGACAATCTAAACCAGGCGCATGATGCGTCAATTACGACGTATCCTGATAAGGTCTGGCGTGTGCCCCGCGAGCCAAGCGCCATCCTCTTCCCGACCGACCAGCCGCTTCCCGCGGAGCTCTTGATCGGCCGTGGTGAGGACGTGCGGGAGGTCGCCGCGACGCTTGCCGGCGGCGGGCACCTGGTGATCTCCGGCCCCCGGCGAACTGGCAAGACCAGCGTCTGCGACGCCGCCCTGCACCGCCTCGAAGACGACGGCCTCTACGTCGTCGAGGTCGACCTCTTCCGCATCGCCTCTGCCGCCGAGCTGGCCGAAGCGCTGGTAGCCCAGACGATCGCCAACCGCTCGGCGTTGCGGCGGATCGTCCACCAGGCTCGCGAGGCCGGGCGCCTGGTCGCCGACGCGGCCGGTGTCTCGGCGGTGGTCAAATCAAAGACCGAGCTGGGGGAGGAGATGGAGATCGCCTTCACGCCGCACCTCGCGCGTCGCGACCCCGAGCGCTACCTCGACTACGCCCTCGCCCTTCCCGGTCGCATCGCCGAGGCCGACGGCAAGCGCGTCGTCCTCTTCTTCGACGAGTTCCAGGAGATCGCTGGCCCGCGCGCCCCCTACGGGGACCCCGACGCGCTGACCAAGCGGATGCGGGCGATCTTCCAGCGCAGCCCCCAGCTGAGCGTGCTCTTCGCGGGGTCGATCGAGCACCTGATGCGTGACCTCTTCACGCCTCGCCAGCGTGCCCTCGGCCAGTTCGGCAGCTTCCACGAGCTGCGGCCGATCGCGGCGGAGGATTGGGCCGAGGGCCTCGCCGCCCGCTTCGCCCTGGACCGTTGCGAGGTGGACGAGCTCGCCTTGCGCCGGCTGGTCGAGCTCGGAGCCGGGCATCCCCGGGCGACGATGCTGATCGCCCAGAAGACCCATATGACCGCAGTGCTGCTGGAAACTCACGCGATCGATCTGCCTGCGGTCGAGCAGGGCTACCGCGCTGCCCTGGAAGGCGAGCGCGTCAACCACGAGCAGAGCGTCGAGCGGCTGCGCGGGGTCCACCGCTACGCCTTGGAGGTGGCCCGTCGCATCGCCCGCGGCGAGCCCCCCTACCGCGACCTACCCCGCAACTCGGTGCGGCGCGCGCTCGAAGAGTTGCGCGGGATCGGGATCGCCCGCAGCGAGAGCCGGGGCGACTGGCGGATTACCGATCCCTTGCTCGCTCGCTACCTCGCCGAGCTCGACCCACTGCTCTGAGTTCACGGTCCGCTCTGGGCTGATGTGCGGGACGGCAACGTCCCCTGGGGCAAGAAATGGGGCAAGGTGCCCCACGGATTCCAGCCGATCTCCACGTAGCTCGATCCCGCGAATTCGGCGTGAAACCTAGCTCCACGTAGTCCAGCCTAGCCAGCGGATCAGTCTCATAATCGGACCGTCCTTGTAGGAACCCGAAGGTCAGTTTCTCCCTCACCCAGCGAGTTTGTTCCTGATGGCTCGAGGCCGATGCATTGCGCGACGGACAACCGAGAAGCAAGCTTCCGTCTTCACCCTTAGCCGACCCACGGGCGGGTGGCTTGAATCTAACGCAGCGTCATCGTTTAGCTTCGTGTTCATGGAGCAGGACAGCGCTTGCGAGATGACCATCGGCGATGTCGCCGACGCTGCCGGAGTGACGGCAAGAACCGTTCGGCACTACGAGTCAGTAGGGCTGCTGGGTCCCGCCGATCGTTCGGTCGGTGGTCACCGCCGCTATACCCAGGACGACCTCCGCCGACTTCGTCGCGTTATCTCCTTGCGCCAATGTGGCTTCGGACTGGAGGCGATTCGTCACCTTCTTGTCTCCTCGCACGAGGAAGCTCTGGCAGTAGCAAAGCGTCAGCTCGAGCGCTCGGAGGTCGAGCTGGAAGTGGCTCGTCGCCTGCGTTCTCGAATGCGTCGGTTCGTGGGTCTCCTCGAAGGCGCCGACGGAGAATCAATCGATCAATTGATCGTAGAGATGGAGGAAGAAATGAGCATCAGCCTGGACAGCATCTCGACTCGGCTCGGGGACGCCGGGGAGACCGATCTCGCAGACGGCACCAGGGTCGCAAAGACCCACGCAGTGGTCGACGCCGTTGGCGTCGTCGAAGAGCTCGGGACCCATATCGGGCTACTTCTCGCCGAAGGGAATCTGATCGACCCGCAGCGCGACGTGCTCGAGCGGATTGCAAACGACCTGTTCGACATCGGCTCCGATCTGTCGTCTCCCCCCAAGGATGCAGACGGACGACCGAGGGTGGGGGCCGAGTACGTGGAGTGGCTGGAGAGCGCTTGCGGCGAGGCCAATTCCGCCTTGGACCCGATCGATTCCTTTGTGGTCTGGTTCGACTCGCCGTGTGCCTCGCGCCTCAACGTATGTCGCGCGACTTGCCGGCGGGCCGAGCGGGCTACGTTCGGGGTGGAAGGCGCAAATCCGCAGATCGGCCGGTATCTCAATCGCCTCTCAGACCTGTTCTTCATCCTCGCTCGCGCGACCGGCGCCGGTCGCGAGCGCCTGTGGGAACCTGGCCGGAGCGCGGCATAGCCACCAGGCTCGGGCGGAGGTAGGCATTTGGCTGCGGCATTGATGGTGCAAGGCACCTCTAGTTGGGCGGGCAAGAGCCTGATTGCCACTGCGCTCTGCCGCCACTTCGCACGCCTCGGAGTTCGGGTGGCGCCGTTCAAGGCGCAGAACATGTCGAACAACGCGCGAGTTGTCGCCGGTGGGGAGATCGGCGTCGCCCAATATCTGCAAGCGCGGGCCGCCGGCGTCGTGCCGGACACCCGGATGAATCCGGTGCTCGTGAAGCCGGAGAATGAGACGCGGAGCCAGGTTGTCCTCCAGGGCAAGGTCAGCACGGAGATCAGCGCCCTGCCTTGGCGCGAACGTGCTCCCCGGCTTTGGCCAGTGATCGCGCGGTCCCTCGATTCGCTGCTGGCCGAGTACGACCTGATCGTGCTCGAGGGTGCCGGGAGTCCCGCGGAGATCAACCTCAGCGATTGTGACCTGACGAACTCACGCGCCGCCGCTGCCGCAGAGGCAGCCGTCCTGCTGGTTTGCGACATCGACCGTGGAGGGGCGTTCGCCCATCTCTACGGCACCTGGGGGTTGCTCGACGCCGCGGAGCGCGAGCGGATCGCGGGCTTCGTCCTCAACAAGTTCCGTGGCGATCCGGCGCTTCTGCCTCCGGCCCCCGAACGTCTGACGGAGTTGACCGGTATCGCCTGCCTGGGCGTTGTGCCGTGGATAGAGCACGGGCTCCCCGACGAGGACGGGGCGGCGACTCCGGCAACGGCAGACGTGGACGCGCCGGTCGCGGCGGTGGTCCGCTATCCCTTTGCCTCCAACCTGGATGAGTTCAAGGCGATGGAGCAGGTCGCCTCGGTTCGCTGGGCCCACCGTCCCGCCGACCTCGACGGCGCCGCGCTCGTCGTACTGCCAGGCTCGAAGCACGTCGCCGCCGATTTGGCCTGGCTGCGGTCGACCGGACTCGATCACGCCGTCCTCTCGCGGGCGCGCGAGGACGAGCCGGTGATCGGCATCTGCGGCGGCCTGCAGATGCTGGGCGAGGAGCTTCGTGACGAAGCCGGGGTCGACGGCAACGCGAGGGGTCTCGGTCTGCTGCCCTTGCGCACGGTTTTCGGCGCCGAGAAGTTGACGCGGCAAGCCGGGCTGCGCTTCGCGAGCGACCTTGGAGGGCCGTGGGCGGATCTGGCCGGGATCGAGGTGGATGCGGGCTATGAAATCCGCCACGGACGCAGCGAGCCCTTCGCACCGCTCAGGGAGGCGATTTCCGGAGGGCTGGGATGGGTGGAGGGATCGCTGCTTGCGCTGAGCGCGCACGGGGCCTTGGAGTCCCCGCAGGTCCTGGCCGCCCTCTTCGGAAAACAGCCTGCGCGATCCCTGGAGCAGGCGATCGACGAGATGACGGACGCGGTGATGGGCGCCCTCGACAGCACCGCGATCGAGTCGCTGCTCGCCCGCTAGACAGCCTTCGCGGCCCCGGCGAAGGCGGATGGTATGTCCGGGGCAGACGAGAAGTGGAGATGGACGTAGCTGGCGACGACGTTCCCCTGGATGAAACCGTCGCGGCGAGTCTGTCCGTCGCTGGCGGTGAGCTCATAGAGCGTGGCGGCGACCTCCGCGTTTGTGATCCGAGATTGATGGAACTCCTGTCCGCGTGCCTCGGTTCCGGCCGGTCCGAGAGGCGAGGAAGTGGTGGTGCGGGCGTTGACGTAGCTGATCGCTAGGTATTCGCGGTCCATGACGATGTCGAGGGGCAGGAGGTCGGCCATCTCGTGAAGCGAACCGTCGAAGTCGGTCAGCGACCGGGCCAGGTAGAGCAGGCCGCCGCACTCGGCATAGAGCGGCATCCCGGCGGCGGTCCGCGCGCGCAATTCGTCGGCGAGGGAGCGGTTGGCCGCCAGCTCTGTGGCAAAGCTCTCGGGATAACCGCCCCCGATGTAGACGGCATCGACAGCCGGCGGCAAGCGAGGATCGATAGTCGGGCGGAAGGGGACCAGCTCGAAGCCCGCCTCGCTCAACAGCCGAAGGTTCTCCTCGTAGTAGAAGCAGAAAGCGCGGTCGCGGGCGATTGCCAGCCTGGCGACCGGGGCGCCTCGCCTGGGGTTGGGCGCTCTCGGTTCCTCTGAGGCGCCGTTCCGTGCCAGCCGCGCTGCCTTCTGAATATCGAGGTAACCACTGGCCCTCCGGCGGGCGGCTTCCCGCGAAGACCGCATCGCATCGTTCTGCTCGACGGTGAGCAGGCCCAGATGCCTTTCGGGTATCTCCAGATCGGCGTCCCGGGGAATGGCGCCCCACACGAGCTCCCGATGCTCGGGCGGCAGGCCGTGCATGACCATCTCTGCGTGCTTCGAGCTGCCGACCCGGTTGAGAATCACCCCGGCGACCTCGACCGTGGGGTCGAACGCGATCAGGCCCGCCAGAATGGCCGCTGCGGTCCGCGTCATCCCGGCGACGTCGAGGACGACGATGACCGGCAGGCCCAGCAGCCTGGCAAGGTGCGCCGCGCTGCCGTGCCCTGTCCCGTCCGTCCCGTCGTGCAGGGCGCCCATCGCCTCGATCACGGCGATCTCGGCATCCTCGCTCCAGCGCCGGTAGGAGCGCAGCACGCCCTCGGCGCCCATCATCCAGAGGTCGAGGTTGATCGCTCCCCGTCCCGCCGCCTCGCTCAGGTAGGCAGCGTCGATGAAGTCGGGGCCGAGCTTGAACGGCTGAACGACGTGCCCCGCCTCTCGGAGCCCACGGATGAGGGTCGCGGTGACGGTCGTCTTGCCGGCGCCACTGTGGGTCCCCGAGACGATGAAGCCCGGCGCCTGGATTTGCTTCCGCTTCATGGTCGTGCGTTTCATACAGGGCGCGGCCGTCCGGCGGGTTCGCCGGAATCAGGCTTGGCCCTGTCTGCCGCAATCTGTTGGACGCTGGGGACCCGCGCTGGGGCAACAAATGGGGCAACAGGCCCCACAGATCCCAGCCGATCCCAGCCGATCTCGATTTCGCGAAAACCGCTTGAAACCGTGCCCCACGTAGCCCAGCGGGACCCCAGGCGCGGGCTCATAACCCGAAGGTCGCGGGTTCGACTCCCGCCCCCCGCTATACGGCGAAAGCCCTGCAAATGGCGGAGTTTTCGTCTTTCTAGAGGCAGCCTCAAGGAACACCTTTGAGAATCAGCGGGGTTTCGGAGGATCTCCATCTAGGAAATGCAGGAAGAACTAGGAGAGACCGAGTTGAATGCACCGAGGACGCGGTCCCGCAACGTGCACTGTGCCTCGACGCCGAGTGCACGGTGCCCAAATACGCGTTGGCGGAGTTCGCCGGGTCGACGTCTGCCGCGCCGACCGTGCACGAGTGCGAGGTTGTCGAAAACCGCGACGGTTCCGGGTTCGATGACGATGTCCCGCTGCGCATCGAGGACGGAGAGGCCATGTCCCTTGAAGAAGTCGAGCTCCGCCGCGAGGCTGTGGAACTCGTTGCCGCAGAGGAAGTCCGGGTCGGCCTTGATGCTGGGCAGCTGCGGCTCACCGCCGGCCGCTCCCTCGACGATCCGCGCGAAGCTTCCCTCGACATAGCCCTCGACATCGTCTCGACCGCCGTGAACTTCGCCATAGGAGACCAGCCGCGAGAGCAGCTCGTCGCCATCGGGCCAGGAAACCTGAGCGAGCAAAGCGCTGAGAGGAACGAGGCGCGTGTGGGCGGTACTGGGAAGGCAGTCGATCGGGATGTGGAGCGCGGTGTAGCGGGCTACGTCGCCAGGTCCGACTGGGTCGACAGGCAGGCCGAAATCGAAGTGCAGGGTCTGAAAGTCACGGCTGGGTGGCCCTCCAATCGGGGGCACGACGAAGTCGCCGATGACGCCGAGTGAGGGGGAGCCGGGATCGACAGGCATCCCAGCGAGCACGGAGGCGGTTGCATCGAATGCTTCATCGGTCGTGGCGAAAGGGCCGCGAAGCGTCGTGAAGCCGGATCTCAATAGAGCCTCGGCTCGACTTTCGATGCACTGCACCATGACCGGCGATGTTATGAGGGGGCAGTGATCGACGTGGGCTCCACATCAGCTGCGGGTGGGGTCGCCGAGAAGGACATCGGCTCGACCCGGTTCACTGTGTCCTCGTGATCTCCTATTCCGTGAGCCTGTCGGCCGACGGCTACATCGCCGGACCGGACGGAAGCTTCGGCTGGACGGTGCCCAGTCAGGAGCTGCACCGCTTCCACAACGAACGGGCCGCCGCGACCGACGCGCAACTGCTCGGCCGTCGTCTCTACGAGACGATGCTCGTGTGGGACGCCCAGGAGTTCTCCGACCCCGTGATGGCGGAGTTCGCCGAGATCTGGCGCCCGCTCGAGAAGATCGTGTTCTCGACCACACTGACGAGCGTCGAGGGCAGCAACCGCCTGGCCACGGGAACGCTCGAGGAGGAGATCGCCGCGCTCGGGGACCGGAGGATCGCGGTCGGCGGCGCCGGACTTGCGGCGGAATGCATGCGGCGCGGGCTGATCGACGAGTTCGAGCTGTTCGTCATCCCGATCGTGGTCGGCGGCGGCACGCCGTACTTCCCGCCGGACGTGCACATCGACCTTGAACTGGTTGAGACCCGCACGTTCGGTGCGACCGTGTACTTGCACTACCGCCGGCGCGGCTAGGGCTCATTCCATGACGCGCAGCGTCGACGGCACGTCCATTTGCCGGATCCGACGTGCGCTCAGCAGCGGCGCCAAGGAGACGGAGACGACTCCGACCGCGGCGGCCACCAGCAGCGAGGCCGGCGCGATCTTGACCACCAAGCCGAGGTCGGGAAGGGTTTCGGGAAGCGTCTGGTCGACGACCCAGCTGACGACGAGGAAGCCGCCGCCGAGGCCGACGAGAGTGCCGAGGGCGCCGGCGATCAGGCTCTCGAAGACCGCCAGCGTCATTGCCTTGGCGCCGGTGACGCCAAAGGCGAGCATGGTCGCGTTCTCGCGGCGGCGCTCGTCGATGCTGATCGCCGAGGAGTTGAAGGCGATCAGCAGCGCCAGGGCCAGCGCAAATCCCTCGATCACCCGCAGCACGCCGACGAAGTCATCGACGCGCTCGCGCACGAACTGGGTCGTTGCGGTTGCCCGTTCGACCGAGGCGACCCCGGGGACGCGAAAGAGCGCTCGTGCGATCCGGCCCTCGGGCACCCCCGGCTCCGGGGTGACCGAGACCTGGTTGGCGACGCCCGGGAACCCGGCGAGTGCGGCAACGGAGGGAGCCATGTAGGCGAAGGTGCGGAACGGGTCCGGATGCAGGCCGCTCACCCGCACCCTTGCCCGCGCCTCGGTGTAGCCGGATCCCTGGCGCCGCGGATAGGAGATCGTGATCCGGTCGCCGATCCCGACGCCGAGGTCGCTCGCCGCCTTCTCGGAGATCACGATTTCGGCGCGGCCGGCCATGGGTGGGGCGCCCGAGGCGATCGTCGGCGCCCATATCGGGCTCGAGAAATCAAGCAGCGTGAGCGAGCCCTGGAAGCCGTCGGCCCCTGGCGCCGAGAGCTTCACCGGCAAGGTGAGCTGTGGTTCGGAATCGGCGACGCCCGGTGCCCTCGCGACGATCCGCGTCGCCGTGCGGGTGCCGCGGAAGCCGTTGAGCGAGACGACGATGCGGTTCGGGTTGCCATGAGCGACCTCGGCTTCGCTGCGGTCGACCGTGGCGCCGAAGGAGTCGATCAATCCCATGAAGGCGACGAGGACGCTCAGCACGGCGCCGATCCCGAGCACCGTCAGCAGGGTGCGGCGCGGGGCGCGCAGGGCGTTTCGCAGGGGCATCTGGGCGACGCTCGAACCCGGCAGTCGCAGGTGCTTCGCCAGCGCCGCGACGCCGCTGCCGCGGGCGGAGCGGAAGCCGACTCGGATCGCTTCGACCGGAGTCAGCCGCAGGCCGCGCCAGACCGGGATGGCGGTGGCGAGGATCGGCAGCACCAGGCCGATCGCGGCGGCGCGGACAAAGACGTCAAGCTCGAAGGGCGTCCGCATCTGCGGCAGCGGCAGCAGGTCTTCGAGGACACCGCCGAAAATCTCTCCCATCATCAGACCGAGGGCGAGGCCGAGCAGCGTCCCCGCAACCGCGATCTGCACGCCCAGCAGCAGCGGCCGGATCGCCAGCTCGCGCGGCGGTACCCCGAGCGCCATCCCGATCCCGATCTCGCGCCGCTGCGCCTCGACGATCCTGGTCGCCAGGTTGAAGGCGGCGAGAGCGGCGCCGGCGAGGATCAGGATGGCGAAGACGTCGAACATCTGCTGATCGCCGCTGGCGTCCTTGTAGAGAACGCGATAGGCGGGGTCATCGGCCAGCTTCGTCACTTCGCCGCTGAGGCCGGCGCCGGCGAGGGCGCGCTCCAGCTGGCGGCGCACGGCGTCCACGCTGTCCTCGTTGCGCAGCCGCATAACGGCGTCGTTGACCTTCGGCGGGCCACCCACGATCCGCTGAGCCGTCCGCAGCGAGGTGAAGATGACGGCGAACTGCGCCTCGGCGCCGCCAAATTCGCCGCCGCCCGGGCGGGTGACGATGAAGGACTCGGGTGAGCCGCCGACGCCGACATAGCGGAGGCGCCGGCCGCGGGGCAGGCGCAGCACGCCCCGTGGCGGCAGGTCGTGGTAGGCGGCGAAGCCGCGCTCGAGCACGGCGACGGGGCGGCCTTCGTCGCTCGCCCGCAGGGCACGCCCCGACTCGGCGTAGACGCCGTCGATCGCCGGCCCCTCGGCCCCGAGCGGCGCGCCGATGACTTCGGCCGGCACCAGCAGCGATTCCTCATCCGGCTGCCGCACCTCGACCTGGGTCGGCAGGCGCAGGCGCTCCTCGGTCGCCTTCACCTCGCCGGCGGCGGGGACACCGCGAACCAGCCGCGACAGCGATCCGGCCGGTGCGCTCGTCCCCTCGGTCAGCGAGATCTCGAGGTCATGGGCGTGCAGGGCTTCGAAGCTGGCGTCGTTGGAGGCGACCCGCCAGG
>JAPVSJ010000119.1:0-2629 GCA_047519745.1 Actinomycetota bacterium | reverse complement strand
GTCCGCGCCTTGTCGGCGATCGCCCGGGTCACCGCCTGGCGGATCCACCAGGTCGCGTAGGTGGAGAACTTGTAGCCGCGCCGGTAGTCGAACTTCTCCACGGCCCGGATCAAACCCAGCGAACCCTCCTGGATCAGGTCGAGAAAGCTCAGTCCGCGGCCCAGATAGCCTTTTGCGATCGAGACGACGAGGCGCAAGTTGGCCTCGACCATCTGCCGCTTGGCGATCATGTCGCCGCGCTCGATCCGCTTCGCAAGTTCGACCTCCTGGGCGGCGGTGAGCAGGTCGACGCGGCCGATCGAGCGCAGGTAGAGGCGCAACGAGTCGAGGCTGGGTTCGATCGTCAGGTCCAGCTCCTGTTTGCGCCCGGCGCCGTTGGCCGACTCGGCGCGCTGCTCTTTGTAAGCGCTGACGCCGTCCTCGGAGATCACTTCGACGCCGTGTTCGACCAGATGGGCGTGCAGGCCGGCGACCTGCTCCTTGGTCACCTCCACCTCCTCGAGTGTGGAGGCGATCTGCTCGAAGGTGAGATATCCGCGATCGCGGCCGAGCGCAACCAGCGACTGGAGCTCCTGTGGCCCCGCCGGCTGCTCGCTCGAATCCTGATTCAGCCCCTGAGGGACCGTCTCCAACGGCTCGATGTCACTGCCTCCACTGCAACCCTGTTCCCCTCCCGGGGGCCGGCCCCATCGCTCCGGCCCGGCGAAGTATAGGTGACGGTCAGCGACGCGGATGGCCTACGCTTCCTCTCCGATGGCAACCCGTTCCACCACTCCACTCGCTTCCGCCGCGCCCGATGTGCAGTCGGGAACCCCTGAGACCCAGGTGAGCCTCTCGCGTGTCGGCGTGACCGGGGTCGAGAAGGTGATCCGGGTCAAAGCGGACGGCGCGGAGAACCTCTACCACGCCGAATTCGAGTGCTTCGTCGACCTCAATCCGCGCCAGGCCGGCGTCCACATGTCGCGCTTCGAGGAAATCGTCGGCGAGGCGATCGACGAGGTCGTGCTCGGCGAGGCGTTCCACGCCGAGGTGCTCGCCGCCCACATCGCCCAGCGCGTTCGCGAGCGCCAGGGCGGGCTGCGAGCCGAGGTCTCGGTCACGGCGCGCTACCCCGAGACGGTCACGACCCCGGTCAGCGGCATCAGCACCCAGGAGATCTACGTCCTGCTCGGCACCGCGGTCGACTCGCTGCGCGGCACGCGCACGCTGACCGGCGTCCAGGCCCAGGGGATGACCGCCTGCCCCTGCGCACAGGAGATGGTCGGCGGCCTCGCCCGCGAACGGCTCGCCGAGCGCGGCTTCGACGCCGAGCAGATCGAGACGGCGATCGAGGCGGTGCCGATCGCGACCCACAACCAGCGCGGCATCGGCACCCTCCACGTCGGCTGCCCCGAGGGCGGGCCGGCCTGGATCGACGCGCCCGAGCTGCTGCGGATCGTCGAGCAATCGATGAGCTCAGAGATCTACGAGCTGATGAAGCGTCCCGACGAGCTCGCGGTCGTCGCCAAGGCGCACTCGCAGCCGCGCTTCGTCGAGGACTGCGTGCGGGAGATGATTCGCCGGGTCACCAGCGACTACCCGGACCTGCCGGGCGACGCCTTCGTGATGGCGCGCCAGGAGAACCTCGAGACGATCCACCGCCACAACGTCGTCGCCGAGCGCTACGGCAAGCTCGCCGACCTGCGCGCCGAGCTCGCCGGGGGTGAGCACCAGCGCCGCCACGCGACGATGCGTGAGTGGCTGGAGGCTCCAGCCTCTTAGGACCCTGCCTTAGACCCGCCGCGCGGAACGGCTGTGCGCGCGCCGCTCCTCCTCCAACCGGCGCCGTATGCCGAGGAAGTAGTCGGCGCCGCTGATCAGCGTCACGGCGACCGCGACGTAGAGGAGGATGTCGACCCAGGTCGGGGCCGGGTTGGTGGCGATCAGGGCGAAGATGGCGGCGATCTGCAGCACCGTCTTCAGCTTGCCCATCCAGCTGGCGGCGATCACGACGCCGCGCTCGGCGGCGATCGCCCGCAGCCCGGTAACGGCGATCTCGCGGGCGATGATCACCATCGCGACCCAGGCCTGCAGGCGGTCCAGCGAGACAAGCGAGACGAGCGCAGCGGTGATCAGGAGCTTGTCGGCGAGCGGGTCCATCAGCTTGCCGAAGGTGGTGATCGCGCCGCGCGAGCGGGCAAAGTAGCCGTCGAGGCCGTCGGTGAGGGCGGCGAGGGCGAAGACCGCGGCAGCCAGCTCGTCCCCGTTCGGCGTCTCACCGAGCAGGGCGACGACGACCACAGGCACAGCGAGGATGCGAAGCAGGGTGAGCGCGTTGGGCAGGTTGAGCGGGAACACCGCTCAATCCTCAGTCGGCCTCGGCGGCGGCCGCGGCGTCGCGCTTCGCGAAGAAGTCCTCGCCCTCGATGCTGATGTGAGGCAGAACCCGGCCGAGCCGGCGCGGCATCCACCAGGCCCGGCGGCCGAGCAGGACCATCACGGCGGGAACCAGCAGGCAGCGGACCAGGGTCGAATCGATCGCAATCGCCACCGCAAGGCCGACGCCGAACTCCTTCACGATCGGGTTGCCGTTGAGGACGAAGCTGGTGAAGACGCAGACCATGATCGCCGCCGCCGAGGTGATCACGCG
>JAPVSJ010000118.1:0-24036 GCA_047519745.1 Actinomycetota bacterium | reverse complement strand
TCGGGGGTCCCCGGGCGGGCGCAGGGTTTTTCGCCGGGGACGTGGACAACCGTCCGCGATTGGGGGTGGGGCGAAAAACAGGACGCCGCTTCCGCCCGGGGACCCCCGACCCTCGCCTGTCGGATGGCTGCTACCAGGACTGCTGCTCGGCTTGCTTGCTCTGGTGCGGCCTGAGTATCTGGCGATTTCGCTGCCGATAGCGGTCGTGGTGTTCGCGCGCGGTGGTCGGGATGGCTGGCGAGCCGGCTTGGCTCAAGCGTTGGTGATGCTCGCTGGGCTTGCCGTGATCGTCGTGCCTTGGACCGTGCGCAATGAGGTGGCGCTTGGGCGGTTCGTGCCGATTTCGACCGGAGGCGGGCAGGTGCTTTTTGCCGGCAGCTATATGCCCTCCGGTGGCGACCCCGAACGGGTTGGGGCCGAGGTGTTGGAGCGGCATCCTGAATTGAAGCGGGAGCTGCCGGGGAATCCGCGGCTAGAGCAGATCCTTGCTGCGCTGGCGAAGCAGCGGTATCCGGGGATGGAAAGCGATGCGGCGCTGGCGCGGATGGGGCGCGAACGGCTTTGGGATGACGTAAGCGAGCACCCGGTCGAATACGCCGGGTTCGTCGCCTCAAAGCTATGGCTGATTTGGGGTCATGGCCCGCGCCACGTGATGCGCGAGCCGGTCTGGGCGGTGCTGCACTGGCTGCTCATCGCGCTTGGGCTGCTCGGGCTCGGCGTGCTCGCCTGGCAGCGCCGGTGGGAGGCCCTGCTGCTCAGCGTGGTCTTGGTCGCCGTGACCGCCACCGGCGCCCTACTCGTCGCGTCGCCGCGGCGTGCCCTGGTGACGATTCCGGTGGTCGCGGCGCTGGCTGGCGTCGCGACCACCTGGATCGTCAGCTCTTGTACTGGGCGGCGAAGGTCAGCTTGATGAAGGTCGCCGTGTCGGCGCCTTTGAAGGTGCAGACGTAGAGCACGAAGTCGGGTTCGGTCGCGAACACGGTCGGCCGGCAGTAGAAGCCGCCGACGTTGCCGCGCGGCTGCTCGAGGCCGATTTCGGTGACCTTCTTCATCACCCGTTGAGCCTGCCCGCAGGTTGCGAATCGAGCTTGCGACGGATCTACGTTGCTTGCCGCCAGCTTCGCGGTGACCTTCCCTCCGACCACCTGCGGCGAGGTCGTGGTGCAGGTCCTTTCGACCTTGGCTTCTTCGGTGGGCATCGCGAGGGCGGCCGGCGCGAAGGCGAGCGCCGCACAGAGGAATGCGCAGAGCGCGATCAGCGGGGAACGAGGCATCGAAGGGCTCCTTTGGAGGATTGACGTTGGCTCACCCATTTCGACGCCGGCGCTCGTCGCCCTTGCGCCGGATAGCCTCAGCCACCTTGACCGCGATCGGCAACTGGATCCGGACGCTCCCCGACCGCCACGGGAAGAAGACGCTGATCCTGCTGGCGGCGATCCTCGTGCTCGGCTTCAGCCTGCGCGCCTACCGCGTGGTCGAGCCCCTGGCGACCCCGGGCGACGACGCCCACGCCTACTACGCGCTCTCCAAGTCGCTCTACGAGGAAGGCACCTACGGCGGCCCGAGCTTCGACAACGCCAGCGACTGGTCCCCGGGCGCCCCCCTCCTCTACGCAGCTTCCTTCTACGCAACCGCAGGACCCCGCGAAGGCACCGCAAGGATCGTCGAGCTCCTGCTGGGCCTCGCAGCAATCATCGCCGTCTACCTCCTGGGCTGCCGGATCAACTGCGCCCCAGCTGGCTTGATCGCCGCCCTGGGCGTAGCCATATACCCGCCCTTCATCCACTCCACGGGAGCCCTATACAGCGAGCCCCCGGCGATCTTCACCCTCCCAGCCGCGGTCCTCGCCTTCCTCTGGGCGGCGAACATAGGCGCCTCTCGCGCGGGTGGCACGGCGGCGGGGGACCCCCATAGCGGAGGGCGCGGCGAAGCCGTGTCCGAGCACATGGGGGAGGGCCGCCGTGACAGGACCCGCGCGCCACGCTGGCTAGTCCCTGGCTTCCTTTTCGGCTTGACCGCCCTGATTCGCCCCGAGTACCTCATCGTCGGCCTCGCCTTCGCCCTGCTCGCCGCGATCCGCATCGGGCGAGAGCGAGGTTGGCAACCAGCCCTCGCCGGGGCCGGCGTGTTCGTCGCCGCCCTATTGATCCCAATCGTCCCCTGGACGATCCATAACCAGGTGACCCTGCATCGCACGGTGCCGATCTCGACCGGAGGCGGCAAGGCGCTCTACACCGGCACGTTCCTGCTGGCGGATGGCGAATACCAGAGGGTGAAGGCGCTACTGGTCCGCCGCTATCTGCACCGCGATCTGCCCCCGAATTCCGAAGCACTCGAACGCATCGACCCGACGCCCCTCTTCGACCGCGTGGCCGCCCGCTACCCGGACCTGCCGCGCGATTCGGCGCTGGGCAAGATCGGCAGGCAGAACTTCTCCAAGTACTTCGGTGAAGACCCGCTCGGCTACGCGGCGATGACCGTGCGCAAGGTCTGGCGGATGTGGAGCGCCGGCATCGGCGAAGCGATGGAATCGGGTGCCGGCCGCGTCGTCCAGGTGCTGCTGGTGCTGCTTGGCCTCGCGGGCCTCGCCCTGCTCGGACTGCGCCGCCGCTGGTGGGAGCTGGTCGCGATGGCGACCCCGGTCGTCCTCGTCACCGCCGTCGGCGCGGCCTCGCTGGCGGCGCCGCGGCGCAACGAGATCCTGATGACGCTGATCTTTCCGCTTGCCGGCGTGGCCCTGTCGCGACTGGGTGCGGCCATATCCTCAAGCGGCTCATGGTCCCCCAGGCAGGCATCTTCCCCTCCGAGCTGACGGCGCTGCGCGCCGCCGGGCTGCTGATCGCAGCGGCGATCGTCGCCTACGCGATCCTGCGTCGCCGCACCCTGCGCAACGTCGATGTGCTGATCCTGCTCGCCGCCGGCATCGGCCTGGCGATCGTCTCCGGGACCGAGCTGACCGACAAGTTGCTCTCCGCCTTCTCCTTCGAAAAGGGCAACGGCGGCCGCATCCTCGGTCTCGCGGTCTTCTCGATCTTCATCCTCTTCCTGCTCGTCCTGCGGGCGCTGTCGCAGGCGGCCCGCAACGCGCGTCAGCTCTCCGCCGTGCTCGAGGGGCTCGCCTGGGAGGAGTTCCGCCAGGCGCAGCTGCCGGAGCGGTTCCGCGGCAAGGTCGCGATCCTCGTCCCCGCCTACAACGAGGCCGAGAACATCGGCCAGGTTCTCGACCTGATGCCGGCCGAGGTCTGCGGCGTGCAGACTGCGGTGCTGGTCGTCGACGACGGCTCCCGTGACGGCACTGGGGACGTCGCCGCCGAGCACGGTGCGGTCGTCGCCCGCCACGTGATCAACCGCGGAGGCGGCGCGGCGCTGCGCACCGGCTACCGCCTGATGGTCGAATCGGGCGCCGAGATCGTCGTCACCCTCGACGCGGACGGACAGCACCTGCCCGCCGAGATGCCGCGCCTCGTGCAGCCGGTGCTCGACGGTGAGGTTGATGTCGCGCATGGATCTCGCGTCCTCGGGGAGGCGGACGACAACCACTTCGCCCGCGAGCTGGGGATCGTCTTCTTCAACCGCCTCGTCTCGTTCATCACCCGGACCAAGGTCAGCGACTGCTCCAATGGCTACCGCGCGGTCCGTACGAGCGTCCTCCCTCAGCTCGTCCTTCGCCAGGAGCAGTTCCATACTTCCGAGTTCATGATCGAGGCGATCAAGCGGGGCGTCCCGGCGAAGGAGATCCCGGTGACCGTCGCCAAGCGACTGCACGGCCACTCGAAGAAGCCCGCGGTCGTCCGCTACGGGCTTGGCTTTGCCAATGCGATCGTCCGCACCTGGCTCAGATAGGCCTTACCTGACCCCGGGATGCCGGACCGCGGCCGGATCGGGCAGGT
The DNA here is from genome assembly GCA_047519745.1 of Actinomycetota bacterium. Lineage (GTDB taxonomy): Bacteria > Actinomycetota > Thermoleophilia > Solirubrobacterales > 70-9 > VRUE01. Next base: position 20,146 of record JAPVSJ010000118.1, on the reverse strand, counting down.
AGAGATCCGTGCCGCAGCGGGGGCAGACCTGGACGTAGAGCTTTACCGCCTTATGGCAGTTGGGGCACTGGCGTTCTGGTTCGTCCTTGTCGCGCCGGTAGAGGATGACCGCGATCAGGCCGAGTGCCGGCAGCGCGGCGCCGATCAGCAACCAGAGCCAAAAGGAGCTGCCCTTGGCACGGCCGATGATCGCCGTGGCTAGTCCGAACGAGAAGGCGATGAAGAGGTACTCGAAGCCCACGGGGCCATTGTCGCGATCCGGCCGGTCAGTCGCCCAGCCGCTCGGGATGGCCGATCGACCCGACCTCGGCGAGATCGCGGCGGAAGGGCAGGCTGGCCGTCCAGTCGATCACCGCGCGCGCCTTGCGGGCGGCGCCGGGGATCTGGCTCATGTGGTAGGTCCGCGCCATCCACCAGGCCGGGAAGCCGCGGAACTTGCGGCCGCCGACCCTGCCCACCGCCTTGTAGCGGCCGAGGTTGACGAAGGACGCGTTGCCGCGGTACTCGAACGGGCGCGCCGTTCCAACCCCCAGCTCAGCGGCGATGTTGCGCGCTGCCACCGGCCCCTGCCGTACCGCGTGCTGGGCGGTCGGTGGGTAGAAGCCGCCGCCGGGATCGGGCGCTGCCGCGCAATCGCCGACGGCCCAGACCGAAGCCGATCCGCGCACGCGCAGGTGATCGTCGACCGGGACGCGGCCGCGCTCATCGAGCGGCAGGCTCAACCGGCGGAGGCTGGGGTGCGGCGTGACTCCCGCCGTCCAGACCACGGTGCGGGTCGGCAGGGTCTCGCCGCTGGAGAGCCGCGCGCGGTCGGCGCCGACCTCCTCTAGCGTGGTCTCGAGCCGGATGTCGATGCCACGGCCGCGCAGCTCGCGCAGCGCGTACTCGGCGAGGCCGCTGTCGATCTCGGGCAGAACCCGCCCGGTCGCCTCGACCAGCACCCAGCGCATGCCGTGCAGGCGGGCACGCGGATAGCTCTCCATCGCGTCGGCGGCGAAGTCCTGCAGCTCGGCGAGCGCCTCGAGGCCGGCGTAGCCACCGCCGACGAAGACGTAGGTCAGCAGCTCGTCGCGGCGGGCTGGGTCCTCGCTCGCGTTGGCCGCCTCGAGCGTCTCGACGACGTGGTTGCGCAACCAGATCGCGTCGGCCAGCGTTTTGAAGCCGACGGCGTGCTCGGCGAGGCCCGGCACCGGCAGGACCCGCGAAACCGAGCCGAGGGCGAGTAGGAGCTGGTCGTAGGGAAGCTGGTCCACCTCACCGTCGCGCGTGCGCAACTCGACCGTGCGCGCCTCGGGGTCGTGGCCGGTGATCGTGCCGAGCCGCAGGTAGGTCCGGTCGAGGATCTCGCGCAGCGGCGTCACCACATGGCGCGGCTCCAGCGTCCCCGCAGCCGCCTCGGGCAGGAACGGCGTGTAGAGCATGAAGTTGACGTCGTTGACCAGCGTCAGCCGCGCCGACTGCTTGGGCATGATCCGCTCCAGCTCCCGAGCCGCCATCGCCCCACCGAACCCACCCCCGGCGATGACGACGTTCCAGGCCATACCTTCAACTTAGCACTTTGTAACAACTTGTTACAAAGTTTCAGATGGTACGAGCACGTTCTTCGCGTGAACCGCTAAAGTTTCGGCCAGGTGTTGTTGTCCACATCGTTGAACGGCCCCGGGTGTGTACCCCGGGGCCGTTTCGTTTGAGGTATCTCCTCTAGCGCTCAGCGTCGAAAGCTCGCCCCCTCAGATCTCCAGCTTCTCGCGTATCAGCCGGTTGACCTCGCCGCCATCGGCGCGGCCCTTGGTCTCCTTCATCACGGCGCCGACGATGGCGCCGATCGCTTTCTGGTTGCCGGAGCGGATCTGCTCGGCGGCCTCGGGGTTGGCCTCGACCGCAGCCGCGACTATCGACTCCAACTCGCCGCTGTCGGAGATCTGGGCCAGGCCGTCGCGTTCGACGATCGCCGCCGGGTCGCCGCCCTCCGCGACCAGCGTCGCCAGCACCTGCTTGCCGCTGCCGTGCGAGATCTTCTTCTCACCGACCATCGCGACGAGAGTCGCCAGTGAAGCCGGCGTGACCTTCGAGTCGGCCGGGGCACCGCCGTCGGCTTGGCGCAGTGCCGCGGCCAGCTCGCCGGTCACCCAGTTCGCGATCGTCTGCGCCTCGACCGTCGACGCCTTCTCGCAAACCGCTTCGAAATAGGCGGCTTCCTCCGGCTCAGCCGCAAGCTGGGCGGCGTTCTCGGCGGACAGCCTCAGCTCGCCTTCGTAGCGCCGCCTGCGCGCCTCGGGCAGCTCCGGCAGCGAGTCATGCGCCTCCTGCCGCATCGCCTCAGTCGGCGCCAGCGGGACCAGATCGGGCTCAGGGAAGTAGCGGTAGTCATGCGCCTCCTCCTTCGAGCGCAGCGCGGTCAGCGACCCGTCCTCGGGATGGAAGTGGAGCGTCTCCTGGACCACGCTCCCCCCCGCCTCGACCAGCTCGCGCTGCCGGGCGAGCTCGGCCTCGATCCCGCGTTCGAGGAAGCGGAAGCTGTTCATGTTCTTCAGCTCGGTCTTCGTCCCAAGCGCCTCGCTGCCGGCCGGTCGTACCGAGACGTTGGCGTCGATCCGCAGGCTGCCCTCCTCCATGTTGACGTTGGAGACGTCGAGCTGGCTGACCGTGGTGCGCAGCAGCCGCGCCCAGGAGCCGGCCTCGGCCGCGCTGCGCAGGTCGGGCTCGGTGACGATCTCGACCAGCGGCGTGCCGCCGCGGTTGAAGTCGACCAGCGAGGCGCCGGAGCCGTGGATGCGGCCCGACTCGCCGACGTGGATCGTCTTCGCCGCGTCCTCCTCCAGGTGGGCGCGGTGGATGCGAATCCCGCCCAGTGTTCCGTCCACGGCAAGCGGTTCGTCGTACTGGCTGATCTGGTAGGCCTTCGGGTTGTCCGGATAGAAGTAGTTCTTGCGGTGGAAGATCGAGCGCGGCGCGACGTCGCACTCCAGCGCCGCGGCGATCTTCAGCGCATAGCGGATCGCCTCCTCATTGGGGACCGGCAGGACGCCGGGGTGGGCGAGGCAGACCGGACAGGTGTGGACGTTCGGCTCGTCGCCGAAGGAGAGCGCGCAGCCGCAGAACATCTTCGTCCGGGTCGAGAGCTGGACGTGGATCTCGAGTCCGATCACCGCCTCCAGCTCAGCCATCGACTTGCCCCCCCGGTTTGGCATCGAAGCCGATCGCCTGCTCGAGCGCGTGGGCGGCCTCGAGCAGCTTCTGCTCGCCGAATGCCGGCGCGGCGATCTGGAAGCCGACCGGCAGCTGCGGGCCGCCGCCGGCGGGCTCGGCGAGGCCGGCCGGGATCGAGATCGCGGGGATGCCGGCCAGACTCATCGGCACGGTGAAGAAGTCGTTCATGTACATCGCAAGCGGGTCGTCGGTCTTCTCGCCGAGTCCGAAGGCGACCGAGGGCGAGGTCGGCGTGACGACGAAGTCGAAGCTGCCGAAGGCCGTGGCGAAGTCCTCGGCGATCTTCGTGCGGACCTTCTGCGCGCGACCGTAATAGGCCTCGTAGTAGCCCGACGAGAGCGCGTAGGTGCCGAGCATGATCCGCCGCTTGACCTCGTCTCCGAAGCCCGCGGCGCGGGTCATTTCGTACATCTCGACCACGTCACCTTCCGTCTCGGCCCGCATCCCGTAGCGGACGCCGTCGTAGCGGGCCAGGTTGGAAGAAGCCTCCGCCGGGGCGATCACGTAGTAGGCCGAGATGCCGTGCTCGGCGTGCGGCAGCGCCACCTCGGCGATCTCGCCGCCGAGCGCCTCGATCCGCTTCAGCGTCGCCTCGAAAACCTTGCGAACACCGGCGTCAACCGCGTCGCCGGCGAGCTCTGTGGGCACGCCGAAGCGCAGCCCCGTCAAGTCTTCGCGACTGGGCGCCTCGATGCCGTTCTCGATCCCGACCGAGGTCGAGTCGCAGCGATCCCTGCCCTGCATCGCGGCGAGCAGCAGCGCCGCGTCGGTCACGTCCCGCGTCAACGGTCCGCACTGGTCCAGCGAGGAGGCGAAGGCGATCATCCCGTAGCGGGAGATCGCGCCGTAGGTCGGCTTGAGGCCGACGATCCCGCAGAGCGCCGCGGGCTGGCGGATCGAGCCCCCGGTGTCGGTGCCGATCGCGCAGGGCGCGAGGCCGCCCGCGACCACGGCTGCCGACCCCCCGGAGGAGCCACCCGGCACCCGCCCGGGGTCCCACGGATTGAGCACCGGCCCGTAAGCGGAGTTCTCGTTCGATGACCCCATCGCGAACTCGTCCATGTTGGTCTTGCCGAGCACCTCCGCTCCGGCCTCGGTCAGCCTGCGGACCGCCGTCGCCGTGTAGAGCGGCCGGTGGCCCTCGAGGATGCGAGAGCCCGCCGTGGTCTCGACCCCCTCGGTGCAGAAGAGGTCCTTGACCGCGACCGGGATCCCCTCCAGCGGACCGTCGCTCTCCACCGCCCGCTCCTCCGCGCGCCACAGATACGCATTGAGCTCATCGCCCGCCGCAGCCTCACGCCAAGCATCGAAGTACTCCTCGCGAGAAAGCTCGACCGCCTGGATCCGCGTCGCGGCCTCGGCGACGCTCATGCTCAACAGGTCGGACATCAGCCCTCGGCCCGCGGCGAAGGAACCCGAAACGCACCCTCAGCCGGATCGGGCGCCTGCGCCAACACAGCCTCACGCGGCCAGCTCGGCCGCGGCTCGTCAGGCCGCAACACGTTCTCCAGCTCGATCACATGCGAGGTCGGCGCCACATCATCCAACTCCAGCTCCCCAATCCGATCGACGTGACCCAAAATCCCCGAAAGCTCCCCAGCCATCCTCTCCACCTCAGCTTCAGAGAGCCGCAGCCGCGCAAGCTTGGCGACATGAAGTACTTGCTCCCGCTCGATCACGGCGGGGATTCTATGAGGCGATTGAACTCAAGCGCAGGATGCGGGTAGAGGGTGGAGCGTCTTGTACTTTTTCGGCGTCGGCTCCGGGCGCCAGCCCACCGACACCACACCGAAAAAGTTAAGCGGAACCCTCTACCCGTAGCCCGCGCTGGCTGAACGGCCAGTTATTGTCCCGTCAGCAATGCGGGGAGCGAAAGCAGAGGCGTTCGTGGTGCTCAGCCTGCGACTGCTGGCCGTCAGCTTCGCCGTAGTAGGCATCCTCTTCATAGCGGTCCCCAGCGGCGTCCTCGACACGATCTCCGACGTCGGCGAATGGTTCGGCAACAACACCCGGGCGCCGCACGGCGAGGAGCAGCTCTGGCTGGCGCTGGCCTTTGCCTACATGGTCGTGATCACCGGCATCTGCCTGGTCGCCCAGGCCGATGTCGTCCGCTACAGGCCGATCCTGCTGGTCCTGGTGGCAGGCAAGACCGCCTCCTCGCTCGGCTCGCTCGCTTTCTTCCTAATCGACCAGCACGTCTTCATCTACCTGCTCAACTTCCTCGTCGACGGCTTCCTCGCGCTGCTGGCGCTCTGGCTCTGGTCGCTCGCCGGTCGCGTCGACCGCCTCGCCGCGCCCGGCTGACAGCGCCCGCCGGGGTTGTCGGCCACCGAGCAACGCACCCTCAGCGCGATCTGCGAGGCGATGGCCCCTGCCCTCGATGGCCTGCCCGCCGCCGAGCGCGAGGTGGACGTTGCGGGACCTGTCGGCGAGTTCCTTCCCTCGCTCTCGCCACGCGTCCTGACCCGCGTCCGCCTCGCCCTGCGCGCCTTCGAGTGGCTGCCCTTCCCGTGGCGCTTCAGCCGCCTCGACCTGGCCGCGCGCGAAGGCTTTCTGAAGCGTATGGAGGGGTCCCGCTTCGGCCTCTACCACGAGCTGATCCTGATGGCAAAGACCTTCACCACTCTCGGCTACGCCGTTGATCCGCGCGTCGAGGCGAGGTTGGGGTTGGAGACGAGCTGTCGCATCGGCGACGGCTCCCGGCCCGAGCCGGCCGCGTCGCTGGGCGACACCAGGGCACCGGCCGAAGGCGAGGAATGCGACGTGGTGGTCGTAGGCTCCGGGGCCGGCGGCGCGGTTGCCGCGGCGACCCTCGCCGAGGCGGGCCTGGACGTGATCGTGCTCGAGGCGGGCAGCAGCTACAACCGCGAGAACTATCCCGAGAACCAGCTCGACGCGATCGCATCGCTCTACCGCGACGGTGGCCTGACGATCGCCGAGGGCCGCCCGCCGATTCCCGTGCCCGTCGCGCGCACCGTCGGCGGCACGACGGTGATCAACTCCGGGACCTGCTTCCGCGCCCCCGACCCGGTGCTCGAGCACTGGCGGGACCGCTACGGGGTCGAGTGGGCCGACCGGCTCGCCGCCGATTTCGCCGAGGCTGAGGAGTTCCTGCGGGTGACGCCGCTCGATCCCGAGCGGATGGGACGCAACGGCCAGCTGGCGATGGAGGGCGCCGCGGCGATCGGCGCCAGCGGCGGCCCGATATCCCGCAACGCCGGCAACTGCGTCCAGTGCTCGTCCTGTCCATACGGCTGCCGCATCGATGCCAAGCGGGGCATGCACGTCAGCTATGTGCCGCGCGCCGTGGCCGCCGGGGCCCGGCTGCGCACCGGAGTCGAGGCCCGTCGAGTGATCGTCGAGAACGGCCGTGCCGCCGGCGTCCGCTGCGTGGCCGCGCCCGACGGGCAGCGAAACGGCAACCGGCGCCCCTACACGGTGCGGGCACGCCGGGCGACGGTCCTCGCCGGAGGGGCCTTCGGGACGCCCGAGCTGCTGCTGCGCTCGCGCCTCGGTGGCGACCAGGTCGGCCGCAACCTCCACATCCACCCCGCCTGTTGGGTCGGGGCGCGCTACGAGGAGGAGGTGCGCGGCTGGGACGGTGTGATGCAGAGCTACTACGTCGACGAGTGGGAGTCCGAGCGAGTGCTGCTCGAGGCGACCTTCACGCCACTTCCCTTCGGCGGCGCCTGGCTGCAGGGCTCAGGACGCGAGCACCAGGAAGCGATCCTCGACTTCAGCCACGTCAGCTCGATCGGCGTCCAGATCACCGACGAGTCGGCCGGCCGCGTCGGCATCGCTCGCGACGGCTCGATTCGTGCCGGCTACGCGCTCAGCGACGATGACACCCGGCGGGTCATCTTCGGCATCGCCCGCGCCGCCGAGATCCACTTCGCCGCCGGCGCCACCGAGGTCTACCCCAACATCGGCCGCGTGCCGGTCCTGCACCGCGGTGGCGTCGCCGAGTTCGAGGCCACCCGCTTCAAGCCCTCCGAGCTGCGCCTCGAGGCCTTTCACCCGCAGGGAACGGCGAGAATCGCCGCCGACCCGGCAGAGGGCGTCTGCGCCGCCGACGGCTCGGTCAACGGGGTCAGCGGACTCCACGTCGCAGACGCCTCCCTCTTCCCCACCGCGGTTGGCGTAAATCCGATGATGACCATCATTGCCTTTGCCAAGCGGATTGCCGCCGGGGCGGCCGAAGCGACCCCAGCGGCGTAACGACCCCTACTGCCCGGTCGGAGGAGGTGGCGGTGGTGGCGGGGGTTGCTGCGACGTCGGAGGCGGTGGCGGAGGTGGCGGCTGTTGGGACGGAGGTGGAGGTGGAGGTGGAGGCCCGCCGGAGAGGCGGTCGGCCTCGCCGCCGAAGGTCGCGCCTTCCTCGCGCATCGCGCTGTAGCCGCCGTAGGCAATGCCGGCGGCGGCGATCAGGCCGAGGAAGATGCCGAACTTGAGCGTCGCTTCTACGGTGACCCCACCGAAGGAGCCGAAATCCGGCGGAGAGATGATCCGGTAGAGGATCAGCAGCACCGCGAAACCGCCGAGTGCGGCGACGATCGCGTTGAGCGAGACCGGCGGCTCGAGGTCGGCATCGGTGAGGCGGATGACGGCGACGCCGATCGCAACCACGATCGCCAGCATCAGGAAGATCGGGATCACGTCGAGCGCGTCCCAGGCGCTGCCACCTTCGCCGGCGACGGTTCCCGAAAATCCCGACACACCCGACACCTTGACGCCGAACCATTCGAAGAACATGAATACGAAGAGCAGGATCGCGGAGACCGCCGAGACCTTCTCACCCGTGTTCAGCTTGTCCAGTTCCATCTACATCTCCTCCGGGAATAGGGGTCGTGGCGACACTACACCCGGGCTCGGGCGGCAGCCAACGTATTTACGAGCAGCATTGCCCGCGTCATCGGCCCCACGCCGCCCGGCACCGGGGTGATCGCCCCGGCGCGCGCGCTGGCGGAGTCGAACTCGACGTCGCCGACCAGCTTGCCGTCGACCCGGTTGGTGCCGACGTCGATCACCGTCGCACCCGGCTTGACCATCTCACCGGTGACCAGACCGGCCTGCCCGGCGGCGGCGACGAGGATGTCGGCCTCGCGGCAGATCGAGGCCAGGTCGCGAGTCCGCGAGTGGCAGTGGGTGACGGTGGCGTTCGCCGCCAAGAGCAGGGCGGCGAGTGGCTTGCCGACCAGGATCGAGCGTCCGATCACAACGGCGCGGGCGCCCTCCACCTCGACGCCGGCGTGACGAAGCAGCTCCATCACGCCCGACGGCGTGCACGGCGCGATTGCCTCGGGCCGGCCCTGCGCGAGCAGCCCGGCGCTGATCGGCGTCAGCCCGTCGACGTCCTTGGCGGGGTCGATCAGCGAGATCAGCGGGTCCTGGTCGAGGTGGTCGGGGAGGGGCAGCTGCAGCAGGATCCCGTGCACCCGCTCGTCGGCATTGAGCGATTCGAGCAGCTCCGCCAGCTCCCGCTGGGAGACGTCGCCGCCGGGCTCGTGGTGAAAGGACTCGATGCCGACCTCGGCCGAGTCCTCGCGCTTCATCCGCACGTACATCGCCGAGGCGGGATCGTCGCCGACCAGGATCGTCGCCAGGCCGGGCGGAGTGGCCAGCTCGGCGACCTGCGCCCGCACCCGTTCCCGCACCTTGGCCGCCACCGCCTTGCCGTCGATGATCCGCGCCGCCATCGCTATCGCTTGCGGATCGGGGCGTAGTCGGCCATCAGCTTGCGCTCGGCGCCGTCGTCGGCGAAGCGCACGACGACCACCCCACCCGGCTCGACCGCGGTGACGACACCGTCGCCGAAGCTGGCGTGGATCACGTCGTCGCCGGTTCGCAATTCCAGGGTCGGACCCGGGTCCACAGGGCTCGCCGCGTCGATCGTCGAACCGGCTGCCCAGCTGGTGCCGGCCCCGACGGCGCTGGAGCTGCGCTCGGTCAGCTCTTCGGGCAGCTCGTCGACGAAGCGCGAGGGAAGGTTGCGCTCGGAGCGGCCGAACAGGCTGCGTTCACGCGTCCAGGTCATGTAGAGGCGACTGCGGGCACGGGTGATCGCGACGTAGCAGAGGCGCCGCTCCTCCTCCTCTCCCCCCTCTTCCAGCGCTTTCATGTGCGGAAAGGAGCCGTCCTCGCAGCCGACGACGAAGACGGTCTCGTACTCGAGTCCCTTGGCGTTGTGCAGCGTCATCAGCGTGATCACCGACTCGTCGCCCAGGTCGTCCTGCTGCGTGTAGAGGGAGATCTGCTGCAGGTACTCCTCCAGCGGCGGCACCTCGCTCTCGCCCTCCCGCTCGCGCTCGACGTCGAACTCGCCGGCGCCGGCGATCAGGGCCTCGAGGTTCTCGGCCCGCCCTTCGGCCTCGACGGTTCGCTCGGCGGCCAGCGCTTCCAGGTACCCCGTCTCGCCCAGGACCGCCTCGAGCAGGCCCGCAACCGGCCCGCCCGCATCGGCGCGTTCGCGCAAGCCGGCCATCGTCTCGTAAAAGCGGGAGGTCGACTTGATCGCCGCGCCGCCCAGCCCAGGCACCTCCTCGACCCGCTCGATCACCTCCCAGATCGTCGTCCCGGTCGTGTTCGCGTGCGAGAGGAGCCTGCCCTGGCTGGTTTTGCCGATGCCGCGCCGGGGCGAGTTGACGATCCGCGCGAAGGAGACCTGGTCGGCGGGGTTCGCCAGCAGGCTGAGATAGGCGACCGCGTCCTTGACCTCCGCCCGTTCGTAGAACTTGGTCCCGCCGATCACCTGGTAGGGGACGTCGAAGCGGTTGAGCGTGTCCTCTAGCACCCGGCTCATCGCGTTGGTGCGGTAGAAGACGGCGACGTCCTCGCGCCGCACACCCTTCTCCTCGCCGAGGCGCTCGATCTCCCCCGCGACCCAGCGCGCCTCCTCGTGCTCGTCGGAGAGCTCGCGCAGCTGCAGCGGCTCGCCGCCGGCCAGTTCGGTCCAGAGTCGCTTCGGCCGCCGTTCACGGTTGTTTTCGATCAGAGCGTTGGCGGCACTGAGGATCGTCTGCGTCGACCGGTAGTTCTGCTCGAGCGCGACCACGTCCGCATCGGGGAAGTCGCGCTCGAAGTCGAGGATGTTGCGGATGTCGGCGTGGCGGAAACCGTAGATCGACTGCGACTCGTCGCCAACGACCATCAGGTTGCCGTGCTCGGAGGTGAGCAGTTGCAGCAGCCGGTACTGGGCGTGGTTGGTGTCCTGGTACTCGTCGACGAGGACGTGGCGGAAGGTGCGGCGCCAGCGCTCGCGCACCTCCTCGAACAGCTCCAGCGCGTTCACGGTGCGCACCAGCAGGTCGTCGAAGTCCATCGCGTTCGCCTCGAGCATCCGCTTCTCGTAGAGGTGGTAGACGCCGGCCGTCGTTTCCTCGAAGACGCTGCCCTGCGCCTGGGAGTAGGCGTCGGCGTCGACCAGCTGGTTCTTGGCGCCCGAGATCTGCGCGCGGATCGCCCGCGGCGGGTAGCGCTTGGGGTCGACGTGCAGCTCCTCCATGCAGCGTTTGAGCATCCGCAGCGAGTCCGACTCGTCGTAGATCGTGAAGCCGCGTGAGTAGCCGAGCCGCTCGGCGTCGGCGCGCAGCATCCGCGCGCAGGCCGAGTGGAAGGTCGTCACCCACATCGCCCGCGTCGCCCGCCCGACGAGGGATTCGACCCGCTCGCGCATCTCCGTCGCAGCCTTGTTGGTGAAGGTGATCGCGAGGATCTCGCCCGGCCGCGCCTGTCCGGTCGCCAGCAGGTAGGCGATGCGGTGGGTGAGGACGCGGGTCTTGCCCGAGCCGGCCCCGGCCAGGACCAGCAGCGGCCCCTCGCCGTGGCGCACCGCCCGTTGCTGCGGCTCGTTCAGCCCGGCAAGCAGGCGCTCGGCACGATCGGCACCGGCCTCGGTCGGGGCGCCGAGGGAGGCGTCTGGGTCGCCCGCGGGCGTCTCGGGCTCGGTCTGGAGCATCGTCCCGAGAATAGAGACGGGAACGGCTGGCTCAGCCTCCGGCCGAGGAGCGGCCGGTCCGCGGTTGCAGCTCCTCCCCGTTGCCGCTCGCGCCCTCGCCGCCGTCCAGCTCGGCGAGGCGCCGCTCGAGCTTGGAGATGCGCACCGAGAGCGTCTTGATCGCCTCGGCGATCGGGTCGGGCAGGTGGATCCAGTCGGCGTCCGGCCCCTCGGGCCGCCGCCCTTCCACCTTGACGAGGTGGCCCGGGTTGCCGACGACGGTCGAGGAGGGCGGCACGTCCTCGACCACGACCGTGTTGGCGCCGATCTTGGCGCCGTCGCCGACGGCGATCGGCCCGAGCAGCTTGGCGCCCGAGCCGACGGTGACGTTGTCGCCCAGTGTGGGGTGCCGCTTGCCGGGCTGGAAGCCGGTGCCGCCGAGCGTCACCCCCTGGTACAGCGTCACCCGGCGGCCGATTTCGGCGGTCTCGCCGATCACCACGCCGGAGCCGTGGTCGATGAAGAGCTCAGGGCCGATCTTCGCCGCCGGGTGGATCTCGACCCCGGTGACGGCCCGGGTTACGTAGGCGATCGCGCCGGGCACGACCGGCACTCCGGCCTCGCGCAGTGCGTGGGCGAGGCGGTGGGCGAGCAGCGCCTGCACGCCGGCCCAGCCGATCAGGATCTCGAAGGAGGAGACGCCCCGCGCGGCGGGGTCGCGGTCGCGCGCGGCGGCGACATCCGCTCGAATCTCGGCTAGCACTCGCTTGATCACGGTGCGAAGAAGGGTAGGGACATGTAGCGCTCGCCCGAGTCGCAGACTACGGTCACGACGCGCCTGCCCTCCATCTCCGGCCGCGCGGCGACCTCCAGCGCGGCCTTGATGTTCGCTCCGGAGGAGATGCCAGCGAGCACGCCCTCCCGCTTCGCCGCGATACGGGCCATCTCCAGCGCGTCCTCGTCGCTGATGCCGATCGTCTCGTCGATCACCGAGCGGTCGAGCACCGACGGGACGAAGCCGGCGCCGATTCCCTGGATTTTGTGCGGGCCGGGCGGACCGCCGGAGAGAACCGGGGAGGCGGCGGGCTCGACGGCGACGACCAGCGTGTCCGGGCTGCACTCCCGCAGCATGCGGCCCACGCCGGTGATCGTGCCCCCCGTGCCGACCCCGGCGACGAAGGCGCCGATCTTCCCGTCGGTGTCGCGCCAGATCTCCTCGGCGGTCGTCTTCCGGTGCGCGGCCGGGTTGGCGGGATTCGAAAACTGCTGCGGCATGAAGCCCTTGCGCTGCTCGCGGATCGCCTCGGCCAGCTCGACCGCCTCGGTCATACCGCCGAGCGATGGCGTCTCGCGCACCTCGGCGCCGAAGGCCCGCAGCAGCTTCGCCCGCTCGCGGCTCATCCCCTCGGGCAGGGTCAGGATCAGCTCATAGCCCCGCGCCGCGCAGACCATCGCCAGCGCGATCCCGGTGTTGCCGCTGGTCGGCTCGACGATCACCGACCGTCCCGGCTCGATAAGCCCTTCGTGCTCGGCCGCGTCCAGCATCGCCACCCCGATCCGGTCCTTGACCGAGCCACCGGGGTTGAAGTACTCCAGCTTCACGCAAACTTCCCCCGGCAGCGCCTCGCCGAGCCGCCGCAGCGCGACCATCGGCGTCCCGCCGACGACAGCCGAAGCCTCACCCCCGATCCTCATCCCCGCCGTCCTTTCGCGCTCATGACGCGACACTACCGCGCGAATCGCAACTGCTCGGCGACGACGGTCGGCGGCGTGCCTCCGCTGCGCCGTCAACTTAGAGTCTGGGCGATGACTCGATCCGAGGCCCTGCTTTCATCTGGAGCGCTGGAGGAGGTCCGACGCCTGGCCGGCCCGTCGGCCGTGGTCCTCGGCGCCGCGTGCCTCGAAGGCGGCCAGCATGCGGACACCTGGAGGGTTGATACCGAGAATCCCGCGACCACCGTTGTCGTCCGCCAGTTTCCGGTGGACGACCCTGCCCCCTTGTGTGAGCAGCGTGTGCTGCGGGCCCTCGACGGACTCGGCGGCCTGGCCCCGGTGGCGCTCGGAGGCGACCTGAGCGGCCGCTGGTCGCAGTACCCGACCTCTTTGATCAGCTGGCTTGACGGTCAGCCGGACATCACTCCGACTGACCCCAGGGGGTGGGCGGGCGAGTTGGGTCGCGCGCTCGCCGCGGTGCACACGGTCCCGACCCCGCGGCTGGCGGAATTGCCGATCGTGTTCGACCGCAGCGGAGGCTCTCAGGAGATATTGGGGGGTCCGCTGGCGACGGAGATTCGGTCTCGCTGGGCAGAGGTCGTTACCTCGCCGCAGGTGCTCATCCACGGCGATTACTGGTCTGGCAACGTCGTCTGGCGGGACGGAAAGCTCATCGGCATCGTCGACTGGTCGGGCGGGTCGCGCGGCCCACGTGGCTTCGACCTGGGCTGGTGCCGGCTGGATCTCGTCCTTCTGTTCGACGAGCGAATCGCCGACGACTTTCTCGCGGCCTATGAAGCGGCGACCGGCCAGGCAGTCGACGAGATGCGCCTTTGGGACTGCTGGGCCGTCGCTCGGTCCGATGACACGGTTGAGTCCTGGGCTCCGAACTACCAACCGCTGGGCCGCGCCGACCTCGATGAAGACGAGCTTCGGCGACGCCATGCGCAATGGACCGCACGCCTTCGGGAAACCGCTTGAACCTTCATCAGCTTCGAGGGATCGAACGTTCTCTCGCCGGTCGCAAAGATGACCGCTTGCGGTGGTTCCTATGCGGGTGTCAGCGGACGATCCGTCAGCGTCGCCGTAGCGACGTGTAGCGGCCCGCTCTGTCCGCCGTCATCAGCCAGGCAAAGGGCAACTCCCTCTTGCAGCGACTCAAAAAGCTCGTCAAGGGTGTCCCCGGACGCGAAGCAACCCGGCAGCTCGGAAACGTTTGCCCAGTAGCTGCCGTCCTCGATATGAATTCTGGCGGTTAGCTCCATAGGTGAAGTCCCTTCATTGTAGCCCCGCCTGCTTGCAATGACCGGATTCAACCGGACTGGATTCCGCTTGAACAAGCGGAATCGGTGAGGTCGAGCGCAACGCTTGCCCGATGGATACGGGTGGTCGACTCCATGCGAGCTACGAAGCCTGTCTATCGAGTCGCCGATGCGCAACTTCGTAGACCGATTCAGCATTCGACTCGCGAGGATGATGGCGAACCCCGAAGGCGAAGGCGCGCAGCCCCATCGGCCGGTTCGGGTGCCTCACCGCAACGAAAACCGCGCCGAAGCGGCCATCTGGCCATGGTACGTAGGTCTTGACGCAGCCGCTGAGCATTGTGCCGTCCTGACCCTCGTCGTGGCATGCCTTGAGCCGAGACTGCGGGATGCCGCCTTCGCGGCGTAGCTCGTTGCGGAACGCCTCCAGCGCCTCTACGGCACCTCCTGACAGGCGCTCAAAATCCTCGGCGAGGGCATCCTCATCGAAGCCGACCGGAAAGACCGGCTCCGGCCGGGTCTGCGTCACGCTCAGCCCTCGGCGTCGGTTGGCAGCGACCCGAAGTGCCGGTCGAATTCCTCGGGGCTCAATCGCTCCTCACCGTGGCGGGCAAGGATCGCCTCCACCGAGGTATCGCGGCCTTCCACGGCCTCAAGCGCTGCCAGCGCCGCACCCACCCGCTCCTCAGGCAGATGATCCAGAACAGCGCGGGCTTTCTCGCGAGTCGTCACGACTCCAAATGGTAGCCGGGCGACAGGCAGCCCGGCAAGGAGCGGACGAAGATCGGTTCTCGTGCGCCACTGGTGCGCCAGTTGTGCGCCAGTACGACCGGAAATAACCGGATACAGCCGGATTGCGAACCGCTTGAACAAGCGGAATCGCAGTAGCAATGCGGCCCGATCTAGATGAAGTACATCCCCGAGCCGGCCTCCTCGGCCTCGCGGCGGGCGACTTCGGCGATCGTCGTCTGGCCGAAGACCTTGCGCAGCGCGCCGACGCCCTCGGCCCAGATGCCACCTGCCTCGTCGGCCTCCTGACCGACCTTGCCGTCGAGCGTCTGCACCACCTCGAGCACGGTGATCTCGTCGGCTGCGCGGGCGAGGGTGTAGCCGCCTTTCATGCCGCGATGGCTGGTCAGAAGTCCTGCCCGGCGGAGGGTCGAGAAGAGCTGCTCGAGGAACTGCTCGGGGATCCCGCGGCGCTCGGCGAGCTCCTTGATCGGCACGGGTCGCTCGCCCGATCGGGCCAGCTCGGCCATGGCGACGACTGCGTAGCGTGACTTCGAAGTAATTGAGATCACAGGCCCTTTCTACCGCACGGAGCGGATTTTGCTGGGTATAGGATCGAGTGGTTCCTAGCGAGCGCCCACATTGCCTTGTGATCGACGCCCAGCCGCTGGTCCGGTTGGGCATGCGCCAAGCCCTGGACGGCGATTTCGAGATCCACGAGAGCGAGACGCGCGGCGAGGCGATTGAGCTGATCCATGACATCGGCAGCGTCGACGTCGCGGTAGTCGCCCTGCGGCGCGAGCCGGTCGGCGGGGAGCAGCCGCTCTACGGCAACGAGGCAATTCGAGCCCTGCGCAAGACCGCTCCGGGTATGGGGATCGTCGCCCACGGCGAGCGCCCCGAGCGTCACCTCGCCTCGGCGGCCCTGCAGGCCGGCGCCAGCGCATACGTCGCGCGCACCGCAAGCGCCGAGGAAATGGCCCGGGCGGTCTGGGCGGCCGTCGGTCAGGAGCGGTTCGTCGACCCGGCGGTGCCGCCGAGCGGCAGTCGCGGCAAACTGACGCGCCGCCAGCGCGAGATCCTGCAACTGCTGGCGGACGGTGGCTCGACGGTCGCCGCCGCCCGCGAGCTTGGCCTCAGCGAGGAAACGGTGAAGACGCACACCAAGAACGTCCTCGCCCGACTCGGCGCGAAGAACAGGACCCACGCAGTCGCGATCGCGCTGCGCGAATGCCTGATCGATTAGGCGCTGCGCTTTAGATCCAGCCGCAGTCGCGCGCGGTGAGGACCGCCTGCGCCCGGTCGACGGCGCCGATCTTGCCGTAGACGTTGTGCAGATGGGTGCGGATGGTCGAGACCGAGAGCTGCATCTCACCGGCGATCTGCTTGTAGACCATGCCCTCCGAGAGGTGGCGGAGGACGTCGAGCTCGCGGCCAGACAGCGGGCATGGCTCGCTGACCCGGGACTCACGCTCACGCGGGTAGGGAAGCTCGTAGAGCAGCTCGCGCAGGCCCTCGGGGCCGAGGCCGCAACGCTTCGCGGTCTCGCGCAGCCGCTCCGGCGTCACCGCCTCGCCCTGGGAGTAGTGGGCGACCATGTCGGCCGTCGCGACGACCGCGGCGAGGCCTTCCGCATCCTCGGCGTGGTGGCGCTCGATCGCGACGGCAATCCGCTGCGGCACGTTCCAGCGCCGCGCCAGGACGCCGCCGACCAGCGCGTGGTCGATACCGAGCTGGTCGCGTTCTTCACGGATCCGCTGCTCGGGCGTGCGCGAAGTCGCATCGAAGTAGCTCTTACGGCCCGGATGGAGCTTGGAGATGACCAGCCGGCCGATGTCGTGGAGCAGCGCCGCGACCACCAGCTCGTCGCGATCCTCCCAGCCGATCTCGCGACCGATCCGGGCGGCGGCCTGCTGAGTCGCCAGAGCGTGGACGCGGAACTGCTCGGGGCGCAGCTCCCAGCCCCCGTTGGGCTCGAAGAAGTCGAAGACCGGCGCCGTACCGGCGATCGCAAGTACACCGGAGGGCTTCAGAACGTCGATCGCAGCCGGCACGCCGCCGATGTTGCCGAGGCTGCTGGCGCGGTTGGCGAAGCGAAGGACGGCGATCGTCAGCGCGACGTCGGCCTCGACCGCCTCGACCAGATCGCCCACGCGGGCGGTCTCAGCCGTCGCCGCCTGCATCACGCGAGCGCGGGACTCGATCAGGGCCGGGAATTTCTCAACGGCCTCGAAGGCGGCGGCGAGGCGTGCCCCGGGGGCAGGGGCCGCGACACCGCGCGGTGCATCGGACGACGCCACCTTGCCGTTGCTCTGGGTCTTGCTCGTTGCCATTGCCAAGTCGCTCTGCCCCGTCATCGGCAGCAGAGGACGCACGGTTTAGCTTTGCCCTACGGGATTTTAAGTATTGCTTTATTCGCGAAGGCGCACAAGTGCCGCGTCGATGCGCCGCAGCGATTCCTCGCGGCCCAGCGCGGCCAGAGACTCGAAGATGCCAGGGGACACGGTGCCGCCGCTGATCGCAACCCGGATCGGCTGGTAGACCCGGCCGGGCTTGAGCCCAAGTCGCTCCGGCAACGGCGACAGCGCTGCCTCGACTCCCGGTGCGTCAAAGCCCCCGGCCGCGGCGAGCGCCTCCCTGGAGGCCTCGAGCGCCCCCGGGGCCTCGTCCTTCATCGTCTTCCGCCAAGCCTTCTCATCCTCGACCGGGGGCTCGAAGAGGAAGCGGATCAGCGGCCAGACCTCGGCCAGGGTCTGCGCTTTCTCCTGTACGATCTCGCAGGCCGCTCGCAGCCGCTCGTCCTGCGGCCGTCCGAGGTGCTTTGCCACCGCATCCACGTACTCGTCGAGCGGCATCTCCCGCATGTAGCGCCCGTTGACCCAGCGCAGCTTCTTCTCGTCGAAGATCGCAGCCGCCTTGCCGACGTCGGCCACCCGGAAACGTTCGACCAGCTCAGCGGTCGGGATCAGCGTCGCGTCGTCCTCAGTGCCCCAGCCGAGTAGTGCCATGTAGTTGC
Source organism: Actinomycetota bacterium (assembly GCA_047519745.1). Classification (GTDB taxonomy): domain Bacteria; phylum Actinomycetota; class Thermoleophilia; order Solirubrobacterales; family 70-9; genus VRUE01. Next base: position 2,283 of record JAPVSJ010000118.1, on the reverse strand, counting down.
GGACGGCAGCCGGCAGGTAGCCCGCATCGCGCAGCTCCTGCACCGAGGCGGCGCCGTGGCGCTTGGAGAGCTTGCGGCCGTCGGGGCCGTGCAGGAGCGGCAGATGCGCGTAGCGCGGCGCCTCGAAGCCGAGCGCCGCGAGCACGAGCAGCTGCTTCGGCGTGTTGGAGAGGTGGTCGTCGCCGCGCACCACGTCGGTGATTCCCATCTCAGCATCGTCGACCGCGACGGCGAAGTTGTAGAGGACCGAACCGTCGCCGCGGGCGATGACGAAATCGTCGTAGCTGCGGTTGGGGAAGCGGACCGGACCGCGGATCAGGTCCTCGACCACGGTCTCGCCCTCGTCTGGCACCCGCAGCCGCACCGCCGCATCCCCCGCCTCGCTCGGCTCGCCGCGGTAGCCACGACCGGCGCCGTGCTCGGCCTTCCAGGCCTCGACGTCCTTTGCGGTGGCGGAATCACGATAGGCGGCGCCGCTCTCCAGCAGGCGCTCCAGCGCCTCCTGGTGGCGGTCTGAGCGAGATGCCTGCGATACAGGCCCCTCGTCCCAGTCCAGCTCCAACCAGCGCAGCGCGTCGAGGATCTGCTCGACGTTCTCCTCGGTCGACCGCTCACGGTCGGTGTCCTCAATCCGGAGGACCAGGGAACCGCCGTCGTGGCGTGCCGCCAGCCAGTTGTAGAGTGCCGTCCTCGCCCCGCCGATGTGCAGCGCGCCGGTCGGCGAGGGAGCAAATCTCAATCGGGGGTTATCGCTGGTCATGTTGATCGGAGCGCATGTCTCCACGGCAGGTGGGCTCGCCAACGCAGTCGAGCGCGGCGAGGAACGCGCTTGCGAATCTATCCAGATCTTCAACCAGAGTCCGCGGATGTGGCGGCCGACCAACTACGGCGCCGACGATTTCGCGGCCTTCAAAGAGGCGATGGATGCCTCCTCGGTCGAAGCGGTGGTGATCCACGCCGTCTACCTGATCAACTGCGCCTCGAAAGACAAAGAGCTGCGCAAGAAATCCCTTGCCTCGCTCACCCACGCGCTGCGCATCGGCGACGGCATCGGCGCCGCCGGCGTCGTCCTCCACCCGGGCGCGCAGAAAGGCGAGCCGCTCGGACCGTCGATCAAACGCGCCGCAAAGGTCATCGCCGCGGCGTTGAAGGACAGCGACCGCTGCCCGCTGCTGCTCGAGCAGACCGCCGGCCACAAAGGCCTGCTCGGCCGCGACTTCGACCAGACCGCCGAGCTCATCGACCTGGCGGGCGGCGGCAAGCGACTGGGCCTCTGCCTCGACTCCTGCCACCTCTTCGTCCAGGGCTACGACGTAACCGACGCCGAGCACCTGGGCAAGATCGTCGACGAAGCCGACGAGAAGGTCGGCCTCGACCGCCTTCGCTGCCTGCACGTAAACGACGCGGCCGCCCCGCTCGGCTCCTGCCGCGACCGCCATGCCAACATCGGCAAAGGCGAGATGGGCAAACAGGGCCTGGCCGCCTTCCTCTCCGAGCCCCGTTTCGAGGGCCTACCGGCGACTCTCGAGACCCCAGGGCCAAACAAGAAAGGCCCGGACAGGAAAGAAGTCCAGGCCGCGAAGCGCCTGCGACAGACCGGCTTGAAACGCCGTAAGGCGTAAGCCACGGCGATGCGCTCTCGCGGGAATTGGGGTCGCACGCGCTTCGCGCTTAGCGACGAAGGTTGAGCGCGGCTGACGCCGCGCGATCACCAGATTGCATATCGCCGCTTCGCGACATTCCCGCGAGAGCGCATCGCCGTGCTCGTTCATTCGGTAGCGGTCCGTATGTGCGTACCAAAGCTCACTGCCCCAGGGCTTGGGCACTTCTCGGGGCAGCGACTCGGTCATTGCCGGCGCGATAATCGCCGGCCAACCGGTTGAACGCTTCGAACAGCCAGGCCCTCGGACCTCGGAATCTCCGGCTGGCGAGGATAGGAGCCCGGTCGTCATCCGGGCGAATGTCGCGAAGCGGCGATATGCAATCTGTCTACTGCGCGGCGTCAGCCGCGCTCCAACCTCGTCGCTAAGCGCGAAGCGCGTGCGACCAAATTCGCCCGGAGGACGACCGGGCTTCCTGACCGTGGAATGTTGAAGCCCTTTACCCCCTCCAGGGGGGACAAAGCTGCAATATGCGCCGCGGGGCGCCGCTATTTGATGTGGACGCCGGAGATCGCTCTGGAGATGACCAGGCGCTGGATCTCGGAGGTGCCCTCGAAGATCGTGTAGATCTTGGCGTCGCGGTGCATCCGCTCGACCGGGAACTCGCGGGTGTAGCCGTTGC
>JAPVSJ010000117.1:0-42428 GCA_047519745.1 Actinomycetota bacterium | reverse complement strand
TCACCGCCGTCGTCGTCGCCGGCGTCGCCGGCACCGCGATCACCGCCGACCTCGGCGCCCGCAAGATCCGCGAGGAGCTCGACGCCCTGCAGGTGCTCGGTGTCGACCCGATCAAGAACCTCGTCGTGCCGCGCTTCCTGTCGCTGATGGTGATCACCGGCCTGCTCGACATCTACGCGCTGATCTTCGGCATCAGCGGCGGCATCCTCACCGAGCTCCTCTACAACCAGCCGCTCGGCGGCTTCTTCGCCACGCTCTTCACCAACGCTTCGATTACGGATCTCTGGGGCTCGGTGATCAAGTGCACGCTGTTCGGGGCGATCATCTCGGTCGTCTGCTGCTACAAGGGGATGACCGCGTCGGGAGGCGCCGCCGGCGTCGGCCGCGCCGTCAACCAGGCCGTCGTCATCTCCTTCATGGGCGTCTTCGCCTTCAACTACGTCTTCACCCAGACCCTGCTGGCGACGAACCCCGACCTGCAGACGATCCGATGAACGCCTGGCTTGAAGTCCCGCGCGGCTGGCTCGACTCCTTCGGCGAGATCGCCCGCTTCGGCTCGCGCGTCGCCGGCCTCGTCTACAGCGGCCGCGTCCTGCGCTTCTTCGGCGAGAGCCTGCGCCAGGCCGGCATCCTGATCCTCGGCTCCGCCGTGATCATCTGGGGGCTCGTCTTCATCCTCGGCCTGCAGTGCGGGATCGAGGGCGCCTACCTGCTGCGCGCCAACGGCGCCCCCGCCTACGCGGGCGTCTTCTCGGCCTGGTGCGACCTGCGCGAGATCATGCCCTACGCCTTCGGCTACATGCTGGCGGCCAAGGTCGGCACCGGGATCGTCGCCGAGCTCGGCGCGATGCGGATCTCCGACGAGATCGACGCGCTCGAGGTGATGGGCGTGCCGCCGGTCACCTTCCTCGCCGCGACCCGCCTGCTCGCCGCCTGGATCGCCTTCCCCTTCATGTACCTGGTCGGGATCGGGATCATGTACCTGGCCAGCTACCTCGCCGTGGTCGAACAGATCGGCGACGTCTCCTCCGGCGGCTACCTGCTGATCTTCTGGATGTTCCAGAACCCGCCCGACCTGATCTTCAGCCTCGTCAAGGGAATGTTCATGGCGACCGCGATCGTGATGGTCGGCTGCTACTACGGCTACACCGCCTCGGGCGGGCCGGTCGGAGTCGGCACCGCGACCGCGAAGTCGATGGTCCTCAACATCGTTCTAGTCCACATCATCGGGATGCTCGGCACGCTGGTCTTCTGGGGTGCCAACCCGCGAGCGCCAATAGGAGGCTGAGTACCCTTATGTCCATGGATGAGCCGAGTCAGATTCGCGACGACGAAGAGGGGCAGGCGCTTGCCGAGGAGGCAGCGGCCGAACCGTCGAGCAGTGGCCCGTACATCAGCGAGGACGGGGCGACGATGGGCCGCGACTTCGTCATCCCCGGCGTCGACCCCACTGAGTCCGACCCGTATCGCTTCCACACCGGGCGCAAGCGCGACCACGGCAGCACCGACGCGATCGAGATCATCAACCTGGTCAAGCAGTTCGGCCGGGCGCGGATCCTCAATGGGCTCAACCTCGGCCTGCCCGAAGACCAGGTCTCGATGGTGCTGGGCCCGTCGGGTACCGGCAAGAGCGTCCTGATCAAGCACATCGTCGGCCTGCTCTACCCGGACTCCGGTGACGTGCTCGTGCACGGCGAATCGATCCCGGCGATGACCGACGACGAACTCTTCGACGTGCGCAAAAAGTTCGGCCTGCTGTTCCAGGACGGCGCCCTCTTCGGCTCGATGAACATCTATGACAACACCGCCTTCCCGCTGCGCCAGCACACCGACAAATCCGAGGAGGAGATCGGCGAGATCGTCAACCGGCGGCTCAAGGAGGTCGGCCTGATCGAGGCGATCTACAAGATGCCGAACGAGCTCTCGGGCGGGATGCGCAAGCGCGCCGGCTTCGCCCGCGCGCTGGTGCTGGAACCGGCGATCGTCATGTTCGACGAGCCCGACTCCGGCCTCGACCCGGTCCGCACGGCGCTGCTCTGCGAGCTGATCCGCGAGGTCCACGCCGAGAACGGCGGCTGCTACCTGGTGATCAGCCACGACCTCAACACGGCGCGCCGAATCTCCGACTTCATCGCCGTCCTCTGGAACGGCAAAATCGTCGAGTCGGGCCCCAAAGAGGAACTCTTCGACTCCGAAAACCAGTTCGTCCACCAGTTCCTCAACGCTGACGTAACCGGCCCGCTCTCGATGGATTGAGCGCAGTCGCGGCCTGGGCGGTCCGCCACGCGCGGGCGGTGCTGGCGGTTTCGGCTCTCCTTGCCGTTGCGGCGGGGGTCGTGGCAACGCAGCTGCCGACTGATGCGGCCACGAACACGCTGGTCGATTCGGATACCGCCAGCTACCAGGCGACTCAGGAGGTCAAGCGGGACTTCGGCGAAGAACCTGTGGTCATCCTTGCCGAGGGGGATTTGCAGCGCTTGGTTCTGACCTCGAACCTCGGGCGTTTGTTGCGGCTCGAGGGTTGTCTGTCGGGCAAGGTGCCCAAGGGGGCCGAACCGATCCCGGGGCCCTGCGCCGAACTTGCCGAACAGGATCCGGTGCGCGCCGTGGTCGGTCCCGCCACCTTCCTCAACGAGGCGGTGATTCAGATTCAGCGTCAGCTGCAGCGGCTCGTCGCGACCGTCCCGCCCGCTCAGCTGCGCGAACTGCTGCTCGAAGTCGCCGCCAAGTACGGGATCACGAGCGCCCCGAGCCTTTCCAACCCCAACTTCCTCGCCGCGATCGTCTTCGACCTGCACGAGTCCCGCGGGACTCCAAAGGCCCGTCTCTCATACCTCTTCCCGAACAAGCACTCGGCACAGATCGTTTTGCGCCTGAAACCCGATCTGAGCGAATCCGAGCGTCACCAGGCAATCGAAACGATCAAGGCGATCGTCCACGACCCCGTCGCCCGTCCGCAGTGCAAGTTCAAGGGCAAGCCCGAGCGCTGCTACGAGCTGCACGGCGGCAAGTACGTCATCTCCGGCGTGCCGGTGGTCATTGACGGCGTGACGCGGGCACTGAAGGATGCGCTGCTGGTCCTGTTGGGCGTGGCTGTCGTCGTCATGGCGCTCGTCCTCTTCCTCGTTTTCCGCTCGCGATTCCGCCTGCTGCCGCTGGCGATTGCCCTAGCCGCAGCGGCCCTCACCTTTGGTCTCTTCGGCTTGGTCGGCGGCTCGCTGACGATGGCTTCGATAGCCGTGCTCCCGATCCTGATCGGGCTCGCGGTCGATTACGCGATCCAGCTCCAAGCTCGCTACGACGAGGCGATTGCGATTGGAGCTAGTCCCGGGATTGACGCTGCGCGGCTTGCTGCTTCCGGCGGCGGCCCAACGATTGCCATCGCGTGTCTGGCGACGGCCGCCGGCTTTCTCGCTCTCCAACTCTCACCGACCCCGATGGTCCGCAGCTTTGGCCTGCTTCTCATCGTCGGTATCGCTATCGCCTTTGCGCTGGCTTTTCTGGCGGGGTTCGCTGCTCTCAGTCTGCGTAGGGAGGTGGGAGCGACGGGTCCCCCTCCGCGCGCTGGGTTTTTCGCCGCGCGGCTTGCGTCTCTCGCTGAGCAGGCAGGGCGAAAAACAGGACGCCGCGCGTCTCCGGGGGACCCGACACTCCCACCTCTGCTGCGGAGGGTTCTTGAGATGGCGCAGGCGCATCCAGAGAGAGTCCTTGGGGCTGGCCTGGCCCTGGCCCTTATTGGCTGGGGGCTCGGGACTCAGATCGAAACGCAGACTGATATTCGTGCGCTGGCGCCGCAGAACGTCAGCGCGGTACGCGAACTCAACGAACTGCAAGATGCAACTGGAGTGTCCGGTGAGCTTGACGTCAAGGTGACTGCGCCTGATTTGACGGACCCGGCAACCATCCAGTGGATGGCGGGCTTCAAGCGACGAGTGCTGCGGGCTGGTGGGTTCTCAGGAACGAACCCGAGCTGTCAAGAGGCGGAAGTCTGCCCGGGGCCAGCACTGTCCGACTTCGTGACGGGGGGTGGACTTACCGCTAGCACGGAGGGACCGCTGACCAGGCGCAGCATCCGCGCTGCGCTGGGCCAGATCCCCGCCTACGACCTGCGACAGGTTGCGACTATCGATCCGAAGACCGGGCTGCCCGCTGGAACGACGCTGCTGGGCTTCGGTATCCGCGCTCAATCGCTGGACGACCAGCAGGCCTTGATCGACCGCATTCGTGGAGAGATTGGGGCGCCTGGAGAGAAAGGTGGGCCGCCAGCTGGGGTGGAGGTTGAGCTGGCCGGGTTGCCTGTGATCGCTGCGTCTGCTGCCTCCGACCTTTCGAGCAGTCGTTACCTGCTGACGTTGGTTGGACTGCTTGCTGTCGCGCTGGTCCTCCTGGCCGTCTACCGGTCTTGGTCGCGAGCCCTCGTGCCCCTGATTCCGATCGTGCTGGCTACCGGCTGGTCGGCGTTGGTGCTGTGGCTGACGCGGGTGCCGCTCAACCCGATGTCGGCTGCGCTGGGGGCTTTGACGATTGCTATCGCTACCGAGTTCAGCGTGATCCTTGCTGCTCGCTTCCGTCAGGAGCGCCGGGCTGGGCGTGAGCTTGGGATGGCGCTGCGCCAGGCCTACACGCGCACTGGGGCGGCCGTGCTGGCCTCTGGCGTGACGGCGATCGCCGGCTTTGCCGTGCTGATTGCCAGCGATGTCGGGATGCTGCGTGAGTTCGGCTTCGTCACCGTGATCGACCTTGCGGTTGCGCTGCTCGGTGTGATCGTCGCGCTGCCCGCGGCGCTCGTCTGGACGGAGGGCCGGGGGAGGGGAGAGGAGGAGGTGTGAAAGACCGCTACTCGATCCTGGTCGGCCTCTTCTTCGTCGCGATCGTCGCGGTGGCGCTGATCCACGGGGTCCCGGGCGGCGGGGACACGCTCGGGCTCGACAAGCAGCCGGCCCGCTGGGCGCTGCCCGAGTTCGCCGTGCCGGCCGCCGCCGGCACGCTCGAAGGCGACGCCAACATCGCCCAGGACGACTGCTCCGCCGGCGAGCTGCCCTGTCCTTCGGACTCCCGCCGCTCTCCTGCCTGCCGGCTTCGCACGCCCGGCGCGATCCGCGTCTGCGACCTCTTCGGCCGTCCCTCGGTGATCTCTTTCTGGTTCAGCAAAGGGGGCGACTGCGTCGACCAGCAGGACGTCGTCAGTCAGGTCTACGCGCGCTACCGTGGACGCGTGAACTTCCTCTCGCTGGACATTCGCGACGACCGCGAAACCGTCCGCGGGCTGATTCGCAGCAGGGGCTGGAAGATGCCGGTTGGCTACGACCGGGATGGCGCCGTCGGCGGCCTCTATCGCGTCGGTGGCTGCCCGACGTTCGCCTATGTCTATCCGGGGGGGACCCTGGAGAGCGCCAGCATCGGCAAGCTCGACGTCGGCGGGCTGAGCGAACGCGTGGAGCGGCTGTTGCGTGCCAGCCGTGCGGCGGGGGCGAGCTGAAGTGGGCCTGGGGGCGGCCAGCTCGGACCTGGGAGGGGAACCCGATCCGACCTTCGGCTGGGTCGCCCCCCACGTCGCCGCCGAGTTTCCCGGGCTGGGGATCTCCTGGATCGAGCTGGATGGTCGCCCCGGTCGCAGCCCCCAGTCGGTCGAGCGCCGCCTCGGCGAAACCTCGGACCGCTTTTACGGCGCCCACGCGATCCACATGCGCGAACGGCCAATTCCCTGGGCCTACCGCGTCTTCTTCCGCCAGATCGGCCTCGACCCCGACCGCACCCGCACTCCGGTCGAGCAACTCGCCCTCGATCGCCTCCAGGACGGCGGCTTCAAAAGCCGCGGCCTGCCGGCCGACGCGCTGACGATCGCCACTGTGGAGACCGGGATAGCCCTGCGTTCCTTCGACGCCGAGCGGCTCGAAGGGGCGCTCTGCATCCGTGACTCCGGGCCCGGCGAGTCGCTGGAGGGCAGGCCTGGCGAACTCTCGCACGGGACGCTCGTGATCGCCGACGAGCGCGGCCCGGCCGGGCTCCTCTTCGGCGCCACCGGCGAGGGCCGCGACGTCAGCCGCGCCACCCGCCGTATTGCGATCGCCGCCATCCAGGTCGAAGGCGTCCCGCAGATAGCCGTCGACGAGGCGCTCTGGATGGTCGCGACGACGCTGCGGGCCGCCTGACCGGCTTAACGCGACAATTGCGATCCGGTCGGTGCATTGATCTACACTCGTTTCGGGCTATGCCGGATCTGCTCGACCGAGACAGACGCACTGCGACGCTTCGCGTAGATGGCGACGAGCGGCTCGCCAGGGCTGAGCTGCGGCGACAGATCGGCCGGCTCGAGGCGCAACTCGGCTCGCTCTTCGCCGACGCCTTCCCCCGCGTCGAGATCGAGGCCGGTGTCGGTGCCCTCTCTAGCGAGCCGCGCACCCTGGGTCTCGGTGACCTCGAGGCGATCCGGGACTCGCTCGCGACCCGGATCGGCGTGGCGCGGCGCAGGCTGCAGGAACAGGCTGAGCTCGAGACCCGCAACCGTGAGCTGCTCGAGCGGATGCTGAGTGCTCCGGCCGAGCACAAGTGGCTGCGGATCTCCCGCGCCGACGTCGGTGAGCCGGGTTGCGGCCACTGGCACTCTCGCCCTCGCCTCGGCCCGCTCGGCATGCTGATGGGCTGGTGGCAGGTCAAGGTCTCCTCCGGATGCCCGTTATCCGGGCGGCTTGCGGCCGTTGAGCGAGAAGTCCAAGGGGACCAAGAGAGCGCCGCGGGCTGACGAGCGTCCGCCGGCGCCGTGGGGCTCATTCCCCCTCGCCGAGCTGAGCGTGCTCGCCGGCATCGTCGCGCTGATCGCAGGAGTGGTGAGCAAGAGCCCGACGACGATCGGCATCGGCGTAGTCCTCGCCGCCCTGGGCGGCTTGGAGGTATCCGCCCGCGAGCACTTCGCCGGCTACCGCTCCCACACCACCCTGCTCGCCGGCACGGTCTTCGTCATCGTCACCGGCGCCCTCTTCTACCTGGCCGGCCTGGTCCTGGCCATCTGCCTAGCCGCAGGCGCCGCATCCTTCGCCCTCTCTTTCTACCTCTTACGCCGCGCCTTCCAGAAAGCTTCTGGAGGACTCTCCTTCAAGGCCGGTGGACTGAGGGGGTAGCCCTCAGACCAGCACCGTGTCCCGAGCCCGCGAACCGAGGGCTGACGTCAGCAGCGCCCGCTGGCGCGGCGTCAGCGTCCCGATCCGCTTGTTCTCACTCAGCGCAACAGCCTGCAGCAGCTTGCGCGCACGCGTCCGGCCCCAGCGGCGCTGGCTGGTCAGCAGCTCGGCCAGGGTCATGCTCTCGGTCTCCCACGGGCAGTCCCGGATCACCTCGGCGACGTCCACCTCGCCCCGCCCGATCGATCGCTTCAGCTCTGCTCGGGCGAGCCGCACCCGGTTGGCGCGGGCCAGGGCCTGCATGTGTTGCGGCGTGCGCACCGGGGTCGGGCTTGGCGAGGCAGGGGCGATCGAAACGGCTTCCACAGGGGCTCCTCCCATAGGGGTATTGACTGGTTTCGTGCACCGGGCCGGCACTCCCTTGCCCGGTCGAGTTGAACTGATGGTGCCGCGTCCTCCTGTCCCGGATGCGCGGCGAGGTGGGCAAGCTACGTGCTGGGGGCGGCGAGCGTCAACCCGAACTCAGCGATGAGCGCCCGGCACGGTCGCTAAGAGCATCTTTTTCTCGCTGTGTCCGCCTTGTCCAATTCTGGACAAGGCCGAAACTACCCCCCCAGGGGGATGCATAGCCACTCACGTACGCGGAAGCTCAGGGAAGTCCTCGATGGTCCGGCCGATTGTCTCCAGCGCCCGGTCGAGGTGCTTGCGCTCGTGCGTCGCCATCAGGCTCGTGCGCAGCAGGGCGCCGCCCGGCGGCACCGCCGGGTGGATCGCGACGTTGGTGTAGACGCCGGCGTCGAAGAGCGCCTTCCAGAGCAGCACCGCCTGCCAGTCGTCGCCGACCATCACCGGCACGACCGGCGTGGTCGCGACCCGGCCGTCGGGCAGCGTTCCCGGCTCGACCACCTTCAGGCCGAGCTCGCGCAGCCCCTCGCGCAGGTACTCGGAGTTGGCGAGCAGCCGCGCAAACAGCTCTGGGCCATCGGAGCGGATCACCCGCAGCGCGGCCAGCGCCGCCCCGACCGCCGCCGGCACCGCCGAGGCGCTGAAGACGAACGAGCGCGAGGAGATCCGCAGATACTCGATCACGTCGGCGGGACCGGCGATGAAGCCGCCGCAGGAGGCGAGGCTCTTGGAGAAGGTCCCCATCCGCAGGTCGACCTCGGCCTCCAGCCCGAAAAGCTCGCTCGCCCCGGCGCCGCGCGCGCCCAGCACGCCGGCCCCGTGCGCCTCGTCGACCATCAGCCGCGCCCCATAGCCGCGGCAGAGCTCGACGATCCGCGGCAGGTCGCAGACGTCGCCCTCCATCGAGAAGACGCCGTCGACGACGACGAGCACGCCGCCGCCGTCCTCGCCCGCCCGCTGCAGCATCTTCTCCAGCTTGTCCATGCGGTTGTGGCGGTAGGGGCGCAGCTTCGCGCCGGAGAGCTTGCAGCCGTCGAGGATCGAGGCGTGGTCGCCGGAGTCGCAGATCACCGTGTCGCCCGGCGCCAGGATCGTGCCGATGCAGCCGACGTTCGCCTGGTAGCCGGTCGTGAAGACGATCGCCTCCTCGGTGCCCATCCATTCCGCCAGCTCGCGCTCGAGCTCGACGTGCAGCGGCGTCGTCCCGTTCAACAGCCGTGAGCCGGTGACGCCGGTGCCGTAGGTCTCCAGCGCGTCGCGCGCCGCCTGCTTGACCCGGCTGTCCCCGGTCAGGCCCAGGTAGTTGTTGGAGCCGAGCATGATCGTTTCGCGGCCCTCCATCTCGACCACCGGGCCGGCCTCGGAGGTGAGCAGGCGGAAGTAGGGAAGGAGATCGTGCTGCTTGGCCGCTTCGAGCTGCTCGAGCCGATCGTGGCTGCGGGCCTTCTCGAAGACGTCGACGGGGGCTTTCGCGGTTTCGCTCATGGCGAAAGTGTAGGTTCACCTTCCCGTGGCAAGCGTCGAAATCCGCCCAGTCCGCTCGCGGCGCGACCTGAAGCGCTTCGTCAAGGTCCCGTTCCGGCTCCATCGCGACCACCCGCAGTGGGTGCCGCCGCTGATCTTCGAGCGGATGGAGTTCCTCAACCGCAAGAAGAACCCCTGGTTCGAGCACGGCGAGGCCGAGTACTTCCTCGCCGAGCGCGACGGCGAGCCGGTCGGCCGGATAACCGCCCAGACCGACGAGCTCTGGGACGAGGCCCACGGCGGCAGCGACGCGATGTTCGGCTTCTTCGAGACGGTGGAGGACCCCGCCGTCGCGGCGGCCCTGCTCGACGCCGCGACCGAGTGGGCGGCCTCCCGCGGCCGTACTCGCATCCTCGGCCCGATGGACTTCACCACCAACGACGAGGTCGGCATCCTGATCGAGGGCTACGAGCTGCGCCCCTACATCCTCGAGAACTGGCACCCGCCCTTCTACAAGGCGCTGCTCGAGCAGCACGGCTTCGGCAAGGCGATGGACCTGCTGATGTGGGAGCTCGAGCTCGGCAGCCTCAAAGAGGGCGAGCAGTTCGACCCCGCGATCCACGCCGCCGCGAAGAAGGCGCTGCACGACGAAGGGGTGACGATCCGCAACATCGACAAGGGCAATCTCAAGCGTGAGATGCAGCTCTTCACCCCGATCTACAACGACGCCTGGGGCGACAACTGGGGCTTCGTCCCGGCGACCGACGCCGAGATCGAGTTCCACGCCAAGAACCTCAAGCAGGTGCTCGACGAGGACTGGGCCTACATCGCCGAAAAGGACGGCGAGGCGATCGGCGCGGCGCTGACCCTGCCCGACGTCAACCAGGTGATGGCGAAGCTCGGCGGGCGGCTGCTGCCGTTCGGCTGGCTGCACTTCCTGCTCGGCAAACGCAAGATCGACCGCCTGCGCGTCTTCGCCCTCGGCGTCAAACGCGAGTACCACCACAGCGGCGTCGCCGCCGGCCTCTACCTTAAGCACCTTGAGACCGCGAACAAGCCAGGCGCGATCGAAGGCGGCGAGATGGGCTGGATCCTCGAGACCAACGGTCCGATGAACAGGGCGATGGAGGGGATGGGTGGCAAAGTGGTCAAGAAGTACCGCATCTACGAGAAGGCGATTCAGTCGTCCGAGGTCACTTAAGGGCGCAGTTTCCGGCTTTGTCGCTGGGTCGAGCTGATCGGATCGTTAAGGTCGGCCCGGTGAGTGAGTTTGAGCTCGAGCCGGTCCGTGTTCGCGTGTTGCCGCGTGAGGCGCCCGGTGCGCTGGTCCTTGGTAGCGAGGCGCGGACGGCTGCGATAGCTGCTGTGGGGGGCGTTCTCGCCGGGGCCGCGACGGTTGCCGTCGTGCGGTCGGTTGGGGCGGCGGCGAAGCAGGGCAGGCTGATCCCGCGGCGCGGCAAGCAGCCCAAGGTCGTCGCCAGCCGCTCGTTCCTGGTGGACGTTCACCTGCTCGGCAGGTGAGCAGCCTCGACCTGGAGGTCCGGCCGCCCTCGCCGTTCCGGTTGCCGGCGTACAGCAGCGAGGACCGGACGATGTCCGTCCGCGACGGGGTTCTCTCGCGGCTGCTTCGCGTCGAGGACAGCCCGGTCCTCGTGCGCGCCTGGGAACCAGCCAAGGGCCGGGTCGCGTTGCGTGCCGAGCCGGTCGATCCCGCCGCGCTGACTTCGCCGCGCTCGCTTCCGGCCCCGTCGAGCCGCCCGGCCGGGCAGGCACAGCTGCGGGTCGCGATCGAGCGGATGCGCTTCGCGCTCGGCGTCGACGACGACCTCGGCGAGGCCTACCGCCGCTTCCGCCGCGATCCGCTGCTCGGGCCGCTCTTGCGGCGCCGTCCCTGGCTGCGCCCCCGTCGCCGCCCCTGGGCCTGGGAGGCGCTCGCCTGGGCCGTCGTCAAGCAGCTGATCGAGAGCGAGCGGGCGGCGCTCATCCAGCGCCGCATCGTCAGCCGCTGGGGAATGGGCCTGGGGCGCGAGTGCGGCGCGCTGCGCGACGTGCCGGGCGCGGCGACGATCGCCGGGCGGGCGCCAGCCGAGCTCGCCTCGATGGACCTCTCGCCGGCCCGCTCGATCGCCCTGCGAGCCGTCGCCCGCGAGATCGCCTCCGGGCGGGTGTCTCCCGGCGAGCCCGCCGCGGACGCGCGCCTGCTCGCGATCCCCGAGATCGGCCCCTGGACCATGCAGTGCCTGGGCCTGTTCGGTCGTGGCGACCCCGACTCGTTGCCGGCCGGCGACCTGATCTACCTGAAGCTGGTCGGGCGCCTCGCCCACCTCGGCCGCCGCGCCACGGTCGAGGAGGTCGAGGAGTTCTACGCGCCGTACGAGCCGTTTCGCGGCCTCGCCGGGTTGTGGACGATCGGCCTGTATAGGTAGGCCCAGGCTTCAAGCGGGCACGCACTCTGCCGATAGGCCCGCAATGGAACGCGCTGGACAGGGAGAGGGCTGGCCCGAAGAGCGGGTATCCGAGTTCCTCAACGAGATCTCTTCGGCCGGGGACGACTACCGCCGTCTGGTTGAGCGCCTGCCGGCGATCGTCTACTCCTGCGAGCTCGGCGAACGCGGTCGCTGGCGCTACGTCAGTCCCCAGATCGAGGAGATCCTCGGCTACAGCCCGGAGGAGTGGATGGCCGACCCGGGGCTCTGGGCGCAGCGCCTCCACCCCGACGATCGCGAGCGCGCGCTCGAGCAGGAGACGGACAAGGTGGTTGCCGACGGCGGCGCCCCGCCGGTCGACTACCGGATGATCACCCGCGAGGGCGCGGTCGTCTGGATCCTCGACGAGGCGGTGCTCGAGCCCGACGGCGATGGCACCCCGGTCTGGCACGGCGTCCTCTACGACATCACCGAGCGCAAGATCGCCGAGCAGGAGCTGCAGCGGGCCGCCGCCCAGCAGGCGGCCGTGGCGCGACTCGGCCGCTACGCGCTCCAGGACGGCGACCCCGCGAAGCTGGCCAAGCAGACGGTGCCGCTGATGACCGAGATCGACGGGGTCGAGGCCGCCTGCGTCTGGGAGGCTGGTCGCGAGGGCCGCCGACTCCACCTTCGCGCCGGGCTCGAAGAGCGCGGGGGAGGGGGCGAGCGCCGCGCCTCGGCCGCCCGCGACTCGCATGCCGGCGCCGCCCTGGAGTCGGGCCTGCACGTGATCGTCGACGACTGGGAGAGCGAGCGGCGCTTCTCGATGCCGCCGGCGCTGCGGGTGCTCGGTGTGCGCAGCAGCCTCGCCGTGCCGATCGCCGGCAAGGAGCGCCCCTTCGGCGTGCTCGACGTCCACTCCACCGAACCGAGCCGCTTCACTCCCCAGGACGTCCACTTCGTCCAGGCTTCGGCAAACGTCCTCGCCGACTCCCTGGAGCGTCACAGCGCCGACGAGGCCCTGCGGCACCGGGTCCTGCACGACTCGCTGACCGGCCTGCCCAACCGGCCCAGCTTCGTCGACTCGCTGCACGACGCGCTGCGCCGCAGCATCGCCTCCGGCTCGCCGGTCGGGATCCTCTTCCTCGACCTCGATCACTTCAAGCTGATCAACGACAGCATCGGCCACCATGCCGGCGACGACCTGCTGCGGGCGGTGGCGCCGCGCCTGCGCGCCCACCTCCGTCCGGGCGACATCGTCGCCCGCTTCGGCGGCGATGAGTTCGGCATCCTCGTCGACCGGCTCGCCGACGAGGACGAGGCGCTGGCGATCGCCGACCGCGTCGCGGGGGCCTTCTCGGAGCCCTACTCGATGGGCGGCGCCGACCATTTCGTCACCGCCAGCATCGGCATCGCCGTCGCCCGGCCGACAGGCCGCGAGCCGACAGACGCCGAGCTGCTGATCCGCGACGCCGATGCGGCGATGTACCGGGCCAAGGAGCGCGGCCGCGGGCGCTGTGAGGTCTTCGACGCCGAGATGCGGGCGCGCGCGGTGCGCCGGCTCGAGACCGAGCGCGAGCTGCGCCACGCGCTCGACCGCGAGGAGCTCGAGCTGCACTACCAGCCCGTTGTCGCGCTGGGCAGCGGCGAGATCGTCGGCCTCGAGGCGCTGGTGCGCTGGAACCACCCCGAGCGCGGCCTGCTCGATCCCGGCGAGTTCGTCTCTATTGCCGAGGACAGCGGCCTGATCGAGCCGATCGGCAGCTGGGTGCAGGAGACCGCCTGCCGGCAGGCGCTCGGCTGGCACGACCTGCGCCCCGACCAGCGACCGCTCGACGTCGCCGTCAACCTCTCGGCCCGCCAGGTGGCACACCGCGACCTCGCCGACTCGGTGCGCGAGATCCTCGCCCGCACCGGCCTCGACCCGGTCAACCTGCGGCTCGAGGTGACCGAGGGCGTGCTCGTCGAGGAGTCGGCCGGCGCCACGGCGACGCTCGAGGCGCTGAGCGAGCTCGGCGTCGGCCTGGTCCTCGACGACTTCGGCACTGGCTACTCCTCGCTTGCATATCTGAACCGCTTCCCCTTCGACGCCCTGAAGATCGACCGCTCCTTCGTCGAAGGCCTCGGCGTCGAGCAGGAGCGCACGGCGATCGTCGAGGCCGTGATCGGCATGGCGCGCGCCCTCTCGCTCGACGCGATCGCCGAGGGGGTCGAGAACGAGGCGCAGCTCTCGGAGCTGCGCCGGCTCGGCTGCGACTACGCCCAGGGCCACCTCTTCTCGCGCCCGCTGGCGGCGGGGAAGGTGACGAGCCTGCTGAAAGAGGGGGGCTTCGAGCTGATCGGGGATCTGGCGCGCTAGTCGCCTGGCCTAGTCTGGGATCTGGCCAGCCAGGTATTCGTTGCTGAGCACTTCGGCGGTCGTCGGATTGCCGGAGATCAGCTTTTCCTTCCGCATCCAGGCGATGAACGCCTTCCACTCGGCCGGGTTCATCGTGCCGCGCCTGGAGAGCAGCGGCAGCGTCGCCGCGACCTCGGCCCGGGTCAGCTTCGGATCGAGGTCCGGGTTGGCTTCGAGCAGCGCCTTGGTGGTCGCCTCGGGATTCTTGATCGCGGCAGCGGTGCCGCGCGCCAGCGCACCGAGGAAGAGGCGGATCGCCTGTGGGTCTTCTTCGAGCTGCTTGTGGCGGGCGACGAGGACGAGCTCGTCGTAGGTCGGCACGCCCAGCTTGTCGACCGGGGTGACGACGGGGTCCTTGCCGCGCAGCCGCAGGTCGACTCCCTCGACGTTGCTGAACCCGCCGAGCATCGCCTGGGCGCTGCCGCCGACGAGCGCCGGCAGCAGCCCGTAGCCGACGTTGACGCTCTTCACGTCGGAGGGGGTCAGCTTGGCCCGGGCGAGGATCGTCTTCAGGTAGGCGTCCTGGTAGGGGATGCCGGCGGTGGCGATCGTCTTGCCGCGCAGGCCGGCCACCCCCTTTATGCCTGACTTCTTCAACCAGATCAGCGAGGTCAGCGGGCGGTCGACGAGGGCGCCGACGGCGACCACGTCGAGGCCCTGTTCGTGAGCGAGCATCACCTCGGGCTCGTAGGAGATCGCCAGGTCGGTCTGGCCGGCGGCGACGAGCTTGATCGGCGCCGCCGGGTCGGAGGGGGTCTGGATCGAGACGTCGAGGCCGGCTTCGCGGAAGTAACCGAGCTTCTGCGCCATGTAGATGCCGGCGTGGTCGGGGTTGGGGTAGAAGTCGAGCGTCAGGCTGAGCGGTTCGGTCGCACCGCCGGTGGTGTCGTCGCTCTTCTCGCCGCAGGCGGCCAGCCCCAGGGCGAGGGCGAGCAGGGTGACGGCGAGGGCGATCGTCGGCAGTCGGGGGAACTTCATCCCCTGCTTTCTATCGCCAAGTGACGACGCGGCGCTCTGCGAGGGCGATGAGGCCATACAAGAGGAGCGCGATCGCGCTGAGCACGGCGGTCGTTGCAAACAGCCGCGCGGTCTGCAGATTGGCGAGGTCTTCTCTCAGGAGGACGCCAAGCCCGGAGTTCGCGCCGGCCCATTCGCCGAAGATCGCCGCGATCGGCGCGATGGTGGCGGCGATCTTGGCGCCGCTGAAGGCATAGGGCAGGGCGGTGGGGGCTTCGACCCGGCGCATGAGCTGCCAGCGCGACGCGTCGAGGGTGCGCATCATCTTGATCGCCTCCGGGTCGACGGACCGCAGCCCGTCGGTCGCGTTGACGGCGATCGGGAAGAAGCAGATCAGCGCCACGACGACCAGCTTCGGGCCGATCCCAAAACCGAACCAGACGATCAGGATCGGGGCGATCACCGGGATCGGGATCGCCTGCGAGGCGACCATCAGCGGGTAGAAGGCTCGCCGGAGGGTCGCGGAGAAGCGCAGCAGGACGGCGAACCCGAGCCCCGCGCCCAGCCCGATCAGGAAGCCGAGCAGGATCTCCTGCAGGGTGACCCAGGCGTTTTCGGCGAGCAGCGAACGGTTGTCCCAGAGCTCTGAGGCGATTTCGGCGGGGGAGGGGACGAGAAACGGTTCGAGCCCGAGCAGGTCGGCCAGCGCACCGCTGCTGGCAGCGATCTGCCAAGCGCCGATCAGCGCCGCGAGCAGGAGGACGGGGGGCAACCACCGCTTCATCGCTCCCCCCCTTGGCGAGTTAGCCCCCTGTACAGGACGGTTAGTCGCCAGTCACTCACGAGATGGCCCTGTGCAGGGCGGCCATCGCCCGCTCGCGGACGGCGACGAACTCAGGATTGGTGACCGCGGCGTCGCGGTCTGGCGCTCGTGGCGCCGGCGCGCTCAGCTCCTCGACGACGCGTGCCGGCCGCGCCGAGAGCACCGCGACCCGATCTGACAGGTAGAGCGCCTCCTCGACGTCGTGGCTGACGAGGACGGCCGTGCGCGGGTCCGCCGCCAGGGCCTCGGACAGCCAGGCCTGCATCTCGGCGCGGGTGATCGCGTCGAGCGAGGCGAACGGCTCGTCCAGCGCCAGCACCGGCTTGCCGGCGACGAGGGTGCGCAGAAAGGCGACTCGCTGCCGCATCCCGCCCGAGAGCTCCGCCGGCCGGGTGCGCTCGAAGCCGGCAAGGCCGAAGCGCTCGAAGAGGAGACCCGCCTGCTCGCGCGCCGCGCCGCGGCGGATGCCGCGGTTGCGCAGCGCCAGCGCGGCGTTGTCGAGCGCTGAGAGCCAGGGCAGCAGCATGTCGCGCTGCGGCATGAAGGCGCAGCGGGCGAGGCGCTCGGCCGGATCGCTGTGGTCGCCGACCTCGATCTCGCCCGCGCTCGGTTGCCGCAGGCCGGCGATCAGCTCGAGCAGGGTCGACTTGCCGCAGCCCGACGGCCCAACCAGGCCGAGCACGCCGTGCGCAGGCACCGCCAGGTCGAGGCGCTCGATCGCCTCCAGCGCGCCGTAGCTGTGGCCGAGCCCCCGGACGGAGACCGCGGCGCTCGGCGACTCGCCGGCAGGCGATGGCGGAGCGGCGGCGAATTGCTTGGCTTCGGCCCCCACCATTGGTATCCTGGCGCACTCCCGGCTCCTGACCAAACCAGTCAGGAAAGTAGGAAAGCGAAAAGCAAGACGCGGGCGGCAATCGATGGACCCGGCAATCATTTTCTTCGGTCTCGGCATCGGCATCCTCGTCGGCATGACGGGGATGGGCGGGGGATCCCTGATGACGCCGCTGCTGATCCTGATCTTCGGGATCCAGCCGACGACGGCGATCGGCACCGACATCTTCTACTCGGCGGTGACCAAGACGGTCGGCGGCTGGCGCCACCTGCGGATGAAGACCGTGAACATGGAGCTGGTCAAATGGCTGGCCCTCGGCAGCGTGCCGGCGGCGGTCAGCGGAGTGGCGCTGGTATCGGTGATCGAGAACCACGTGGGCGAAGACCGGCTCGACTCGCTCGTCTATGCGGTCCTCGGCGGCACCCTGCTGATGGTCGGCATCATCACCCTGGCGCGGGCGCTGATCCTGCGCAACCTGGTCGAGGAGCGCGATCGCTTCGACGTCGAACGCCGCCACAAAGTCGCCGCGGTCCTGATCGGCGCGACGACGGGCTTCGTGATCGGCATCACCTCGGCCGGCTCGGGCACGGTGATCGCGATCCTCTTGATCGCCGTCTATCGCCTGGCTCCCAAAAAAGTCGTCGGCACCGACGTCTTCCATGCCGCGATCCTGCTCTGGGCGGCCGGCATCGCCCACTGGGTGGGTGGCAACGTCGACTTCACCCTCGCCGCCAACATCCTGATCGGCTCCGTGCCGGGCGTGATCATCGGGTCGGCGCTCTCCAGCAAAGCCCCGCAGGGCTTCATCCGCACCGCCCTCGGCCTGGTCCTGATCGGCTCCGGGATCGTCACGATCCAGAAAGGCGACCCGAACGTCTGGCCGATAGCAGCTCTCGTAGCCGCAATCGGGCTCGGCTCGATCCTCGCCGCCCCACGCATCCTCCATAAGCGTCGCGAGCGCGAAGCGGCCAAGCTGGCCCTCGAATCGGCTGGTTGATTAACTAGCCCTATGCGTGTTTCAGCAAAGGCCGACTATGCCGTCCGCGCCGCGGCCGAGCTTGCTGCTGCGGGTGACGAGCCCGTCAAGGGCGAGCGACTCGCCGATGCGCAGGACATTCCGCTGCAGTTTCTCGAGCACATACTCCTGGAGCTGAAGCATCACGGCATCGTCCGCGCGCGGCGCGGGGCGAAGGGGGGCTACTGGCTCGCCAAGCCCGCCGACGCGATCACCGTCGCCGACGTCGTCCGCGCGGTCGAGGGCCCGATCGCCCACGTGCAGTCGTCCCCTCCCGAGGACATCGAGTACAAAGGCCACGCCGAGCACCTGCAGGAGGTCTGGATCGCGGTGCGCGCCAACCTCCGCGCTGTCCTCGAGCACGTAACCCTCGCCGACCTGGTGGCCGGCGAGCTCCCGGCTGAGATCAGGGACCTCGCCGCCGAGCCCGACGCCTGGGCTCCGCGCTGACCTTTTTTTCTGCTCTTTCTTGACTTTGATGATCATCTTTATGTTAGGGTGCCGTCCACTTCTTAACTAACTACATCAAGAAAGAGGAAAAGGATGACGAGATTCGCACTGATTGCCGTGGCGGGAGTGGTCGCTCTGGCGGTCGCCGGTTGTGGCGGTGGCGGCGACTCGAGCTCGGGCTCCTCGGGTGGCGGCAAGCTCGACGTGGTCGGCTACTCGACCCCCGAATCCGTCTACCAGGAAGCCCTGGAGCCGGCGTTCGAAAAGACCTCCGCGGGCAAGGGCGTCAGCTTCAGCAACTCCTTCGGCGCCTCCGGCGACCAGAGCCGTGCCGTCGTCGCCGGTCAGCCCGCCTCCGTCGTCCACTTCTCTCAGGCCGGCGACATGGAACGCCTGGTCGAAGAAGGGGAACTCGTCTCCAAGGACTGGGAAAAGCAGCCCTACGGCGGCATCGCCACCGACTCGGTGGTCGTCCTCGTGGTCCGCAAGGGCAACCCGAAGGGGATCCACTCCTTCGACGACCTGCAGGCCAAGGACGTCGGCATCGTCACCCCGAACCCGTTCAGCTCCGGCTCGGCTCGCTGGAACCTGATGGCCGTCTACGGGACTGCCATCAACGAGGGCAAGTCGCCGGCCCAGGCGCTCGAAGCGGTCAAGACGGTGCTCGAGAAGACCAAGGCGCAGCCGGGCAGCGGCAGCGATGCGCTCGCCGCCTTCACCCAGGGCGAGGGCGACGTGCTGCTCAGCTATGAGAACGAGGCGATCAAGGCCGAAAAGGAGGGCGAAGACGTCGAATACGTGATCCCGCCCTCGACGATCCAGATCGAAACGCCGATCGCCGTCACCAAGGAAGCCCCCGAGCCCGCGGCGGAAGATTTCCTCAAGTTCCTCTGGTCCGACGAAGGCCAGGAACTGTGGGCTGAAAACGGCTACCGCCCGGTCAACCCGAAGCTGGTCGACCCAAAGCAGTTCCCGACCCCGAAGGACCTGTTCAAGATCAGCCAGTTCGGCGGCTGGGGCAAGGTCAACGAAGAATTCTTCGACTCCGAAACCGGTTCGGTGGCCAAGATCGAGAGCGAACTGGGTGTCTCGACCAGCGGTTAGCCGGGGCATGGTCGTGCTCTACCTGAGCGTGATCGTGCTGCTGCCCCTGGCGGCCCTGACCAGCCAGGCGTTCGAAGACGGGTTCTCAACCTTCTGGCACCAGGTCACCACGCCGCAGGCGGTTCGCTCGCTCGAGCTGACGGTGGTCGCGTCGTTGATCGTGGTCGCGAGCAACGCGGTCTTCGGCACGATCATCGCCTGGCTCCTCGTCCGCGACGAGTTCCCAGGCAAGTCGGTCGTCAACGCGGTCATCGACCTGCCGTTCGCGCTGCCGACGATCGTCGCCAGCCTCACCCTGATCACGCTCTACGGCAACGACAGCCCGTTCGGCATTCATCTCGCCGCGACGCAGGCCGCCGTCGTGGTCGCGCTGCTCTTCGTCACCCTGCCCTTCGTAGTTCGCGCCGTGCAGCCGCTGCTGATCGAGATGGACCGAGAGATGGAGGAGGCCGCGGCGTCGCTGGGCGCCAGCGGCTTCACCGTCTTCCGCCGCATCATCTTCCCCAACCTGCTGCCGGGACTCGCCGCCGGAGTCGCCCTCGCCTTCGCCCGCGCGCTCGGCGAGTACGGCTCCGTCCTGCTCTTCGCCGGCGGCCTGCCGAACACGACGGTCTCCTCGGTCTTCATCCGCCAGCAGATCGAGTCCGGCAACAACGTCGGGGCGGCTTCGGTGTCGGTCGTACTGCTCGCCGCCTCGCTGCTGATGCTCGCCGTGATCGGCCTGATCCAGCGCTGGGGGGCTCGTCATGAAACCGCGTAGCCGCTGGGGCCTGCGAACGCTCGGGCTCGGATACCTGGCGCTACTCCTGTTGGCGCCCCTGGCGACGATCTTCTACAAGACCTTCGAGCACGGCCTGGCGCCGCCGCTCGAAGCGATCACGTCCTCCGACGGCCTGCACGCGTTGAAGCTGAGCCTGCTGATGGTCGCGATCGCGGTGCCGCTGAACACCGTCTTCGGCGTCGGCTGCGCGCTGCTGCTCGTCCGCCACCGTCGCCGTGGCAACGCCCTGATCGACGCCGTGATCAACCTTCCCTTCGCGATCTCGCCGGTCGTGATCGGCCTCTCGCTCTTCCTGCTCTACGGGACCCATGGCTGGTTCGGCCCCGGGCTGGCCGAAGCGGGGCTCGAGGTCCTCTTCTCGGTGCCGGGGATGGTCCTCGCCAGCATCTTCGTCTCGCTGCCCTTCGTCGTGCGCGAGACGGTGCCGGTGCTGCAGGAGATCGGCACCGAGCAGGAGCAGGCCGCCTCGACCCTGGGCGCCAACGCCTGGCAGACCTTCTGGCGGGTCACCCTGCCGGCGATCCGCTGGGGGGTCGCCTACGGGGTCGTCCTGACCACCGCCCGGGTCCTCGGCGAGTTCGGCGCCGTCTCGATCGTCTCCGGCCAGATCTCAGGCGAGACCGAAACCCTGCCGCTCTTCGTCGAAAAGCAGTTCCAGAACTTCAACCAGGCCGGTGCCTTCGGAGCCTCTGTGGTCCTCGCGATGCTCGCCCTGGCGACCCTCCTGGCAATGAACGTCCTAAAGAGAAAGGAGGACGCCTGATGGGAATCTCAGTCGAGGGAGCCGCCAAGCGCTTCGGTGACTTTCAGGCCCTCAATGACGTTTCGATAGATGTGCCGAATGGCTCGCTGACCGCCCTGCTCGGGCCCAGCGGCAGCGGCAAGTCCACCCTGCTGCGCGCGATCGCCGGGCTGGAGACGCTCGATGGCGGGCGCGTCCTGATCGACGGCGAGGACGTCTCCAAGAAGCCGGCCCAGAAGCGCGAAGTCGGCTTCGTCTTCCAGCACTACGCCGCCTTCAAGCACATGACGGTGTTCGAGAACGTCGGCTTTGGGCTGAAGATCCGCAAGTGGGAGAGGGCAAAGGTCTCCGCGCGGGTGCACGAGCTGCTCAACCTCGTCCAGCTCGACGGGCTCGCCGATCGCTATCCCTCCCAGCTCTCGGGCGGGCAGCGGCAGCGTATGGCGCTGGCCCGGGCGCTGGCGGTCGAGCCGCAGGTGCTGCTGCTCGACGAGCCCTTCGGTGCGCTCGACGCCAAGGTGCGTAAGGACCTGCGCACCTGGCTGCGCCACCTGCACGACGAGATGCACGTGACGACGATCTTCGTCACCCACGACCAGGAGGAGGCGATGGACGTCGCCGGCCAGCTGGTCGTGATGAACGAGGGTCGGGTCGAGCAGTCCGGCACGGCCGACGATCTGTATGACCACCCCGCCAACGAGTTCGTGATGAGCTTCGTCGGCGAGGTCAACCGGCTCGGCGAGCACTTCGTGCGACCGCACGACATGGAAGTCGTGCTCGACCCGGACGAGCGCACTGAGGAGGCGATGGTGCGGCGGATCGTCGCGCTCGGCTTCGAGATCCGGGTCGAGTTCGTGCTCGGCGATGGGACCGAGGTCTGGGCGCAGCTGACCCGCGCCGAGCTGCAGAAGCTCGAGCTGCGCGAGGGTCAGATCGTCCACCTGCGCCCCGGCCGGCTCAAGAGCTTCAGCGGTGAAGAAGCAGTAGCCGCCTGAAGAGGCGACGGGGCGGGGCGCGCTTTGCCGGGTGGCGCCCCGCCCTTTCGCCATCTACGTCACGCGACGCTCGAACGTCTTCTCCAGCGCTTGCTCGTGCTCCGCGCCGGCCACCGTCTTGTCGAGCCGCATGGTCGCCTTGCGGCCGTCCAGCCGCACGGTCCCGACCTGATTGTCGAAGTAGGGGCCCTCGAGCAGGCGCCAGCGGAGCCCCGGGTCCGGTGCTCCTGCCGCGTGTGCGAGGCCCCGTGCCAGCGCCCCGAAGGGGCAGGAGAAGCCGGCCCGGACCACCTTCCGCTCGCGCTCGTCGAGAGGGTTGCGGTATGGGGAGCAGACCGCCTGCAGGACGACACTCTCGATCTCTGCCTTGGGCCTGAAGGCGACGTCGCAGAGGTAGGCGTGGTGGACGTCGCCGGAGAGGATCGCGATCGAGGCCGGCGGCTTGCCGCGCTTGCCCGAGCCGACCTCTTCGAGCAGCTCGCGCATGTGCCGGAAGGAGAACTGGAAGGAAGCCCAGTGGTCGAAGTCGACGGCGCGGCGCAGCTTCTCGCTGCCGCGGGCGACGAGGTTTCCCCAGGCGCCGTCGCAGAGCCGCTCGTTCCAGGCCTCCAGGTAATGGAAGCCGGGGGAGAGGAGGTAGGGCACCGTGGTGCAGATCAGCAGGTGGTCGAAGTCGCCGCTCGCATGGTCGACGATCCAGCTCCAGGTCTCGTCGTCGAACATCGAGCGGCGCTCGTCGGTGAGCACGCGGGCGGCGCGGGAGTCGATGAAGATCGCCCGCACGCCGTCGATGTCGCGGCAGAAGCTCCAGCGAGTGCCGGCGGCGGTCGTGTCGATCTCCTTCGCCCACTCGCGCAGCGCCTCGGTTGCATCGGACCTGCCGCGGACCCGCTGGTATATGCCGTTGTCATCCAGCTCGCGCGGCGAGAGGTTGCCGAGGTGCTGGTAGATCCAGTAGCTCATGATCCCGCCGACGGCGCGCTCGTGCCACCACTCCTTGCGGTCCATCTCCTCGTGCCACGAGCGCGAGATGTTCCAGTCGTCGCTCATGTCGTGGTCGTCCCAGAGCATCGAGGTGGAGACGGTCGAAAGCAGCCAGCGGATCAGCGGGTCCTGCCAGGACTCGCGGTAGAGCCAGGTGTACTCCTCGAAGTCGACTACCTCCTCGCCGGGCGGTTCGCTCGTGTCGCGTTTGGCACGGATGCGGTCCCGCGTCGCCGGCGATCCCTCGTCGACGTAGATCTGATCGCCGAGCAGGAAGAGCAGCTCCGGCCACTCGCTCCGGTCGCCGCGCATCATCTGCGCGGCGAGGACATGGAGCGCGTCGAGCTCATAGCCGTCCTCGTCCTCGTCTTTGGTCTTCGTGTACGGCTCGTCGTGGGGGACGGCGACGCGGCAGGAGCCGAAGCAGATGTCGAGCGGCTTGCCCGGCTCGAAGGTGCGGATCGCGCTTGGCGGCTGGTCGGAGCCGGGCGACGGCCAGCACCGCTCGCCGTCGAGGGCGACCTCGTACTCGTAGAACCCGCCCGGCTCGAGGCCTTCGAGGCGGACGAGCGCGAAGTGGTGGCCGCCGACGCCGAAGGTCTGCTCGCGGCGTCCGAGCACCTCGACCTCGCAGCGCTCGCTCGCCTCCACCCAGATCGTCGCCTCGGTTTCCGAGACGTAGCGGAGCAGGGGGCCGAGCACGAGCTCAGCCACCGGCCTTCTCCTCCATGCCCATGTCCTTCCCTTCCCGGAATCCCCCGGTCCCATGCGGATGCTATTCTTGATTTTCTAACTCAACAAACACTAGAAAAGAGGGGAAATGAGCCAATCGATAGACAAGACCACGGTGATCTCAAGGGGCACGTTGAGCGGGGTGGTGCGGGGAGAGCGCCTGCAGAACCGGGCGCTCGCCGACGCCGCCGGGGACCGTGACGGCGTCGACGAGGCGATCTACTACCGGGCCCGACTCATCCTCGGCGAGTCGCTGCGTCGGCCGGAGTCGTTGCGCGGGTCCGGGCGGTGAACTTCGAGATGCCCTTGCCGGAATGGTGCCCTCAAGTGGTGGTTCCGCTGAACCGCCTGGGTGTGCGAGTTACGGCGCAAAGGCGTTGCGCAATTCTTTGATTCTGCGCGCCACACGCGCGTCGACGCGGCCTAGCGTCGGCGGGTGTGATACTTCTTGTCCGAGGCCATGGCGGGCGCTATGTTGAACTCAGCTGGGATTCTTGGGTTCACGCCCGGGAGGGAGCGGCTGTTTAGGCGAGGGGGACCGGAGGGCTGGATACGTGTGGTCATCGATTTCGACGGCGATTTCGACCGCCTTGTCACTGCCTTTCCCCAGAGCAACGATCCGCGACCGGTGCGCCGGCGATGACCCTTCAGCTGGGGAGTCAAGAGTTTGACGACGTCTTCTATGAGCCAGACGTAGATGTCCTGTACCTAAGCCGAGGTAGGCCAGTGGCGGCGAAGGAAACCCTCGCGTCGCCGGAGGGGCACGCCATCAGGCTGAACGCCACTGGCGAAATCATCGGCATCACCGTCGTCAACGCGAAATGGCTGGCTGAGCGTGACGGGCGGATCACCGTTTCGATCCCCGGGTCGCATCCAGCCTTGGAGCCGCTCGAGACATCTGCGAGGGACCTGGCCCCCGCACTGGTCGCATAGAGCCAGAGGGATAGCGATCGAGTCTTTGAGCCAGGGTGGGCGACCTGCCCGTTCGCGGCGACACTACGATCGCCGCCATGGCTCCCTCGCTCGTCACGGTCCTACGCGAGTGGGGGCGGATCGGCTGCATCGGCTTCGGTGGCCCGCCGGCCCACATCGCGCTCTTTCGCGACCTCTGCGTCGAGCGGCGCCGCTGGCTCAGCGCCGCGCAGTTCGAGGACGCGATCGCGGCAACCAACCTGCTGCCGGGACCGGGCTCGACCCAGCTGGCGATCTTCTGCGCCTGGAGGTTGCGCGGGGCGCGGGGCGCGCTTCTCGGTGGAGCCGCGTTCATCCTGCCCGGCCTCGTCGCAATCCTCGCGCTTTCGGCGCTGTTCCTCTCCTCGGCGCCGCCGAGCTGGGTGATTGGGGCCGGCGCCGGCGCCGGTGCGGCCGTCGCGGCAGTCGCGCTACGGGCGGGAATCGGCCTGCTGCCCTCCAGCTGGGAGCGGGCTAAGGACACGCACCCGACGCGCTGGGTCCTCTACGGCCTCGCCGGCATCGTCGCCACGGCCCTGATCGGCGCCTGGCTGGTGCTCGTCTTGCTCGCCTGCGGCCTGATCGAGCTGCTCGTACGGCGGCCGGGGACCGCGCGGGGCGCGTTCGGCAGCTTCGCGCTCGTGCCGCTGGCCACGGCGGGCGCAGGGATCGGCGCCCTCGCCTGGGTCGCCTTCAAGGTCGGCGCGCTTTCCTACGGCGGCGGTTTCGTGATCGTGCCGCTGATGCAGGCCGACGCCGTCACCCACTACCACTGGATGACCGACGGCCAGTTCCTCAACGCGGTCGCGCTGGGGCAGGTGACGCCGGGTCCGGTCGTCCACACGGTCGCCGTCGTCGGCTACGCCGCGGCGGGGATCTGGGGCGCGCTGCTCGCCGCGGCCGTGGCCTTCGCCCCGTCGTTCTCCTTCATCCTGATCGGCGCCGAGCGCTTCGACCGCCTGCGCACCGACCGGCGCGCGCGAGCCTTCCTCGACGGCGCCGGCCCGGCGGCAATCGGTGCCATTCTCGGCTCGGCGATCCCGCTCGCGCTCGCCCTGGAAGAGACCTGGCAGCTTGCCGTTCTCGCCCTCGCGGCCGTCGCTTTGCTCGTGGCCCGGCGAGGTGTCGTAACGACCCTCCTCGCCGCCGCCCTGGTCGGCGTGGCAATTGCCCTGACGGGCGGTCCGTTACCGCAATAGCGGGTTTCGGCACAAAGCCGACTCAGACATTTTCCGTTCCGCGCGCCACGCGTGCGCCGGCGTCCTTCACGATCGCGTTATGCCGGTCATTGCCCATGTTGGCTTCGCCACCAGCCTGCTGGAATCGGTTGCGACTTCAATCGGATATGGAATCGTCGTCGTCGGCTTCGCCGCCGCCGCCGTCGGAATGCTCACCGGGCGTTCGCGGAGAGAACTGGAGGGCAACGCCTTGAGAGACGGTTTCGTGGGTAGTCTCGTCGGAATCTTTTGTCTGTGTTACGATCTAATCGCGAGGTAGCCAATGCCCAAGATCACTCGATACTTTTATCTTTCATTGCTCATTTTCGTCTGCATCCTCGGGTCGGGCGCATTCTTGTTCCCGGATTCGGGGAGCGGCCAGCAGGCCATGTGCGCCGTTGCCCTCGTTGTCTCGATCGTGTTTCTCCACGTGTTCGATGACCCGATCCAGCGTCGCGAGCGTGGCGAAGACTGACCGGATTTCGGGCCGATCGCTCAGGGCTTCAGCCGGAACGGCGGGTACTCGTCGGTCACGAGGGTGAAGGCGTACCCGGTCACCCGGTTTCCCCAGCGCAGCGTGCCCTCGACGAAGGTGAAGATGCCGCGCGGGTAGCGGCCGGTGAAGAGGATCGCGAGCCAGGCGCCGATCAGGGCGAAGAAGACGCCGATGTAGAGGAAGAAGAGCACGAAGTAGTGGGGGATGGCGAGCAGCCACTTGACCAGCGGTAGCGCCCTCTCCAGGCGCTCTCCATCTGGGGCGGGATAGTCGAGGTGGACGGCCTGCATCTCGTCGGTCGACGGGTATTCGTCGTCCATCATGAAGAGGTAGACGCCGACGCGGTTGGAGAAGCGCGTCAGTTCGAGGTTCCAGTCGAACCACCAGCGCGGGTATTTCTTGCGAAAGAGCAGCATCAGGACCGTCGGGACGAAAACGATGCTGCCCGCGGTGATCGCGACGCTGGAGCCGTAGTTGCTGATGCTCGAACCCGGCAGCAGCTCGAGGATGATCGCGATCGGGATCACCGTGAAGATGCGGAAGAAGGTCGTCAGCCGGTTGAGCTGGCGCTCCGGGTAGTCGACCGAGAAGGTGACCGGGTACTGGTTCGGGCTGGGCGCCGCGACGCTCGTCTCCATGCTTCTCCCCTTTCGCGAGTTGGCGAATCACGATCATCGCCGACGCGGCGGCGGAATGCCAGTTTCGGCACAAAGTCTGCGCGCAATTCTTTGCTTCTGCGCGCCACACGCGCGTTTGGGCCGTCTAGCGTCATCGCGGAGACCCCGAGAGGGAGGTGTATGATGCTGCGTATGAAAGAACGGGTCACGATTTCGGTAGAGCCAGAGGCGCTCGAGGAGGCGCGTGCGGATGTCGAGTCGGGTAGGGCCCCCAACCTTTCCGCGGCGGTGGAAAGTTCGCTCACCAGAGAGAAGAAGCGACAGGCAATGCGGGAAGCCGTCGCACTTTGGGAAGAGGAGTTTGGGCCGATCGGAGAGGAGGCAAGGGAATGGGCTCGCAAGGAACTCAAGAGGGTGTGGGGCGAAGACTGATCCTCGACGCGGGAGCATTGATCGGCTTCGAGCGAGACAGCCGGATTGTGGCCGCGATCATCGAAGAGGCCCAGGAGCGCGGTGGACGCACCGTGATTCCGGCAAGCGTGCTTGGCCAGGTGTGGCGCGGTGGACCACGGGCCGCCCGGCTGGCGAAGCTGGTCGCTGGATCCGACGTGGATGTGCTTGAGGAGGGCCGGGCGAAGGAAATTGGGGAACGTCTCGGCGGTCGAGAAGGCAGTGACGTAGTGGATGCCCACGTCGTTTGCTGTGCCGCCGAACATCGCGCGACCATCGTCACGTCGGACCCGGATGACACAGAAATGTTGATCGGGCCCGGCGAGGATGTCGAGCTGATTCGCGTCTGAGCGTCTTCCAGCTCAGTCCGCCGCCGGCACCCCACCCGCCACCACATTCACGAAGTTCTCCAGGTGGCGGGTGGTCCAGCACTCGAAGGCGCCGTCGCAGTAGCGCTCATACGCGGCCATCACCGAGTCGCCGTAGTTCCAGTAGAGCCGCGGCTCGGGGTTGAGCCAGAAGAGGCGGCCGGCGCGCTCGGAGACCTGGGCGAAGACCTCGGCGTGCGGCTCGCGGCCGTTGGTGCGGGCGTCGCCGAGCACGATCACGGTCGAGCGCGGGTCGAGCTCGTCGGAGATCTCGGTCAGGAACTCGAGCCAGACGCGGCCGTAGTCGGTGTAGCCGGAGACGTCGGCGACGCCGCCCTCGCTGGAGATCCGCCGCGCGATCTCGCGGAAGTCGCGCTCGTGCTCGAAGATCTCGGTCACCTCGGAGATCCGCTCGATGAAGACGAAGCTGCGCAGCTTGCGGAACGAGTCGTGCAGCGCGTGCAGGACCGAGAGGAAGAAGACGCTGGCCGAGGTCACGCTCGTCGAGACGTCGCAGAGCACATATATCTCCGGCCGCCGCGGTCGCTTCGGCCGGTAGCGCAGGTGCATCGGCACGCCGCCGGTCTCCAGCGAGGCGCGCATCGTCCGCCGCACGTCGACCGTCTGCGCCTGCTTTCGCCCCCGCTGCTCATGGCCGAGCGTCGCCAACCGGCGCTTCATCTGCGAGACCGCGCGGTGGACCGCCGCCAGGTCCTGCGTCGGGCTGGTCGGCAGCGCCCGGTCGAGCTCGGCCAGCGGCCGCGAGGGGGGAAGGGTCTCGGTGCGCTCGATCAGGTCGCGTTCGAGCTCGCGGCGCAGGTGGCGCTCGAAGCGGTTGAGCTGGTCGCGGTCGATCGGCGGCAGCTCGGCGGCGCCGTCGGCCGGCTGCGGCTGGGTGCCGGCGGAGAGCTCCAGCGTGCGGCGGATCCGCTGCACATCGACGCCGACCACGCCCGAGCCCTCGCCCTGCTGGCCAAAGGCGGCAATTGCGAGCCGCGCCAGGTCGCGCATCTGACCCTCGTCGCCGTCGATTATCGCCTGGCGGATCTGCTCGCGCAGCTCGTCGATGTCGAGCCGCTCGGCGCCCTCGTGGCGCTGCTCGGTCTCGCCGATCTCGCGCTCGATCGCCTCCGCCTCGGCGGCGCGAAAGAACCAGCGCTCGAACAGCAGCTCGAAGAGGCGGCGGTCCTCCTGCGACTTGGCGATCGTCGTCGCCAATGCCTCGCGGAAGTCGTCGCGCGACTCCCAGGGCACCTGCTCGAGCGCGGCGAAGGCGTCGAGGATCTCCGAGGTGCCGACCGCGACGCCCTCGCTGCGCAGCTCCTCGCAGAAGCCGAGCAGCTTCGCCGCCAGCCCCGGCGGGCCGGTATCGGCGCGCGGCCCGTAGGGAGAGGCCGCGGGGCTCACCCCGCCTGGGTCGGCGCCGCGAGCTTCATCCCCACCCGCTCGGCGACCAGGTCGATGTCGGTGCGGTGCTTGACGATGATCGACATCGACTGCTCGAAGGTCTCGCGGTCGATGTCCTCCGCGCCCATCAGCAGCAGCGTGCGCGCCCAGTCGATCGTCTCGGCGATCGAGGGCGGCTTCTTCAGGTCGAGCGCGCGCACCATCCGCACCACCTCGACCAGGCGCCGGGTCAGCGCCTCGGAGAGGTCCGGCGCGTGCAGGCGGACGATCTCCATCTCACGCTCCATCTCCGGGTAGTCGAGCCAGAGGTAGAGGCAGCGTCGCTTCAGCGCCTCGGTCAGCTCGCGCGAGTTGTTCGAGGTGAGGACGACGATCGGCATCGAGGTCGCCGAGACCTGCCCCAGCTCGGGGATCGTGATCTGGAAGTCGGAGAGCAGCTCGAGCAGCATCGCCTCGAACTCCTGGTCGGTCTTGTCGATCTCGTCGATCAGCAGGACGACGGGCTCGGGGCTGGCGATCGCCTGCATCAGCGGACGCTCGAGCAGGAACTCCTCGCTGAAGATGTCGCCGTGGACGTCCTCCCAGCCGTCCTCGCCGCCCGCCTGGATGCGCAGCAGCTGCTTGCGGTAGTTCCACTCATAGAGCGCCTTGGCCTCGTCGAGCCCCTCGTAGCACTGCAGGCGGATCAGCTCGCGCCCCGTGGCCCGCGATAGCGCCTTGGCCAGCTCGGTCTTGCCGACCCCTGCCGGGCCCTCGACCAAGACCGGCTTGCCGAGTCGCTGGGCGAGGAAGGAGACCAGCGCGGCCGACTCGTCGGCGAGGTAGCTCGCCGCCGCCAGGGCGTCCTTGGTCTCGGCAACGGATGCGGGTGCCTGCGCCTCGGCCATGCGGCGATGATAATCACGGCACACAGTGCTCGCTCTGGCCCTCTCCCTCGCCACGCTGCTCCCGCACAGCGCCGGCCCCTATGTCGCTCTGATGCTGATCGGCTTCGCTGTCGGCATCCTCGGACACCTGACCGGCCTGCGCTGGCTCGTCGCCACCGGCATCACGCTGATCTTCCTCGGCGCCTTCCTCTTTCCCCTGGCGCTCAACCTGACCGAAAGCACGCCGCCGCAGCTTAAGAACCGCTAAGGATCGTCGCTAGCCTTAGGCTTCTGCCATGACTCGATTCCGTTTCCTCTCCGTCCTGGCCATCCTCGCCGCGTTGAGCGTCGTCCTCGGTGCCTGCGGAGGCGGCAGCGGCAAGAGCGGCGAGAGCCCCGAAACGGTGCTCGAAGAAGCGACCCTGCAGGGGATCGAAAGCGGCAATATCGACCTCTCGCTCGGCATCAAGGCGCCGGGCTCCGAAGGGGGCAACCTCGACGTCAGCCTTTCCGGTCCCTTCCAGGGCGAAGGCAAGGGCAGCCTGCCGCAGCTCGACATGAACGCCACGGCCAAGGGCGACTTCAAGGGCAGGAACATCGATTTCAGCGGTGGCCTCGTGCTGCTGCCCAACACCGCTTTCGTCAATTACCATGGGACCGAGTATGAAGTCGACCCGACGACCTTCAGCTTCGTCGAATCGGCGCTCGCGCAGGCGCAGCGCGAAGGCGGAGCGGAAACCGGCGCCGACGGCGTCGCCGCCTGCCAGGAAGAATTCGGCAGCCTGAAAGTCGCCGACTTCCTCGAAAACGGCAGCAACGAAGGCAGCGCCGACGTCGGCGGTACCAGCACCACCAAGGTCAGCGGCGACCTCGACGTCTCCGGCGCGATCGACTCGGTACTCGAAGTGGTCGAAAGCCATGCCTGCCAGGCCCAGCTCGCCGCCGCCGGTCCGTTGCCCTCCAAGTCCGAAGTCGACAAGGCGAAGAGCCAGGTCGGCAACGCGGTGAAGAGCGCCCACGTCGACGTCTACGTCGGCGACGACAACATCGTGCGCCAGATCTCAGCCCAGCTCGAGCTCGAACCGCAGAACGGCGGCAAGGGTCCCAAGAGCGTCGAAATCGAACTGGACCTGAAGCTGACCGGAGTCAACGAAGAACAGACGATCTCCGCTCCCGCGAACGCAAAGCCGCTGAACAAGCTCTTCCTCAAGCTCGGCATCAACCCGATCGAACTGCTCGGCCTGCTGCAGGGCGAAGAAGGCGGGGAAAGCCTCGGCGAATTGTTCGAAGGGCTGGCCGAATCCCAGTCTCATTAGGAACGTTCCTGCGGGGGGCTGATGGCTGGCCCTACCTGCTGACGCCGCTGATCCCGGTTGCCGTCGTTCTCGATCTGGCGGGCAGCCCGGCGACGGTGGTCTTCGCCGCCTCGGCGCTCGGCATCGTCCCCACGGCGGCGCTGATGGGACGCGCGACCGAGGAGCTGGCGGCGCGCTCGGGGCCGGGGATCGGCGGCCTGCTCAACGTCACCTTCGGCAACGCGCCCGAGCTGATCATCGCCCTCTTCGCCCTCGGTCAGGGCCTCCACGAGGTGGTCAAGGCCTCGATCATCGGCTCGATCATCGGCAACATCCTGCTCGTGCTCGGCGCCGCGATGCTCGCCGGCGGGCTGGGCCGCGACAAACAGACCTTCAGCCGGACCAGCGCCAGCGTGCAGACCTCGATGCTGCTGCTGGCGGCGGCGGCGCTGCTGATGCCGGCGATCTTCGAGCTGGTCGAGGGCAAGGGGCTGCCGTTGCCGGGCGCGCAGCTGGTCGACTATGGCTCCACCGTCGAGCATCTCTCGATCGCCGTCGCGGTCGTCCTCATCGCCACCTACGTCCTTGGCCTCGTCTTCTCGCTGAAGACCCACCGCGACCTCTTCAACCCCGAGTATTCCGACGAGGACAGCTGGGGCTGGTCGGTGCGCACCTCGGTGATCGCGCTGGCGGTCGCCGGGGTCCTGGTCGGCGTCATGTCGGAGGTCCTCGTCGGTTCGATCAGCGAGGCCTCCCAGGCGGCCGGCCTCTCCCAGTTCTTCATCGGCGTGATCGTCATCGCGATCGTCGGCAACGCGGCCGAGCACTGGGTCGCGGTACTGGTCGCCCGCAAGGACAAGATGGACCTCGCGGTCAACATCGCGATCGGCTCCAGCGCCCAGGTGGCGCTCTTCGTCGCCCCGGTGCTGGTGCTCGCCTCGATCTTCGTCGGGCCTGGCCCGCTGGCGCTGGTCTTCAACGGCTTCGAGCTCGGCGCCCTGCTGCTCGCCGTCCTGATCGCCAACTACGTCACCCAGGACGGCGAGTCGACCTGGTTCGAGGGCGCCCAGCTGCTCGCCGTCTACGCCGTCCTGGGCCTCGCGTTTTATTACGCGTGACGTGAGTGTTCTACTCCTGCTCCTTAGCTTTGCCGTAATCCTCGCCGGGGCGCTGCTCTTCACCAACGCGGTCGAGTGGATCGGCCACCGCCTGGGGCTGGGGGAGGGGGCTGTGGGCAGCGTCCTCGCCGCGGTCGGCACGGCGATGCCGGAGACGCTGGTCGCGATCGTCGCCCTGCTCGGCGCCGAGCAGGGTGGCGACCAGGTCGCGATCGGCGCGATCGTCGGCGCTCCCTTCCTGCTCGCCACGCTCGCGATGGGCCTGGTCGGCCTCTTCGCCTACCTCTACCGCGACCGCCGCGCGCAAGGCCTGGAGCTGCGTGCCCACCGGCCGACCCTGGAGCGGGACCTGCGCTTCTTCCTCGCCTTCTTTGCCCTCTCGCTGGCGCTCGCCTGGGGGGCGCCCGCCGCGCTGCGGATCCCGGTCGGGATCGGTGTCCTGCTCGCCTACCCGCTCTACATCCGCCGCACCCTGCGGCAGGGGGGAGAGGCGCAGGGCGAGGAGACGCTGGCGCCGCTCGTCTTCGAGCGCCGCGCCGAGCGCCGCATGGATCCCGGCCTGTTGCTCTGCGTCGTCCAGCTCCTGGTCGGCCTCGGCGCGATGGTCGGCGGCGCCCACCTCTTCGTCGAAGAGCTGCTGAAGATCGCCGCCGACCTCGGCGTCGAGGCTGTCGTCCTCGCCCTGATCCTCGCCCCGCTCGCCACCGAGCTGCCGGAGAAGGTCAACAGCTTCTTCTGGATGCGCGAAGGCAAGGATTCGCTGGCGCTCGGCAACATCACCGGCGCGATGGTCTTCCAGTCGACCGTTCCCTTCGGCATCGGCCTGCTCTTCACCGGCTGGTCGCTGAGCGCCAACGCCGCCCTCTCGGTCGCGCTCGGCCTCGCCGGTGGCCTGCTCGCTTACGGGGTGCTGCACCGACGCGGTCGTTTCGAGCTGCCGGCGGTCGCCGGCTGGCTCACGCTCTACGTCGCCTTCATCGTCGTGGTCGCGGTCGGCAGCTGACGTCTCCGCCCGGTCCCGCCCTCGGTACTCAAGGGGTTTCGTCTGGATCCGAAGTGCGCTACGGTGGACTCGATGTCCCGCTCAAGCAGGGTTGAGGCGGTAGCGGAGCGCTCCGAGCTGGTACGCCGAGCGCTTGCGACCGCGCGAGGTCTTCACGCCGGGGCGCTACGCGACGTCGGCGAGGAAGTCCCTTTCATCGAGCACCCGCTGGCCGTCGCCGAGCTGCTGATCGAGTACGACCTCGGCGACGAGCTGGTCGCGGCGGGGCTTCTCCACGACACGCTCGAGTACACCGACTTCGGACTTGGCCCCCTGCGCGAGCGCTTCGGGATGAAGATCGCGATGATCGTCTGCGCGCTCAGCGAAGACTTCGGGATCGAGGACTACGGGGAGCGCAAGCAGGAGCTCCGCCGTCGGGTCGCCGCGACCGGGATCGAGGCGCAGCGGGTCTTCGCCGCCGACAAGATCGCCAACGTCGTCGCGGCGCGCGACGGCTACGTCCTCGTCCAGGAGGACATCGACCTCGGTCAGCTGGTCGACCTCGACACCAAGATCCTCGCCTGGGAGTTCGACATGGAAACGCTCTTCGAGACCGACGAACACGAGCCGCTGTTCGAGCTCTTCCCCGAGGAGATGATCGGGCTCTGGGACCAGCGCTGCACCCAGATGCGCGCCGACTCGCCCTAGCCGCAAGCGTTCGCGGCGGGGCAGGATTCCTCTACGGCGACTCGGCGCCGGGCGGCCGCAGGTACTCCATTTCGTCTTTGAAGCCGATGCTGCGCTGGATCGCGCACTGCAGGGCTTCGTCGGCGACGCGCGAGTACCAGCCCTCCTCGCGGGCGCGGTCGATCACGTCGTTCAGCGAGGAGCAGGCCCGGCCCATCGTCGCCACCGCCTCCATCAGCGACGGCTGGAACTCGAAGTCGCATTCCCAGGCGGTGCGGCGGATGTCGACGAGGAAGGGGGCCGGGGGAGCGCCGAAGACGGGCGGGCGGCGTCGCTCCGCGCCGTAGATCTCGGTTGCGGCGATGCCGAAGAAGGGGGCGAGGATCGGGCCGTCGCCGGTGAAGAGCAGCGCCGCCTTGGCCCCGCGAGCCGCGCAGTTGCCGATCACCAGGTCGCAGAGGGCGGCGCTCATCAGGGTGTGGGTGCCCTGGTCTTCGCCGATCGCCCGCAGCAGCCCACAGGATTCGGTCAGGTCCGGTGTCTCTCCCTGCCGCCCGTGCTGCTCGCCGGCGGGCGCGATGCCGAGCGCCTGGGCGAAGCTCTCCTGGTGCAGGCGCTCGACCTCGAACCCGCCGTCCCAGCGATCGAAGCGCTTGCTGACCAGGCAGGTCCGCCCGGCGATCCTCTCGACCGAGGTGTGGGCGACCGGCAGGCCCAGTTCGCGGTAGGCGAGCGTGCAGGTCATCTCGTTGGCGACGAGGCCGTGGCGCTCGTCCGATTCGGGCTTGACGATGTGGGTGCTGGGCACGCCGGGCTCCGGCCAGGCCCACCTGCCGTTCTCCTCGTCGTAGGCGAGCGCGAGCTTGTGTCGCTTACCGGGCAGGGCAAAGCGCATCCGCCGTTCGTTGGCCGGGTCGAAGAGCTGCGCGGGCTGGGGCTGGAGCAGTTCCTCGAGCTCCTCCTCGCTGAGCCAGGCGGGCGACTCGGGTTCGCTCGGCTCCGGGTCCTCGCCCTGCCTGAGGAAGACGACCGCGCCGGGGCAATCGCGGCCCAGCTCGGCGATCAGCCCAAAGCCGTCGCCGGGATCGAGCCCCAGCTCGGCGGCGATCGCGCTGCGGCGGCATCCCTGCGGCAGGAGGCCCTCGACGTAGGCCCGGGTGGCGCCGGCGCTGAAGGGCTCGTCACGGACGGGCAGCGAGTTGCTGAGCAGGACCTTGCCGGCGCCGATCTCGGCGACCGTCTCCGGCCTGTAGGCAAAGCGATAGCCGTCCTCACCGGTGGGGAAAAGCCCGCCGATCAGCTCTCCATGCAGGTAGACGTCAAGACTCATTCGGGTCCCCTCTGGGTCGCGTACTGGTCCGCTTCCGTTCAAACAACCTAGACCGGATCGGAGTGACATGCAACCCGTCCGGCGATAGCGTCAACGCATGGCCTATCCGAGCAGCGGCCTCTGCGACCGTTGCGCCCACCAGCAGCTCGTGCCTAACACGCGGGGCTCCGTCTTCAGTCTCTGCCGGCGCTCCCGCGAGGATCCGGCGTACCCGCGCTACCCGCGGGTGCCGGTCCTCGAGTGCCCTGGATACGAGCCCTCTAGCTCGCCGCCATCGGGTCGGGCTCGCCCAGCTTCGTGATGTCGGGGGCGTCGTAGGCCTCTCCCGCCTTGCCGCCGAGGACGAGGATGCGGATGCCCGCGTCGCCCGGCCAGACCTTGCGGGTGACGCCGGGGCCGACCCGGACGACGTGATCGGCGTCGAGCGGGAAGCGCTCTCCCTCGATCTCGATCTCGCCACCGCCGCTGAGGGTCACGTAGACCTCCTCCTGGCCGTCCTGCTCGTGGTCGTGCACGGGGTAGTTGTCGTAGTTGGGTGGCATGTCGATGATCTGCATGCCGAACGATTCGACCCCGAGCTCGGCCCGGGCCCGCTTGAAGGCGCCGCCGAAGACGGCCTCCATCTCGTCGATTCTCTTCACCGCGTAAGTGCTCATCTGCTTCGTCCTCCCGATTCGTGCGGCCCCGGTTGGGCCGGATCGCAGGCATCTTGTCGTACTTTGGATTTCCAAGCAACGCTCCCTCTTGCGGGGCGGGCGTCGAACCGCCCCGGCTCCGGCTAGCTTTGACCTGTGAGCGACGCTGCGACCCTCTTCGATGCCGATGCTGCCGCCTTCAGCGGCACGGTCGAGGTGCTGGGGGTCATCTTCAGTGCCGAGGACGACGGCTACGCGGTGCTGGAGGTGCAGGACGCCGAGTCGGGCGAGGGCTTTGCGCTCGTCGGCCCGGTCGCTCACCTCAGCGCCGGCGACCGGGCCGAAGTCAGCGGCGACTGGCAGACGCACTCGCGCTACGGGCGGCAGCTGAAGGCGCGCGGCGCGCTGCCGCTCGACCCGGCCGACCGCGCCGGGCAGATCGCCTACCTGACCAGCCTGCGCCACATCGGCCCGGCCCGTGCCGAGCGCCTCGTCGACGAGCACGGGGAGGGGGTGCTGGGGGCGATCGCCGCCGACCCGGCCAGCGTCTTCGCCGGGCTGCGCGGGGTCAGCGCCGAGCAGGCCGTCGCGGCCGCCGATTCCTGGCATGCCTCGCGGGCGGTCCGCGACCTGCACGTGCAGCTGGCGCCACACGGCCTGGCGCACCTGGCGGCGCCGATCCACGCCCGCTTCGGCGAGCGCTCGATGGCGATCCTGCACGAGGACCCCTACCGCCTGACCGAGGTCGCCGGGGTCGGCTTCGCCCGCGCCGACAAGATCGCGCTGGCGGCCGACGTGCCGCCCGAGTCGGAGCGGCGCGCGCAGGCCGCCGCGGTCTTCGCCCTGACCGAGGCCGAGCAGCAGGGCAACACCTACCTGCCGGTCGACGAGCTCAACCGGCGCACCGCGAAGCTGATCGGCCTGCAGCCCGACCCCGACGTGCCGGCGATGGCGCGCGGGCTGCTGCTCGACGAAGGCCGCGCCTACCGCGAGCCGACCCACGCCAGCGAGCTCGGCGTCGCCGCGACGCTGGCCGAGCGGGTCGCGGCGCCGGCGCATCTCGACCACGACCCGGGCGAGCTGCCGCCCGAGGACGACGAGGACGAGGCGAAGCTGACCGACGAGCAGTGGGCCGCGGTGCGCGGCGCCTTCGCGGCGCGGATCTCGGTGCTGACCGGCGGCCCCGGCGTCGGCAAGACCGCCTGCACGCGGGCGATCGTCGCCGAGGCGGCGCGGGCCGACGTGGCGATCGCGCTCTGCGCACCGACCGGCCGTGCCGCCCGCCGGCTCGAGGAGGCGACCGGGCACGAGGCGCAGACGATCCACCGGATGCTCGAGTGGATGCCGGGCCGCGAGCCGGGCTTCAGGCCCGGCCACCCGCTGCCGGCGGGCCTGGTGATCGTCGACGAGGCCTCGATGCTGAACCTGCGCCTGATCGAGGTCCTGCTCGGCGGCCTCGCCGAGTCGACCCACGTCGTCTTCGTCGGCGACGCCGACCAGCTGCCGCCGATCGGCGCCGGCAAGCCCTTCGACGACCTGATCGCCTCCGGCGTCGCGCCCGTCGTCCGCCTCACCCAGATCTTCCGCCAGGCGGCGCGCTCGATGATCACCACCGCGGCCCACGAGATCAACCAGGGCCGGCCACCGCACCTGGAGCCGCAGGCCGACCAGGACCACGACTTCTTCTTCATCGACCGGCCGAGCCCCGAGCGGGCGCTGGAGACGGTGGTCGAGGTGGTCGCCGAGCGGGCGCCGGCGAGCTTCGGCGTCGACCCGATCCGCGAGGTCCAGGTGCTGGCGCCGATGTACAAGGGGGCGGTCGGGATCGACGCGCTCAACGAGCGCCTGCAGGCGCGGCTCAACCCGGATGGGGAGGCAGCCGTCAGTGAACGGTTCAGGATCGGCGACCGGCTGATCCAGACCCGCAACTCGCACGAGCTGGGGCTGATGAACGGCTCGATCGTCTTCCTGCGCGAGGACGACCCGCGGGAGGAGGCGATCGTCGTCGACACCGACGAGGGCGGCTCGCTGACCATCCCCTACGGGGAGACGGCGACGCTGCGGCTCGCCTACGCGATCTCGGTCCACAAGGCGCAGGGCTGCGAGGTTCCGGTCGTGGTCGGCGTCTGCCACCGCTCCCACGCCCGCATGCTGACCCGGCCGCTGCTCTACACGGCGATCACCCGCGCCCGCAGCAGCTGCGTGCTGATCGGCGACCCCGCGGCGCTGGAGATGGCGGTCCGCCGCGACGACAGCGGCGCCCGCCACTCGGCGCTCGCCGAGCGGCTGCGCGACGACACCACGGGTGCCTGAGCGCCCCGCGCGGCGCAGATTGCAGCTTTTTCCCCACGGCAGGGGGGACAATGCTGCAATCGACATGGAGTCGCCCAGGCCCTCGCTCGTCGCCGTCGCCGTCACCCTGGGCGGGATCGCGCTGCTGGGCCTGCTCGTGCTGGCGATCCCGGAGCTGCGCGAAGCGTTCGAAGCGGCGCTGCGCGGCGACACGGCGGAGGTGCGCAGCAGGGTCAAGGACCTCGGCGTCGCCGGGCCGCTGCTGATCCTCGGCCTGGCGCTGATCCACACCGTCGTCTTCTACCCGGCCGAGATCGTCGACGCGGCGGCAGGCTTCGTCTACGGCTTCTTCCCGGCGCTGGCGCTGATGATGCTCGGCTGGCTGCTCTCCGGGCTGATCTGTTTCGCCGTCGGCCACTCGGTCGCCCGGCCGCTGCTCGACCGCTGGTTCGGCACCGCGCGCTTCGAGCGCATGGAGGCGGCGATCGAGCGCGGCGGCGCCACCCTGCTGCTCGCCGTCCGCCTGATCCCGATCGTCCCCTTCAGCCTCGTCTCCTACGCGGCGGGCGCCGCCCGGGTGCCGCTCTGGCGCTTCGTCTGGACGACCCTGGTCGGCTACCTGCCGATCACCGTGCTCGCCGTCTACTTCGGCACCCGCCTCGAGGGCCTCAGCCTCACCGACCCGCTGGTGCTGGGCAGCGCCGCCGCCCTGCTGGCGCTGCTCTTCGCCGGGCATTGGGCCATGCGACGGGGCGGCGGAGAGGCGAAAGTCGCGGACTCGCGCGAGTGACGTCACACAAGATTTAGATTTTGCGCTGTTAGGTATGATTTTCGATGTCATACTCCCCGGCATGGCAAGCCTGCAGACAATGCCCCGCAAGACGATCTACATCCCCGAGAGCGCCGTGGAATTGGTGGAGGGACACACCCGCGAGGGCGAGTCTTTCTCAGCTACGGTTGTTCGGCTGATCGAACTCGGTGCGCGTGGGGAGGAGTCTTATGCCCCGCTGGACTATTTCGGCGCAGGGGAAGGACCGGGAGACCTCGGCATCAACGCCGAGAAATACCTGGGCCTCAAGCCGTGGGGTCCCGGCGAGGGACCAGCCGATGGCGATCCTGATTGACACGGGCCCGCTGGTTTCGGCCATCGACAGGAGGGACCCCGCATACGCCATGTCGATTGCCGCATTGGGACGACTTGGGCGCAACGCCATCGTGCCCTCGCCGGTGGTGGTTGAGGTGGATCACCTGGTGCGCGAGCGTGTCGGGGCCCATGCCGCCCGTATGTTCCTCAAGCACATAGCGGGCGGCAGTCACGAGGTGGCGTACATGACCGCGGGCCTGATGCAGCGGGCGACCGAGCTCGACCGTCGCTACGCCGATCTCAACCTCGGCGTCGTCGACGGCTGTGTGATGGCGATCGCCGAGCGCCACGAGCTGCCGATCTTCACCTTCGACTTCCGCGACTTCCGCGCCACCGAATCTGCCGCCGGGCCGTGGCGCCTGGCGATCGACGAGCGAATCTACGCGCGAGAAACGCGTTAGCCCGCGCTCAGTCCGGGATGCGCACCACGCGGAAGCGAAAGGCCGCGGGCGTGGCGTCGACCGCGCCGTCCGCGTTGCGCGCGAACACCCGCACGACGTGGAAGCCGAGCGTGAAGCGACGGCGCAGCCGAGGAGCGCAGCTATGGAAGGGGCCCCTGTCGATCCGGCAGATGAAGCTCGCGCCGGTCTCATCCGCGGCGAAACGGAAGACCGCGATCACGCTCCGCTCCCTCGTTCGCAGGACCTTGGCCGGATGCCTGGCGAAGCGAGTTTGGGGCGCCGGGATCGGAATCCTGGGCGGCGTTTCGCCACTCGGGATTTCGGTCACCGGCGCGACGGGAATCGAAACGCCTTCCGATTCCCCTTCTTCCGTGACGGCCCCCGATTCCGGCGGCGTACATGCCGCGGGCGTTCCGCCGCCCGAGCTGAGCAGGGCCGCGATCGCCCCTACGGCTTCGACTAGGCCAGAGCCGATCGCGCAGGGTCCGAAGGCCCCGAGGGCCCCGATCGGCGTGGCGGCTTCCTGCAACGCGAGGCGGATTTCCGCGGGGGTGGCCGTTGGTTTTTCCTCCAGCATCAGGGCTGCCACCGCGGCGGCGTGGGGGGCGGCGGCCGAGGTGCCGCAGAAGCGCCAGGCTCCTTCGTCTTCGAAGGCGAAGAAGGTGGTTTCATTGCAGTCGGTCGCGGTGATGTCCGGTTTGGGGAGGACTTCTTCGGGGATCGGCAGCGCCGGAGTCGTGCCGTTGACCGGTCCGAAGAGGTGGGTCACCGGGCCGCGTGACGAATAGGGCTCGGGCGCTTCGGTTGCGTCAAAGGCGATCGCCGCGACGCTCGTCGTCGCTTCGCCGCCATTGTGACCGAAGATCGTCGGCCCGACGACGTCGCCTCCCTGTGAGGACTCGTACTCGGTCGAGCTGACCCCCCCGCCGTTTTGCAGGAGCGCGAACTTGAGGCGCGGATCGTCGCCGCTGTAGCGGTTGATCACCAGCCTCACGTTCGCCGGGCTGCCCGTGTTGTTCTTCCAGGGGACGAACTCGAACGGCTCCTGCGTGCCGAAGACGTTGTCTTCGGCGCTGAGTTCGACCAATTCTCCGCCGGGGCCGAGCAGGAACGCGTCGAGGTCGGTGCCCACTTCTTCCCACGGTTCGGCCCACTGCAGGTCGATACGCAGGGTCGCCCCGGGCGAGACGGTGATCCGGAAGGTCGGGTCGACGGCCGGTCCGGGGCTGAAGTCCATGCAGTGCGTGGGATGAAGTCCGGATTTTCCTTCCGCTTCCAGCTGGTCCGAGAATTCGACGATGGCCGACGGGCATCCACCGGAGTCCCGGAATTCCGGCGCTTCCCACGAGGCGATGTCCTTGCCGTCCGCGATCAGGTTGTTGTTCGCCGCCGAGGAGAAGTAGCTGGCCCCGTCTTCGGTCACTTTGCGCACCGCGTTGCCGACCACTCCTTCCTGGAAGAAGGGCTCGGTCGGGTAGGAGACGTCGTCGGCGATCACGGCCGCTCCGGCGCCAGCTGGCAAGGGCGCCGCGAGTTTTTCGATGTTGGCCGCGAACGCCGTTTCGCTGGTGAAAGCGGTCGCGAAGGCGAGATCCGCGCCTGGGGCGAGATCGTGGACGATCTGCGCCATCGCCCGTCCCTCGTCGCCGCCGCTCGCGTCGGTGTCGTCGAGCTTGGCGACTGGCGTCAGTTGGGCGCAGGGATTTGCGGTGCCCGGCAGATCGCCGCTGGCGACGTCATCGGCTTGTTTCGTGGCGATCGCATGCCCGCTGCCATCGGCCGCTTTGCTGGCTCCGTTGAAGGAGTCCGAGAGGATGCCGACGGTGACGCCGCTGCCGTCGGGAGTCGCGGGCGCTTCCCTTGCCTCCTGCGCGTGCAGCTGAAGATCGCCCTCGGAGACGACTTCCCCGGAGGGGCAGGCCGAGGCGACGATCGGGGCGAGGACGGGAGATACGTCGGCCACGCCGGGGATTCCGGACAGCGCGGCCAATTGCTCCGGCTTCATTGCGACCGTGCTTCTCTGGTATTGGGGACTGACGTTGAGCACCTCCGCACCGACCGCTCGCAGGTCGCCGGTGGCCGACGCGGCGCCATGGTCGAATCGGACTTCGACCAGCACCCGATTACCTTCGCGCACCATGCTGCCCGGGCCGCTCACCGGCAGGCTCAGCGCCGTGGCCTGAGCGGCAGGTGGCGCCGACGCGACCGCCGGCTTGGCCAACTCGGCGAGCCGGGCGGAGAGGTCGCCATCGCTCGGACGGCTCGCCGCCGCCCATGCCGCCCCCGGCGTCAGGGCGAAGATCAGCGCGAGCGACAGCGACAGGCGAGTCCCTGCCAGGCGTCGGGGCGAAATCCCTGATGGCATCACGATTACGGTATCGGCTGGTTCGCGGCCGGCCTCAATCCGGCGCCACGCCACGAATGTCGTGTCCATAAGACACCGGACTGGGCGCGAAAGAGCGCCGTGGCCGCGCGCTCCGCGTGCCGACCCTGCTACGGTCCTCCGCGAAAGGCCGGAACATCCGGCAAAAGTTGTGTCTAGCGCTCGCGTCGTTGCTTCACCGCATGTGCCGCGTTCGCAGCACATGAAGTGGAGGCAATTCATGCCAACTGGAACTGTCAAGTGGTTCAGCGACGACAAGGGCTACGGGTTCATTACGCCCGACGACGGCTCTAAGGACGTCTTCGTTCATCACAGCGCGATCCTGGGCGAGGGCTTCAAGTCCCTTACCGAGGGTTCGAAGGTGAGCTACGAGTCCGAAGAAGGCCCCAAGGGCCCG
Source organism: Actinomycetota bacterium (assembly GCA_047519745.1). Classification (GTDB taxonomy): domain Bacteria; phylum Actinomycetota; class Thermoleophilia; order Solirubrobacterales; family 70-9; genus VRUE01. Next base: position 187 of record JAPVSJ010000117.1, on the reverse strand, counting down.
GCCGCCGCGAGCGTCCAGCAGACCTCGTAGCGGAGCACCGCTCTTAGCTGTAACGGGGCCCGCCGTTCTCGCGGTGGGTCCCGTTTTTTATGTGGTCTCGGGGTTGTTTGGCGGTTCATGGCCGAGCAGTCCTAGGACGAAGGAGCGATTGTGCTCTGCACATGAGCGACTGAGGACACCGGAATGC
>JAPVSJ010000116.1:0-9364 GCA_047519745.1 Actinomycetota bacterium | reverse complement strand
TCGTCACCTTCACCGACGTGCCCGGCTTCCTGCCCGGCACCGACCAGGAGTGGAACGGGATCATCCGCCACGGCGCCAAGCTGCTCTACGCCTTCACCGAGGCGACCGTGCCGAAGCTCACGGTCGTCACCCGCAAGGCCTACGGCGGCGCCTACGACGTGATGAACTCGAAGCACATGCTGGCCGACTTCAACGTCGCCTGGCCGACCGCGGAGGTGGCGGTGATGGGGCCGGAGGGCGCGGTCAACATCATCTACCGCAAGGACATCGCCTCCTCGCCGACCCCCGACGAGCGTCGCCAGAAGCTGATCGACGACTACAAAGCCCACTTCGCCAACCCCTATTCGGCGGCCGAGCGCGGCTACATCGACGACGTGATCGAGCCACGCCAGACGCGCCCCAAGCTGATCAGGGCGCTGCGCATGCTGCAGTCCAAGCGGGTCGAGCAGCCGAAGCGCAAGCACGGCAACATCCCGCTGTAGGGCGGGCGATCCTCAGCGCTCGGGCGATCCCTGCGCCGCCGCTTCGCGGCGCGCCTGCCACGTCGCCAGGGGCGCGGCGGCCATCTCTTCCCAGGCTGCGCTCTCGCCGAGGTACTGCATGACGACGAAGTGGAGCAGGCCGGGAAGCATCTCCGGCGCGCGCGCCGCGTCGCCGTCGAGCAGTTTCGCCGCCAAAAGCGTGTCGATCGCCCCTACAATGAAGTCAGACGTAATAGGAGGTGGAGCTTGGCGAGAGGGAATCTCGCGGCGCGCGCTGTCCAGTGCGCGGGAGAGGCGCTCCATCAGATCGCGCCGCTGGGCGAGCGACCGCTCGCCTGCCGCGTGCACCTCGACCACCAGCGCCTTGGCGATCGCCGGCTGGTTGGCGCAGAACTCGAGCAGCTCGGCCAGCGCCGCGCGCAGGCCCTCGCGCCAAGTCGGCTGGCGCTTGGCGGCGCCGATCATCCGTCGGTAGACCCACTCGGCGGCGTCGCCGTAGGCCTGCGCGAAGCAGTCCTCGCGATCGACGAAGTGCTTGTAGAAGGTCGCGCGGCTGGTCTGCGCGCGTTCGATCACGTGGCGGACGGCGACCTGCTCGAAGCCCAGCTCCCCACTGACGACGAGCATCGCGGTGAGGATCCGCTCGCGCGGGGGGCGGCGCCCGCGCTGGCCCGGGAAGGCGATGACCGAGCCTCTGTTGTCGTCCGAAAACATAAGCCTTTTGTCTAGGTATAGCAGCTTTTAGAAACGAGGTTGCCTAGAACGTCATGTTTTCTGTAGAAAAGGAAAGTAGACATCAGATATATGTTTTGGTACCGTCTTGGAATGGCCGACTCGCGGTCGCTCTCGGAACGCCTCTCGAAACTGCCTCCGGGGAGACATCTGATCCCACGCGATTTCGTCTCCCAGAACCAGCGCGAGCGGATGCTGCTCGCGACGGCAGAGCTGGTCGCCGAGCGCGGCTACCAGAAGACGACGATCGAGCTGATCGCGAAAACGGCCAAAGTGGCCCTGGTCACCTTCTACGAGCACTTTGCCAACAAGGAAGAGTGCTTTTTGGCGGCCTTCGACGAGAGCGTCGCCGCTGCGGCGGAAGTCTTCGCCGAGCTGGTCGATCCCGAGCAGCCCTGGATCGACCAGGTCTCGACCGGCCTCGAGGTCTTCCTCGAGATGGTCGTCGCCGAGGAAGCGCGGGCCAAGCTCTGCATCGTCGAGAGCCAGGCGGCCGGTGGGGCGGCGCTGGCCCGCTACCAGGCGATGCTGGAGAGCGTCGCGCCGAAGCTGCGCGAGGGGCGCGAGCACAACCCGCGGGCAAGCCGGCTGCCGGAGGGCCTCGAGGTCGCGATCGCCGGCGGTCTGATGTGGCTAGTGCACCAGCGCCTCATCGCGGGCCAGCTGGACGATCTCAAGGCTCTGCTTCCCGAGATGCTGCAGGTGACCTTGACGCCCTACGTCGGGGAGGTCGAGGCGGCGCGCGCCGCGGAGGTGGCCCAGGCCCGGGTGGCGGCTTAGTGGGAACCGCTTCAGTCGTACAGAGCGCAGGGAGTTGGGCAAGGGCAATGTGAGCCCTGTCCACAGAGGGCGCGATCCAGCGCGCGAGAGGATCGCAGCCGCGACGGTGGAGATGGTTGCCGACCATGGCCTGGCGGCCGTCGACGTCAAGGCGGTCTGCGCGCGAGCCGAGGTCAGCCGCGCCCATTTCGATCGCTGCTTCGCCGACCTGGAGGACTGCTTCCTCGCCCTCCATGACGAGGCGATGGAGGACCTCTGCGCGCGGGTCGACACCGCCTGCAACGGCCGCGAGGCTTGGCACGATCGAATCTGGGCGGCCGGGACGGCGGCGATGCGCTACCTGCAGGAGGACTCCCCCCGGGCTCGCTTCCTCGTCGTCTCCGTCAACGGCATCGGCGGCGGCGCCCAGTCGCGCCGCGAACGGATCGTGCGGCGAATCGCCGACTTCCTCGACGGCGGCCGCGGCGAAGTCGAGGGCCGGCCGATGTCCCGCTGCACGGCCGAAATCGCCGCCGGCGCCGTCTACAACACGATCCTCGGAAAAGTCGAATCGGGCTCGATCGAACGCGGCGAGGAGTTCCTCCCCGAGCTGATCTACCTGGCGACGATGCCCTATCTCGGCGCCCGAGCCGCCGAGGACGAGCTGCTGGTCCAGCCGTTGCGCTAGGCACGCCGCGGCCGCCCGCCTCTCGGGTATCGTCGGTTCGTGGCAAAGGGGAAGGCGAAGAAAGCTGAGGACGGGGAGGCGGCGGTCGCCTCGCCGCGACTGCCGGCTGGTCGCCATGGGCTGCCGCGCGAGTTCATCGTCCAGAATCAGCGCGAGCGGATCGTCACGGCGCTGGTCGACACCGTCGCCGAGCGCGGCTACAACTCGACCACCGTCGCCAACATCACCAAAGCCGCGTCGGTCTCGCGCCGCACCTTCTACGAGCACTTCGACGACAAGGAAGCCTGCTTCCTGGCCGCCTACGAGATGGTCGCCGACCACATCGCCGCCTCGATGCGGGCGGCGGCCGAGGCCTTCGAGGAGTGGCCGCAGAAGGTCCGCGCGGCCCTGGCGACGATGCTGCGCTTCCTCGCCGGCGAGCCCGAGCTGGCGCGCCTCTGCATGATCGAGCCGGTCGCCGCGGGCGGCAAGATCGCCGCCCGTCACCGCGACTCGATGCAGGGCCTGGTCGAGATCCTCAAGGCCGGGCGGCCCGAGCACGGCGGCGAGCACCCGCTCCCCGAGGCGACCGAGGAGACCCTGGTCGGCGGCATCGTCTCGCTGGTCGTGCGCGAGATCAGCGCCGGCCGCACCGAGCAGCTCGAGGCGCTTCTGCCCGACCTGGTCGAGCTGACCCTCTCGCCCTACGTAGGCGCCGAAGAGGCGGAGCGTCTCGCTCGCCAGTAAATCATGGCTGTGATACTGTGTAGCTGTGGTGCACATGAAAAACATCACGGTCTCGGTGCCGGAGGATGTCTATCGCTCTGCGCGGGTTCGCGCCGCTGAAGACGGCAGCTCGGTCAGCGCACTGGTGACGCACTACCTGCGCTCGCTCGAGGAGCGCGAGTCCGAGTTCTCACGCCTGGAGAACCTGCAAGGTCAGGTCTTCGCTGAAATCGAGCAGTTCCGTGGGGCGGATCGGCTCAGCCGCGACGAACTCCACGGTCGTGCGATTCGTTGACACCAACATCCTCCTCTACGCGGTGTCGCGCGATCCGGGCGAGGCCCACAAGGCCGAGCGAGCGCGCGGCATCGTGGCCGAGCGCGACCTGGCGCTCTCGGTGCAGGTCCTGCAGGAGTTCTACGTTCAGGCAACGCGGGCGAGTCGCCCTGACGCGCTGAGCCACGAGCAGACGGCGAAACTGGTCGAGTCGTTCTTGCGGTTTCCCGTTGCGGATATCACGACCAGGGTGATGCTTGCCGCGCTGGAGACGCGTCACCGTTTCAGGATCTCCTACTGGGATGCCGCGATCCTTGAGGCTGCACGCGCTCTGGGTTGCGAGACCGTCCTCTCCGAGGATCTGAGCGACGGTCAGGACTACGCCGGCGTCAGCGTGCAGAACCCGTTCCAGCCGAGCTCTTAGCTCGCCAGTAGTGAGCGCAGGCTCTCGGTCGCCCAGTACCTCGTACCGGGTCCGCGGCCACGCTGCTCGACAAGTCCGCTGTCGAGCAGGCGCCGCAGGTCGGCGCTCACGGTTGCCGTCGACACGCCTGCCTCCTCGCCGTACCCGGCACGGTCGGCGCCACCGACCAGGCTCTGCTCGAGCGCGATCACGAAGCGGTCGGGCCAGCCACGATCCTCGGCCTCGCGTTCGAGGCGCTCCCATCGCCTTCCCGCCTCGCGGATCTGATCGAGCCGGCGCTTTGCCTGCGAGATATGAGCTTCGACGCAGAACCGGACCCAGCCGGACGCATCTCGATCCGGCTGGTAGCTGCCGCCCTGCGCATCGCGCAGCGCCGCGTAGTAGGCGGGCGTGTTCTTGCCCAGGTATTCCTCGATCGAGGAGAACTCCGGCGAGACCATGCCGTCGCGGGCGAGGACGAGCGATTGGACGATCCGCGCGACACGCCCGTTGCCGTCGCGGAAGGGATGGACGGAGACGACGTTGAGATGCGCCATCGCGGCACGGACGACGACGTCGGCATCGTCCTCTCCTGCCGCCAGCCAGTCGACGATCTCCGCCATCAGCTCCGCGACGTCCTCGCCGTTCGGTCCCCGGTAGTCGATTCCCCCGTCGGGGCCGGTCACCGATATCGGGCCCGTCCGCCAGAGCCCAGGGGACTTGTCCGGCTGGAAGTGGCAGGCGTCGAAATGCAGGTCGAGGATGACTCGGTCGGTCCAGCGGAAGCGCGGGTCCCGGGCCATCGCCCCGACGTGGTCCATGGCGCGGGCGTAACAGGCAACCGCAAGGCGGTTCTCGTCTTCGCCGCCACCGGACGCCTCTCCGCTCAGCAGGGCAATCGCTTTGGCGGGGTCGACGCTGTAGCCCTCGATCGAGGTGGAGCCCTCGATCGAGCTCGCCGCCACCACACGCCGCAACGCCCCCATCCAAGGGGTCGCCCGCCCGAGCTCGCCGCCAAGCTCATGGCGCAGACCGTCCAGCTCGTCGAGCTTGACACGGAGGCTCTTCGCGATGGAAGGCGTCGCAAATATCATGCTCAGCAGCATACAGCACTAGCAAGCTAATATGCTAGTACGCTACTTGGATGATTATTTATGGCACAGCCGTCGCCTGGGCCTCGATCTTGCCGCCGCCGCGGGCCACGGCCGCACCGCCTTCCTCGCGCGTCAGGCGGTGGGCCAGGTAAACGGGGACGATTGAGATCAGGACGACTATCACCGCTACCGCGTTGACGATCGGCAGCTGGTTGGGGCGGAAGAGGTTGCGGAAGATCCAGATCGGCAGCGTTTCTTCGCCGGCGCCGATCGTGAACGTGGTGACGATGATCTCGTCGAAGGAGAGGCCGAAGGCGAGCAGGGCGCCGGCGCCGAGGGCGCTCCTCAGGCTGGGGAAGGTGACGAAGCGAAAGGTCTGCCAGCTGTGGGCGCCGAGGTCGGCCGAGGCCTCCTCGAAGGAGGCCGAGACGCGACGCAGGCGGGCGACGACGTTGTTGTAGATGACGACGATGCAGAAGGTGGCGTGGCCGACGATCACGGTGAAGAGGCTGAGGTCGACGCCGAGCACCTGGGTGAAGGTGTTGCTGAGGGCGACGCCGGTGACGATTCCCGGCAGGGCGATCGGCAGGATGACGAGGAAGGAGATCGTCTCGCGGCCGAAGAAACGGTGCCGGGCGACCGCCAGCGAGGCGAGCGTGCCGAGCACGATCGCGATCGCCGTCGCGGCCAGGCCCGCTTTGAGCGAGGTGACGAAGGCTTCGCGGGCGAATTCGTTTTCGATCGCCTTGGGGAACCAGTCGAGGGTCAGGCCCGGGGGTGGCCATTCGAGGATGTTGCTCGAGTTGAAGGCGTAGATCGCGAGCACGATCAGCGGCACGTAGATGAAGGCGAGCCCGATCCCGACCCCGGTGCGGAGCAGGAGCGCCGATCTGCGCGAGAGTCTCATCCGCTCACCGTCCTATATGTGCTCGAAGGCGCCCAGCTTGCGGGCGACCATCAGGTAGGCGACCATCACCACGATCGGGACGAGCGCGAGGGCGGACGCGAGCGGCAGGTTGTTGGAGATGTTGTTGAAGATCACGTTGCCGATGAACTGGTTGTTCGAGACAAGGCGCGGCGTGATGTAGTCGCCGAGGGTCAGGGCGAAGGTGAAGATCGAGCCGGCGACCACGGCCGGGAAGGCGAGCGGCAGGATCACCCGCCGGAAGGTTGCGAAGGGGGCCGCGCCGAGATCCTCGGAGGCGCTGATCAGCGAGTTGGGAATGCGCTCCAGACCGGCGTATATCGGCAGGATCATGTACGGCAGCCAGAGGTAGCTCATCACCAGCCAGACGGCGGTGTTGCCGTAGCCGGGCCCGCTCAGCCCGAGGGGTTCCAGCACCCAGTCGATCACCCCGCCGCTGGAGAGCATCGTCCGCCAGGAGAGCACCTTGACCAGGTAGCTCGACCAGAGTGGCACCAAGACGGCGACGACGAGGACCGCCTTGCCGCGACGGCTCGCGACCTTGGCCATGTAGAAGGCGATCGGGAAGGCGAGGACGGCGTCGGTGACGGTGACGAGCGCCGCGATCAGCACCGTCCGCCCGACGATGTCGCGGTAGACGGGTTCGTTGAAGAGCGTTTCGAAGTTTTCGAGGCTGAAGCTCTGGACGACTTCGCCGCTGAGCGGGTCGACCGTCCAGAACCCCGCGATCAGCAATACCGCGAGCGAGCCGAGGTAGCCGACCACCAGCCAGCCGACCGGGCCGGCCAGGAGCGCCCCCACCTGTAGGCGGGGGCGCCCGTTGAAGAAGGTTGAGAGCCGCCTGCTCAACCCTTGATCGAGGTCCAGGCCTGGACCCAGTCGTTGTAGTTCTTGCAGTCTTCTTCGCCGTTGCCGCAGTCGGCCAGCGGCGTCTCCCAGTAGTAGACGCGCTTCCAGAAGGCCGGGTTTTCGGCGTGGTATTTGGCGCAGAAGTCCTTCTCCGCGGTGTGTTCGCAGGCCAGGCTCTGCGCCGGCGCCTCACCGAAGAATTCGGCGACTTCAGCGTTCACTTTTGGCGAGACGATCCAGTTCATCCACATGTACATGCAGTTGGGATGCTTGGCTTCGGAGCTGATCATCCAGGTGTCCGACCAACCGGTCGCCCCCTCGGAAGGCAGGAAGCCCTGGCTCGCCGGGCTCGCCGCGACCGGCTTGCCCGCGCCTTCGAGTTCGAAGTACTGGTACTGCCAGGTGGTGCCGACCTGGCTGTCGCCGCTGGCGAAGGCCTGGATCTGCTTGGCGGCTTCCGACCAGTATTCGCCGACGTAGGGGCGCTGTTCCTTGAGCAGGCTGATCGCCGCTTGGAACTGTTCTTCGTTCAGCTCGTAGGGGTTTTCGATGCCCAGTTCGGGCTGGTGCGCCTTGAGGTAGACGGCGGCGTCGGCGATGTAGCTCGATTCGTCGTAGACGCTGATCTTGCCCTTGTACTTGGCGGCGATCTTCGGGTCGAACATCACGTTCCAGGAGGTCGGCGCGGGCTTGACGTCTTCGGAGTTCCACATCAGCAGGTTCGCCCCGCGGCCGTGCGGGATCCCGTAGTGGGTGCCGTCGAAGGTGTTGTAGGGCTGGTTCTTGAGGTCGCTGAAGATCGTCTTGTAGTTGGGGACGAGGCTGACGTTGACCGGGGCGACGTCGCCGCCGGCGACGAGGCGGGCGGTGGCGTTGCCGGAGGCCGAGACCCCGTCGTATTCGCCGGTCCGCATCAGCTGCACCATTTCGTCAGAGGTGCCGCCGGTCTTGTTGTTGACCTTGCAACCGGTCTTCTTTTCGAACGGCTTGACCCACGGTTCTTCGACGTAGCCGGCCCAGGAGATCAGGTTCAGTTCGCCCTCTCCCTTGCCGACCTTGGTCATTTCTTCTCCGCCCGAGCTGCTGCTGCCACTGCTTCCGCAGCCGGCGATCAGCAGCATGAAGGCAAGCAAGCCGGCGACGACGAGCCACGCGGCTCGTGCGGGGTGTGCGTCATGGGTCCTCACGGGGATTCCTCCTCTATTGGTTTTCCACGGACCGCGACCGTGTGCTCCGGACGCCAGCCCACCAGCACCTCCCTGCCCTGCTCGGAGGACGCTTCGTTCGAGGCGCCCTCCGCGTTCTGCCGTACGAGTTGAAGCTCTCCGCCCGCCTCGAGGGCGACGGTGTAGCGGGTGACCATTCCCGCGTAGGCGACCTCGGCGATCCGTCCGCGCTCGGTCCGCAGGCCGTTTGGCGCGCTTGCCGGGTCGAGCAGCTGGATCTTCTCCGGCCGGATCGTGAAGCGCGAGCCGTCGCGCTCGATCAGGTTGGAGACGCCGACGAAGCCGGCGACGAACTCGGTCTGGGGCTGCTCGTAGAGCTCGACTGGCGAACTGACCTGCTCGATCCGGCCCTCGTTGAAGACGGCGATCCGGTTGCTCATCGTCAGCGCCTCGTCCTGGTCGTGGGTGACGTAGACGAAGGTGATCCCGACATCGGCCTGGATCGTCTTCAGCTCGCTCTGCATCTGCTCGCGCAGCTTCAGGTCGAGCGCGCCGAGCGGCTCGTCGAGCAGCAGCACCCGGGGCCGGTTGACGATCGCGCGGGCGAGGGCGACGCGCTGGCGCTGACCGCCGGAGAGCTCGCCCGGCTTGCGCTCGCCGTAGCCGGGCAGGCGGACCATCTCCAGCGCCTCGTCGCGCCGCCGCGCCCGCTCGGCCTTGGCGACGCCGGCGATGCGCAACCCGTAGGCGACGTTCTCGCCGACCGTCATATGGGGAAACAGCGCGTAGTCCTGGAAGACCGTGTTGACCGCTCGGTCGTACGGCGGGACCCCGGTCATGTCCCGTCCGGCCAACTCGATCGTGCCGCTGCTCTGGTCCTCGAAGCCCGCGATCATCCGCAGCGTCGTCGTCTTGCCCGAGCCCGAGGGGCCGAGCAGGGTGAAGAACTCGCCGGCCTCGATCTCCAGGTCGATGCCCGCAACCGCCTGAACCTCGCCGTAGCACTTGGTGAGGCTGACCAAGCGGATGTCAGGTGGAGTAGCTACACCATGACGTTATCCGAGTAGTTCAGGAGGTCAAGGACAAAGCCGCCCCGGCCTGTTGGCCGAGGCGGCGTACGGGACACCCCTGCCCCGAAGTGTTTTAGATGACTGCGCTTGTGGCCGCGTGCGACTGGGGGCGCGCGTGGTCAAGCAGATCAAGACCGTATGGATTGCTGACCGGCCCCAGCGGTAGGTAGGTCGGCACCCCGCGCATGACAGTGCGGGGACTGGGCCGCGGGATGGC
>JAPVSJ010000115.1:0-27018 GCA_047519745.1 Actinomycetota bacterium | reverse complement strand
TTCCTTTTTTTGGACAATCGGCAGGGAGGAGGTGCGGCGGCGGAGCTCGCCGGCGGCCGTGGTGCGGGAGCTGGCTTCGTCGGGGGCGGGGGAGGTGCTTTCCGTGGTCGCCGACCGCGAGCGGCGTGTGGCAATGGGGGGCGGTGGGGTGGTGCTTGCCGATGGCGCCGCGCTCGAAGCCGACCCCGAGCTTGCTGCCGGCTTCGAGCACGTCGTGCTCGTCGACCCGCCCGCCTTCGCCAACCACGAGGATCTGGCGACGCGGCCGACGGCCGACGGCGGCTACGTCCATATGGCCTGGGGCGAGGCTGAGCACCGCTTCGCGCTCGCCATGCTCGATGAGCAACTGGCCCGGCGGGCCGTCCTGATTGCCATGTTCAGGGACCTGCGCGAGGCCGGCGAGGTGAGTGGATCCGAGCTGCTGGCGGCCCTGCAGGGAAGCGGTCCGCAGCCCCGCGGTCCCGAGACGGCGGCCCGCTGTCTGCGCGTCCTGGGTGAGCTCGGCCTGGTGCAGGGATCGCCCGCGGGAGGTGACGGCAGCGTCGGCGTCGTATCCTCAGAGGAGACAGAACTCGAGCGCTCGGCTGCGTTTCGTGCCTACGGCGCCCGCCACCAGGAGGGTCTGAAATACCTCAAACGACGCAAACAGCCCTAGAGCAGCGAGAGCTTCTCGCCGATCTCTTTGCCGTGGTCGAGGAGTTCGACTCGGCACCTGTGGGCGACGCCGGCTCGAACGGCGGCGCTGCCGTCGCGGTGGCGACGATCGATCGCGCTGCCGTGACGCGGGCCTTCGACTTCGCCTGCGACCGCCACGCCGACCAACTGCGCCGCTCCGGCGACGAGTTCATCACCCATCCCGTAGGCGTCGCTCAGATCTGCGCCGGGATGCGGCTCGACACCGAGACCCTCTGCGCGGCGTTGCTGCACGACACGGTCGAGGACACGAGCGCCAGCCTGGAGGAGATCCGCGCCGAGTTCGGCGAGGAGATCGCCCAGCTGGTCGACGGCGTGACCAAGCTGACCGGGATGACCTTCGAGAGCCGCGACGAGCGCCAGGCGGAGAACTACCGCAAGATGATGGTGGCGATGGCCACCGACGTCAGGGTGATCCTGATCAAGCTGGCCGACCGCCTCCACAACATGCGCACGCTGGGTGCGCTGCCGAAGCAGAAGCAGATGGCGAAGTCGCGCGAGACGCTGGAGATCTATGCGCCGCTCGCCCACAGGCTGGGGATCCACGCGATCAAATGGGAGCTCGAGGACCTCGCCTTCGCCACCCTGCACCCGCGCAAGTACAAGGAGATCAAACAGCTGGTCGCCCAGCAGCGCGATGAGCGCGAGGTCTACGTCAACCAGGCCGGTGCGTTCCTCGGCGATGAGCTGAAAGCCGTCGGCATCGAGGCCGAGATCTCCGGCCGCGCCAAGCACTTCTACTCGATCTACACGAAGATGACCAAGAAGGGCCGAGAGTTCAACGAGATCTTCGACCTGACCGCGATGCGAGTGATCGTCGGCTCGGTCAAGGACTGCTACGGAGCGATCGGCGTCATCCACTCGCTTTGGAAGCCGCTGCCCGGGCGCTTCAAGGACTTCGTCGCGATGCCGAAGGCCAACATGTACCAGGCGCTGCACACGACGGTGATCGGGCCGGAGGGCAAGCCGCTCGAGATCCAGATCCGCACCGGTGAGATGCACAGCCTGGCCGAGTACGGGATCGCCGCCCACGTCGCCTACAAAGAGGGGGGCAGCGGCGACCCCAAGCGCGAGAAGATGACCTGGCTGCGCCAGCTGGTCGAGGCCGAGGGCGAGCAGGACCCGGCCGAGTTCCTCGAGTCGCTCAAGGTCGACCTCTTCGAGGATGAGGTCTTCGTCTTCACCCCGCGGGGTGAGGTGAAGAACCTCTCGGCCGGCTCGACCCCGCTCGACTTCGCCTATGCAGTTCACACCGACGTCGGCCACCGCTGCGTCGGCGCCAAGGTCAACGGCTCGATCGTGCCGCTCCACTACCAGCTGCGTTCGGGCGACATCGTCGAGGTGCTGACCGCGAAGCAGAACCGCGGCCCCTCACGCGACTGGCTGAAGCTGGTGCGGACCAGCCGCGCCCGCAACAAGATCCGCGCCTTCTTCAAGCAGGAACGGCGCGAGGACGCCGAGAAGAAGGGCCGCGACGCGCTCGAGGAGGCGTTGCGCAAGCGCGGTCTGCCGATGCAGAAGTTGGCGATGTCACCGCTGCTCGCCCAGGTGATCCGCGAGATGGGCTTCCACAAAGCGACCGAGTTCTACATCGCTCTCGGTCAGGGCAAGATCGCGACCAAGGCGGTTGCCAACAAGCTGATGCAGCGCCTGAAAGAGGGCGAGGCGGTCGAGGAGCGAGAGCCGCTCGGCTTCGAGGGCGCGCGCGAGGACAAGGCGCGGCGGACCAAGGACGCCTCCAACTACGGCATCCGGGTCAAGGGCGCCGACAACGTCGCGGTACGCCTTGCCAAGTGCTGCCGGCCGGTGCCGGGGGACGTGATCGCCGGCTACGTCTCGCTCGGCCGCGGGATCACCATCCACCGCGCCGACTGCAAGAACGTCAAGGCGCTGATGAAGTCCCCGGAACGCTTCGTCGAGGTCGCCTGGGAGGGGGAGAACGAATCCTCCTACCGGGTCGAACTCCAGATCGATGCCTACGATCGCACCCGCCTGCTCGAGGACCTCTCGCGCACCTTCTCCGAGGCCGGAATCAACATCCTCGGCGCCAGCTGCATGACCAACCATCCGATGGTGAAGAACCGCTTCGTCGTCGAGGTCGGCGACACCGAGCAGATCAAACAGTGCATCTCCCGCCTGCGCAACGTCGAATCGGTCTTCGACGCATACCGGATCACGCCGACGGGCTGACCCCGGCTGCGGCTAGCCGCGGCCCTCTTCCGGTTGCTCCTCGATGTGGGCAAGCCACGCCGGGCCGGGCTGGCTCACCTCATAGGTGGCCTCGAAGCGCGCAGGTCTGTCACGGCAAGGGCCGCCCTTCACCTTCAAATTGAGCCCTTTCATCAGCACCCTCGGCTTGGTGCCTGCTTCAACATGCAGCTTTACCGGCGAGCTCTTGCTGGCCGTGTAACGGCAGGCAACGGTCATCCTGTCGCCGCTCTTGCAGGTGACCTGCACGCCGGGTTGCCCTCCGGCGATGCCATGCACTGTCGCATCCCCATTTCCGTCTGTCATTTCCTTGTGGTCGGTGGCGCGAGACAGCTGAACCCTGTACTTGAGATTGATCGCATCCACGGTGCAATGGGTGCTGTCGGGTCCGGTGCAGGGTTGCTTGAAAGTGATGTCCTTCACTTCGAAGAACAGATCGAGCAGGCCCTTTTCGTTGGTGCTGACGGCCTCGGCTCGCGAGGATTTGCAGGTGACGCGCTCATCCGGTTCGGCCTCGGAGAGGACGAGCGTCGGGTCATCGGCGCTCATCACGAACGTCGTGTTCACGGGATAGCGGCCATGGTTTTCGGCTTCGGTGCCTTCGCACCGGTCGGATGCGGACTTGAACGTTTCCTTCTTGCAGATGACCGTCATTTCCACCCCAGGGGCGGACCAGGCAACGGTTACCGCGCCGAGCAGCGAGACAGCGATCAAGACGGGAATCAATCGCACCGAACGAGCTTAGTCCAAAAAAATTTTAGCTGACAACTGTTAACGCGCCCGGCGCGATACTCAGGTCGAGCCTCGTCTTCTCGCCGATGTAATCACCGTCGACCTGGATCGGGAAGGGGCGGACGATGCCGTCCTTGGTCTCGGAGATCGAGGCGATGGTCGCCTTGGTGACGCCTTCGAAGTGCTCGATCTGCCGGTGCCGCGCGGCCGGTCGCTTCTCGCTGAAGAGCCGAGGGATCAGGGTCGGCATGTCGCGCAGCGCGGCGCGCTTCAGGACGCCGAGCGCGAGGCTGCCGTCATCGATCTCGACCCCCTCGCAGACGCGGACCGGGCGACTGGCGAAGTAGGTGAAGGGATCGGAGTTCTGGGCCAGCGCAGTGACGCCGTCGACCGTCTCGCCGTCGACTGCAACCCGCAGCCGCACGGGGTTGACGATGTATTGGCGGTAGAGGGCGGAGATCGCCGCCCAGCTGAAGTAGTAGGGCCCGGCGGCCGACTTGAGCCGCGGGTGAGCGTCGACGCGTTTGACCACAGTCGCGTCGATGCCGGCGCCGCAGGAGAAGACGAAGTAGCGCTCGTCGACGCGGCCGAGGTCGATCCGGCGCGGCTCCCACTCGTCCACTAGGGCCAACAGATGCTCGGTCGCGTCGACGACGTCGTTGGGAATGCCGAGCGTGCGGCAGACGACGTTGGTCGAGCCGCCCGGCAGGACCGAGACCGGCACGTCGGTGCCGGCGAGCCCGTTGGCGACCTCGTTCAGCGTTCCGTCGCCGCCGAAGGCGACGACGATGTCATAGCCGTGGTCGCGCACCTCGCGGCCGATCTTCGTGGCGTGGTTCTGCGCCTCAGTGGTCACCGTCTCAACCTCGTAGCGGCCCTGCAGCGCGTATACGACCAGGTTCTTGAGCCGATCGGAGACCGTCGTCGCGTAGGGGTTGACGATCAGCAGCATCCGCCTCTTGCCGCTGCGCCTACCCGGTCGTCTCATAGCGGACCACCTCTCCGTCCGCGGCTTCGCGCACGCGGCCCTCATTGAGCAGCAGGTCGGCGTGTCCGATCACCTCGGAGAGGGTGAGGAAGGCCTGGGTTACGGCGACGTCGCCCCAGAGGGCCTGGGCGATCTCATAGCCGGTGCGGGGCCGCTCGGCGATCAGGCTGTAGATCTTCTCCTTGCGCCGCTCGTGTTTGGCGAGGCGATCGTCGATCAGGGCGACGTGGTCGACGATCGGCTCGCCGTGCCCGGAGAGGACGATCTCGGCCGGCATCTCGCGGGTCTTCTGCATCGACTCGATGTAGGTGACGAGTGCCTGGGTGCGTCGCGAGGAGCCGTCGAGCGGCGGGGTGATCAGCGGGTTGGAGGAGATGTGGGCGATCAGGTGATCGGCGGCGATCAGGATCTTGCGCCGCTCGTCCCAGAAGATCGTGTCGGAGGGGCTGTGGCCGGGCCGGTGCAGCGCCTGCAGGACGCGGTCGCGGAACGGCATCGACTGTCCGTCCTCGAGTGGGCGCGTCACCTCGGCCTTAGCGCCCCAGCCGCGGAAGCTGCGCGAGACGCTTTGCAGGGCGAAGGCGACCTCCTGCGGGATGCCGTTGCGCAGCATCAGCTCGACCGCAAAGGCGTCCTCGCGCTCGGAGTCCTCGCCGAAGTTGGCGAGGCGCTCGGCGGCCAGGCCGAGCGCGGCGACCTCGGCGCCGGAGTGCTCGACGATGATCTCGACCAGGCCGAGGTGGTCGATGTGCTGGTGGGTGAGGATGACGAGCTCGAGGTCGTCGATCGAGTGCCCGCGCGCCGCCAGCTGGCCCTGCAGCTCGTCGAGCGCCTTGCCCGAGTTGGGGCCGGTGTCGATCAGCGTCAGCGGCTGGTCCTCGAGCAGGTAGCAGTTGACCCGGCCCACCGCGAACGGAGTGGGGATGCGGAGGCGGTGGATGCCCGCCAGCGCGGCCTGCTCGAGCGCCTCCTCGGGCGTCGGCGTCACGCCCGGATCAGCCCCAGCAGCTCGTCCCGCTTGGCCTCCATGTCCTCGCGCGAGACGAGCGACTCGAGGTTGAGGCGAAGCAGCGGCTCGGTGTTCGAGGGGCGCACGTTGAAGTGCCAGTCCGGGTAGTCGATCGAGATCCCGTCTAGCCGGGTGAGCTTGCCGTCGGAGTAGCGCGCCGCGATCTCCTCCATCTTCGCCTCCTGGTCGGCGACTTCGGAGTTGATCTCGCCGGAGATGAAGTAGCGCGAGCGGAACTCGGCCATCAGCTCCGCCAGCGAGCGGCCGTCCTCGGAGAGCAGCTCGAGCACGAGCAGCGCCGGGATCGTGCCCGAGTCGGCGCACCAGAAGTCGCGGAAGTAGTAGTGCCCGGAGACCTCGCCGCCGAACACGGCGTTCTCCTCGCGCATGCGGATCTTGAAGAAGGCGTGGCCGACACGGGAGAGGTCAGAGCGACCGCCCTCGGCGGCGACCAGGTCCGGCACGGCGCGGCTCGAGCGCGGGTCGTAGAGGATCGTCGCGCCAGGATTCTTGGCCAGGGCAGCGCGGGCGAGCAGGGCGCAGATGAAGTCGCCGTCGCAGAAGGAGCCCTCGCCGTCGATGAAGAAGCAGCGGTCGGCGTCGCCGTCCCAGGCGATGCCGAGGTCGGCGCCCGCCGAGCGGACCCGGTCTTCGATCAGCCTGCGGTTCTCCGGCAGCAGCGGGTTCGGCTCGTGGTCGGGGAACTCGCCGTCGGGCTCGAAGTACATCTCGTCCAGGTCAAGCCCCAGCCCGCGCAGAGTCGGTCCGATCATCGGCCCCGCCATTCCGTTGCCGCCGTCGACGACGACCTTCAGCGGCTTGACCGCGTCGGGATCGATGAAAGAGAGCGCGTGCTTCCTGTATTCGTCCCAGACGTCGACCTCCTCGAAGGAGCCGCCGCCCGGGGCGGAGCCGAGTCCGGCTTCGATCTCGCGCCGCACGTCGCCGATGCCGGCGTCGCCGGACAGTGCCAGCGCCCCCTCGCGGACGAGCTTGACGCCGGTGTAGGCCTTCGGGTTGTGCGAGGCGGTCACCATCGCGCCGCCGTCGAGCTCGTGCGAGCCGACCAGGTGGTAGAGCATCTCGGTGGCGACCATGCCGGCGTCGAGCACGGTCGCGCCCTCGAAGATCAAGCCGTCGCGCAGCTCGGCCGCCATCGCCGGCGCGGTCAGCCGCATGTCGCGGCCGAGCCCGACCCGCAGCTCGCTCGGCTGCTTGCCACGCAGCCGCGCCAGCACCCGGGCGAACGCGCGGCCGACGGCAAGCGCCGTCGTCTCGTCCATTTCCTCGCCGTGGAGGCCGCGGATGTCGTAGGCCTTGAAGATCTGGCTGGGTGCCAGCGGGGCGACCTCGGTCATCTCAAAACGCTCCCTTCAACGCCTCAAAGCTCTGCTCGAGCGTCTGCGGCATCACTTTGGTGTCGGCGATGACCGGCATGAAGTTGGTGTCGCCGCCCCAGCGTGGGACGACGTGGAGGTGGATGTGGTGCTCGACCCCGGCGCCGGCGACGCGGCCCTGGTTGAAGCCGACGTTGTAGCCGTGCGGGTCGTAGACCTGCTCGAGGCGACTCATCGCCCGCTGCGCCAGCGACATCATCTCGGCGACGGTCTCGGCGGGCAGGTCCTGGATGCGGCCGATGTGCTCGTAGGGGGTCACCATCAGGTGCCCGTTCGTGTAGGGGAAGAGGTTGAGGATCACGAAGCAGGCCTCGCCGCGGTGGACGATCAGATTCACCGCGTCGTCGTCCGCCGCCGGCTTGGCGCAGAAGATGCACTCCTCCTCGTTGTCCTTGGACGCGTCCTTCACGTAGGCGAGGCGCCAAGGCGCCCAGATCCGAAAGTTGGCCACAGGGGCGGCAGGCTACAGCCAGTTGCGCTTGCGGAAGTAGGCGACCATGCCGACGAGGAGGATGGCCATCGCCCCGACGATGATCCAGAAGGCGGTCAGGTTCTGCTCGCCGGGAACTCCCGAGTTCATGCCCCAGATGCTCGCGATCAGGGTCAGCGGCAAGACGATGACGCTGATCGAGGTGAGCACACGGAGGATGTCGTTGACCCGGTGCGAGATCACCGACTCGTTGGTCTCGGCCAGCGAGTCGACCACCTCCTTGTAGTTCTCCAGCATGTCCCAGATCCGCTCGTGGGCGTCGACGATGTCGTCGAAGTAGATCTCGAGGTCGAGGTCGGTGGCCAGGTAGCGCTGCTTGACCTTCTCGAGGTCGCGCAGGACCGGTCGCTGCGGGCGGATCACCTTGCGGAAGTTGATGATCTCCTGCTTGACGTTGGATATGTCGCGCACGACCTCCTCGGAGCGACCCTCGAAGATGTCGTCCTCGAGCGCGTCGAGCTTGTTGCCGATCTTGCGCAGCATCGGGAAGCAGTAGTCGAAGCTGTCGTCGACGAGGCGGTAGAGCAGGTAGCCCGAGCCGCGCGAGAAGAGCTGGTCGCGCAGCTCCTCTTTGGTCCGGCAGCGCTCGAAGAGGTACTCGACCGGCTGCAGCGGCTGGTTGGGGATCGTCACCACATAGCCTGGGCCGACGAAGAGGTCGAGCTCGCCGGTGCCGAGGCGGCCGACGGCGGGGTCGAAGACTGGGAAGTGGAGGACGATGAAGAGGTAGTCGTCGTAGATGTCGATCTTCGGCCGCTGATTGCGGGAGAGCACGTCCTCGAGGTCGAGCGCGTGGAAGTCGAAGTTTTCCTCCAGCCAGGCGCGCTCGAGAGCGCCCGGGCGCTCGATGTTGACCCAGCGCAGGCCAGAGGAGTCGATCTGCTCGACGTTCGGGGTCTGGGGCTCAGGCTGCGATGCCGTCGAGGCGAGTGCTTCGCGCCGGGCAGCCCGTCGTAGCCGTGGTTTCGGAAGGTTCGGCATCTGTCGCGCTCAGCGTCTCGTCGGGCATGGCTGCGGATGGTACTCTCTGCCTCGTACATAAGCGCCACATCTAGAGGGGTGGAGGGACTGGCCCATTGAAACCCCGGCAACCACCTCGAACCATCGGTTCGAGGGGAGGTGCCAACTCCAGCAGGTTTCCCGGAGGTTCGGGACCTGGAAGATGTGGGGAGACGTCCGATCGGACCTCTGCCCCACAAGGCGGAGGTTTTTTTCTAGGTAAGGAAAGGGGTAGATCGGATGTCAGTCGAGAGCTTGAAGTGCAAGGAGTGCGGGGCGACCTACGAGCTGGGCGCCAGCTACGCATGCGAGAGCTGTTTCGGCCCGCTGGAAGTCACCTATGACCATTCCGGGCTCGACGCCACCGAGGCGAAGCGCCGCATCCAGGCCGGCTCGCAGGGGATCTGGCGCTACGCCGACTTCCTGCCCTTCACCGGCAGGCCGCTCGATCCGCTCGAGCCCGGCCTGACGCCGCTGCTGCGCGCCGACCGCCTCGCCGAACGGCTCGGCCTCGACGCCGAGCTCTGGATCAAGAACGACGCCGCCAACCCGACCCACTCCTTCAAGGACCGGGTGGTCGCGGTCGCGGTCGCGAAGGCGCGCGAGCTCGGCTTCGAGACCGTCGCCTGTGCCTCGACCGGCAATCTCGCCAACGCGGTCGCCGCCCACGCCGCCGCCGCCGGGCTCGAGTCATACGTCCTCGTCCCCGCCAACCTGGAGGAACAGAAGCTGCTTGCCACGGCGATCTACGGCACCAATCTGGTCGGCGTGCGCGGCAACTACGACGCCGTCAACCGGCTCTGCACGCAGCTGGCCGAAACGCGGCCCTGGGCCTTCGTCAACGTCAACCTGCGTCCCTACTACGCCGAGGGCTCGAAGACGCTCGCCTACGAGACCGCCGAGCAGCTCGGCTGGGAGCTGCCCGACCGGGTGGTCTGTCCGATCGCCTCCGGCTCGCTCTTCACCAAGGTTGCCCGCGGCTTCCAGGAGTGGACCGACCTCGGCCTGATCGAGGGTGAGCAACCCGTGTTCAACGGCGCCCAGGCGCTCGGCTGCAGCCCGGTGGCGACCGCCTTTGCCGAAGGCTGGGACGTCTGCCGGCCGCAGAAGCCGGAAACGATCGCCAAGAGCCTTGCGATCGGCGACCCGGCCGACGGCCCCTACGCGATCGAGCAGGCGCGGCGCAGCGGCGGCTCGATCGACTCGGTCACCGACGAGGAGATCCGCGCCGGCATTCGCCTGCTGGCCGAGACGACCGGGGTCTTCACCGAGACCGCCGGCGGGGTCACCGTCGGCGTTCTTGCCAAGCTGGCCGAGCGCGGCGACATCGGTCGCGGCGAGCGGGTCGTCGTCTACATCACCGGCGAGGGCCTGAAGACGCTGGACGCGACGCGCGATAGCTTCCACATGCACGAGATCGACCCCGATCTGGAGAGCTTCGAGTCCGCCTTCGAGCACCGGGAGGTAGCCGCCTGATGTCCGTCACCGTGAAGATCCCAACTCAGCTGCGCGCCGCGACCGGGGGGGAAGCCGAGGTCGAGGTGGTCGGCTCGACCGTGGGCGACGCCTTGGATGCCCTCTTCGAGGCCCACGGCGACCTGCGCGAACGGATCACCCAGGACGGCGACCTGCGCCGCTTCGTCAACGTCTACGTCAGCGGCGAGGACATCCGCTTCCAGCAGGGCCTGGAGACGGCGATCTCAGAGGGCGACGAGGTAACTATTTTGCCTGCTGTTGCAGGTGGCTAAGCCGCCGGTTGTCATTCTCTGCGGCGGCCGCGGCACGCGGCTGCGTGAGCGGACCGAGTCGGTGCCGAAGGCGCTGGTCGAGATCGGCGGCAGGCCGATCCTCTGGCACGTGGTCGGGATCTACGCGGCGCAGGGCTTCGAGCGCTTTCTGCTGGCCACCGGCTACCTCGGCGACGCGGTTGTGGAGTTCGTCGCGGCCGCGTCGTGGCCCGACGGCGTGACTGTCGATTGCGTCGACACCGGGCTCGACACGCCGACGGGAGGGCGTATCGCCCGGCTCGCCGATCGCCTGGATGGCGACACCTTCTGCGCGACCTACGCAGACGGAGTCGCCGACATCGATCTCGCCGCCCTTCTTGACCGCCACCACGGGCATGGCGGCCTGGCGACGATGACCGTCGTGCGGCCGAATCTGCAATGGGGCGTGGCGGAGATCGCCGGCGACGGCCGGGTCGAGGGCTTCGTCGAGAAGCCGCGCAGCGAGCACTGGATCAACGGCGGCTTCTTCTGCTTCGAGCCGGGGATACTCGACTACCTGGACGCCCAGAGCGTGCTCGAGCGTGAGCCGCTCTCGGCCCTGGCCGCCGATGGACAGCTCCGCGCACACCGCCACGAAGGCTTCTGGGATTGCATGGACACCTACAAGGACGCGGTCGTGCTCGACGACCTCTGGGCCGTCGGCGAAGCTCCCTGGGCATCGCACTTCGCCGATTGCGGCTTTGACCCACCTGGAGTGGGGACAAAGCTGCAATCGGGGGCGTCTCGATGAGCCGGTCGCTGGTCAGCGGCGCGCACGGGTTCGTCGGCTCGCATCTGGCCCGTGCTCTGCTCGAGCGTGGGGAGGACGTGAGGGTGCTCGACCGCCCGGCGCCTCGCATCGCCGACGTCGGCGGCGAGCGGCTCTCCGGGCTCGATCTGCTCCGGATCCGCAGCGAGGTCGATCTGGTCGAGGCGGATCTGCGTGATGCCGGAGCGGTCGCGACTGCGGTCGCGGGCTCGGATTCCGTCTTCCACCTGGCCGCCCAGACGATCGTCGGCGTCGCCCGCGAATCGCCGCTGGAGACGTTCGAGGTCAACGTGCAAGGGGCCTGGAACGTCTTCGAGGCCTGCCGCGTGCATGAGGTCGAGCGGATCGTCTTTGCCTCGTCTGACAAGGCCTACGGTTCTAGCCCCGAGCTCCCCTACCGGGAGGACTTCCCGTTGCGCGCTGCTTACCCCTACGACGCCAGCAAGGCAGCCGCAGACACGATCGCGCGCAGCTACGCGACCGCATACGGGTTGCCGTTGGCGGTGACGCGCTTCGCCAACGTCTACGGCGGTGGCGACCTCAACTTCTCGCGCCTGATCCCGGAGACCGCAATTGCGTTGCTCGACGGCCGGGCACCGGTGATCCGCTCCGACGGCAGCCCCGAGCGCGACTTCCTCCACGTCGACGATGCCGTCTCCGCCTACCTGGCGATTGCCGGGTCACTCGACAATGGAGCGGCAGGGGAGGCCTTCAACGCCGGCGGTGAGCGGCCCCACTCGGTGCGCGAGGTGGTCGAGCTGATCGCCGCCGCGGCCGGGACCGGGATCGCGGCCGACATCCAAGGCGAAGGCAATCCCGATGGTGAGATCGACCGCCAGTTCGTCGACTCGTCGAAGCTGCGCGAGCTGACCGGCTGGCGCCCCGAGGTCGCGCTCGAGGATGGGCTGAAGGGGACGCTCGAGTGGTACCGCGAGCACCCCGAGGCCCGGCCGGCGAAGGCGCCTGCCTAGTCATGTGCGGGCGCTTCACGGTCACGGCCAAGGACACGAAGACGATCGCCGATCGCTTCCAGGTCGAGCTCGAACGCTCGCTGGAGCGGAATTCGTCCGGGGAGGCGCCGCCACCGACCGAGGAGCGGGCGAAGAAAGCCGAATCCGGGCTCGGCCGCTTCAACGTCGCGCCGACGCAGGAGGTGCTGACCGTGCGCGCTTCGCCCGACCCGGAGGAGGCCGCCCAGGGTGAGCGCGAGGCGCGGCTGATGCGCTGGGGACTGGTGCCGCGCTGGGCCAAGGACCTCAAGGTCGGCTACCGGATGATCAACGCCAAAGCCGAGAACCTCGACTCGAGCCGGGCCTACGCGCCGCTGGTCGGCAAGTTCCGCCACCGCTGTCTGATCGTCGCCGACGGCTTCTACGAGTGGATGGTGGCGGAGGACCCCAAGCAGCCGCGCCAGCCCTGGCGCTTCACCGTCGACGGTGGCGAGCCCTTCGCCTTCGCCGGCCTCTGCACGCGCAAGGAGTGGGAGGACGAGGAGGATCGCGGCTTCGAGGACGGCTGGCTCTACAGCTGCACGATCGTCACCACGACGCCGA
Source organism: Actinomycetota bacterium (assembly GCA_047519745.1). GTDB lineage: Bacteria > Actinomycetota > Thermoleophilia > Solirubrobacterales > 70-9 > VRUE01. Next base: position 14,414 of record JAPVSJ010000115.1, on the reverse strand, counting down.
ACGAGGTCGTCGCCCCGGTCCACGACCGGATGCCGGCGATCCTGTCCGGCCCCGAGGCCGAGGCCGCCTGGTTGCGCCCCGACCTCAGCGCCGAGGACGCGATCGCGATGTGCGGGCCGTTGCCGGCCGCGCGGATGGACAGCGCCCCCGCCAACCCGAAGCTGAACAAGGTCGGCAAGGGAATCGAGGGCCCCGAGCTGCTCGTCGCCCCTGGCTAGGACGGATTAGGAGAGCGAGCCCGCGGTACGCACCTCGGCGCCCCCGGTGGCGTTCTCGAGCGTGCAGGCAATGCTTCCCGAGGGAGCCTGCGTCGTCTTCCAGAAGGAGGCGAAGCCCAGGGTCACGGGCTTGTCGGGGCGCCCCTTGGGCAATCCCCACTGCCAGCCCATCGAGCTGGTCCGGTGCTTCTCCCAGGTGCCGACGACACCCTGCAGCGGGGTGTAGACGTCGAAGGCGTCGCCCAGCCCGAGCGAGGCGAATTCGCCGCCGCTGATGTGGAACTTCAGCCCGACGCGATCCGGGACGCTCTGCTTGGTGAGGCTCTCTTCGCTGGTTGAGCGGGGAAAGGCGCCACGGTTGTCGCCGGTCCGCGCAAGTTCGGCTCCGCCACCTCGCATCGTGCAGTCGACGCGGGCCTGGCCGACCGCCGAACCGGCGTCGATCCGCAGCACCGCCGCGAGGCGGAAGAGTCGTTCGCCTTCGATGTTCGCTTCGGTGACGCGCAGCCCCGCGTCTTCCAGCTTCATCGAACCGCCACCGGGGATTCTGGCCGGGCTCGAGTCCGGCAACGCCCCGCGTGCCGCCCATTCGACTTCCACCCAGGCCCCACCGGCCTCGCTCGTGCTGAGCAACGCGGCGGCGACGGTCGCGATCAGCCCGATCGCCACGACCGCCAGCGCCCCCCGCGGCGGGCGGCTATCCAGGCCAAGATCCATGACGCGCCCGGCAGGATTCGAACCTGCGGCCTCTTCCTCCGGAGGGAAGCGCTCTATCCAGCTGAGCTACGGGCGCTCACGGTCCAGCTTATCCGCCGCTGAGCTCGCCGCACGCCTTCGCGTAGGCTCGCGGGCCATGGACCTCTCGGTTGCCTTTCTCGGCACGGGTGGCGCCGTGCCCTCGGCGCGGCGCAACACCGCCAGCCTGCTGGTCGCGCGCGGCGGCGAACGGCTGTTGTTCGACTGCGGGGAGGGGACGCAGCGCCAGATGCAGCGCTCGCTGGGCCTGGTCCAGGTCGATGCGATCCACTTCACCCACTTCCACGCCGACCACTTCCTCGGGTTGCCGGGGTTGCTGAAAACGTACGACCTGACCGAGCGCGAGCGACCGCTGACGATCTACGGGCCGCGCGGCCTGCTCGACCTCCTGCAGAGCATGTCGCGGGTGATCGGTCGCGTCGGCTACAAGCTCGACCTGGTCGAGCTGGAGGCCGGCGACGCGATCCCTTGCGACGGCGGCGAGGTCCGCGCCTTCCCGGTCGAGCACAGCGTGCGCGCCTTCGGCTATGCCCTGGTCGAGGACGACCGTCCCGGCCGCTTCGACCTCGAGGCGGCGAAGCGGCTCGGGGTCAAGGAAGGCCCCGATTTCGCAGCCCTGCAGCGGGGGGAGAGCGTCAATGGCTCGGAGGGATCGGTCGAGCCGGGCCAGGTGGTGGGCGAGGCACGCCCGGGCCGCACCCTCGTGATCACCGGCGACACCGCGCCCTGCCGCGCGACGGTCGAGGCGGCCCAGGGAGCGGACCTCCTCATCCACGACGCCAGCTTCGCCGAGGAGGAGGCCCAGCGCGCCGCCGACACCGGCCACTCGACCGTCGGCCAGGCGGCGGCCGTGGCCCGAGAGGCCGAGGTCAAGCTCCTCGCCCTGGTCCACATCTCCTCCCGCTACCACGTGGGCAAAGTCCTGGAGGAGGCCAAGGAGGTCTTCGAGCCATCGGTAGCTCCCCGAGACTTCGACGTCATCGAGCTTCCCTTTCCAGAGCGTGGAGAACCCCAGCTCGTGCCGAACGGAGCGAGGGACAGGGATGAGTCGGGGAATGCCTCGACGGTGCCTCGCGAAGCGGGCACCGCAGAGTGATTCTTGCCCCGAAGGGGCACCAGATTGCACCACCGCCAGGTGGTGCTGGGCATCCGGCGAGGCATTCCCCGACTCATCCCCAGCCGCTGCTACGCTGAGGCCGTCCTTTAACCCGGTCCCGTGAGGCCAGTAAGGAGCGAGTTTTGAGTGAGAAGGTCGTGCTCGAGCATGACGATCTGAGGCGGACGCTGCGGCGGATCGCCCACGAGATAGCCGAGGCCAACCCGGAGCCCGAGCGTCTCGCGATCGTCGGCATCCACACCCGCGGCGCCGTCATCGCCCGCCGCCTGCACGCCCTCGTCGGCGAGCTGACCGAGGCGGAGACGCCGATCGGCGACCTCGACATCTCCTTCTACCGCGACGACGTCGGCGCCCAGTCGCCGGCGACGCAGCCGGTCGTCCACTCCTCCCACATCGACTTCGATCTGGCCGGACGCACGGTCGTCCTCGTCGACGACGTGCTCTTCACCGGCCGCACCGTGCGCGCCGCCGTCGACGCCCTCTTCGACTACGGCCGGCCGCAGCGGGTGCAGCTCGCGGTGCTCTGCGACCGCGGCCACCGCGAGCTGCCGATCCGTCCCGACTACGTCGGCAAGAACCTGCCGACGGCGCGCGGCGAGCGGGTCAACGTGCGGCTCGAGGAGACCGACCAGGTCGACGAGGTGACGATCTCCGAGCCCGCGGCCGCGGAGGCGCTCGCATGAAGCACCTGCTCGCGATCAAGGATCTCGACCGGGCCGGGATTGAGGCGATCCTCGATCGCGCCGAGAGCTTCGCCGAGGTCGGCCGCCGCGACATCAAGAAGGTGCCGACCCTGCGCGGCCGCACCGTGGTCAGCCTCTTCTACGAGTCGAGCACGCGCACCAGCGCTTCCTTCGAGCTGGCGGCGAAGCGCCTCTCCGCCGACCTGATCTCGCTCAAGGCCGCGGGCTCCTCGGTCGACAAGGGCGAGTCGCTGAAGGACACATGCGCGACCCTCTCCGCCTACGACCCGGCGGCGATCGTGATCCGCCATCCCTACGCCGGGGCGGCGCAGCTCGTCGCCGGTTGGAGCGAGGCGGCGGTCGTCAACGCCGGCGACGGCAAGCACGAGCACCCGAGCCAGGCGCTGCTCGACCTCTTCACCCTGCGCCGCCGGCTCGACTCGCTCGAGGGAAAGCGGATCTGGATCGTCGGCGACGTGCTGCACAGCCGCGTCGCCCGCTCCAACCTCATCGCCTTCCAGGCGATGGGCGCCGAGGTGACCCTCTGCGGCCCCCCGGCGCTGATCCCGCGCGGGATCGAGCAGCTCGGCTGCAAGGTCTCGCACTCGCTCGAGCGGCTCGGCGAGGCCGACGTCGTCTACGCGCTGCGGCTGCAGCGCGAGCGCATGGCGGAGAGCTTCGTGCCCTCGATCCGCGAGTACGCGGCGCGCTTCCAGATCGACTCGCGCCGGCTCGCCCCGCGCCAGCTCCTGATGCACCCCGGCCCGGTCAACCGCGGGGTCGAGCTCTCCGGCGAGGTGATCGACTCGTCCCAGTCGTTGATGACCGAGCAGGTCGCCTCCGGCCTGGTCGTGCGGATGGCGATTCTCTACGAGCTGCTCGCCGCCGGGCCCCAGCGCCCTGTCAGCGCGGCGGACGAGCCCGAGCGCAGCCCGACCCCGATCGGACAGCCGGCGTGAGCCTCGCCGAGGCGCTCGACATGCGCTCCGGCGGGGGCGCGGACGTGGTCCTGCGCGGTGCCACCGTGCTCGATCCGGTCGCGGGCATCGACGGCGCCTACGACGTCGTCGTCCGCTCCGGCCGGGTCGCCGAGCTTGCCGCGCCGGGGGTCGCCGCGGAGGGGCTGGAGGAGGTCGAGGCCGAAGGCCTGCACGCATTCCCCGCCTTCTTCGACCCCCACGTCCACCTGCGCACCCCCGGACAGGAGCACAAGGAGGACGTCGAGACCGGCAGCCGCGCCGCCGCCGCCGGCGGCTATTGCGGGATCCTCGCGATGGCGAATACCGAGCCGCCGGTCTCGACCCCGGCCGACGTCGAGGCGCTGCGCGAGGCGGCCCGCGAGGCGGCCTCGGTCCCGGTCGGCTTCCTCGCCACGGTCACCAGGGGCATGGAGGGCGAGGAGCTGACCGAGATGGGGGCGCTCCGCGATGCGGGCGCCGCCGGCTTCAGCGACGACGGCCTGCCGATCCGCAGTGCCCGCGTCCTCCGCCGCGCCCTCCAGTACCAGCATCTCTGCGGCGGCACGATCGCCCTCCACGAGGAGGACCCGGAGCTCTCGGGCGAAGGCGTCATGCACGAAGGCCCGGTGTCGGCCGCGCTCGGGCTGGCCGGCATCCCCTCGGTCTCGGAGTCGACGATGATCGCCCGCGACGCCGCCCTGGCCGGATACGAGGGAGGGCGGATCCACGTCCAGCACCTCTCCGCCGCCGAGTCGGTCGAGGCCGTGCGCGCCGCCAAGGCCGCCGGTGTGAGGATCAGCGCCGAGGCGAGCCCTCACCACCTCTGCCTCACCGACGAGGAGGTGCGCTCGCTGGATCCGCGCCGTTTCAAGATGAATCCCCCGCTGCGCACCGAGGCCGACCGCCAGGCGCTGATCGCGGGCCTGCGCGACGGCACGATCGAGTGCATCGCGACCGACCACGCGCCGCATGCCGCCGAGGAAAAGGAGGTCCCCTTCGAGCAGGCGGCGATGGGGGTGACCGGGTTGGAGACGGCTTTCGCGGCGCTGCACACCGAGCTGGTCCTGCCGGGGACGATCGAGCTCGGGTTGCTGATCGAGCGGTTGGCCGGCGGCGCCACTCCGTTCGACCTCGAGCGCCCGACTCTCGCGCCGGGAAGCGAGGCCAACATCGCCCTCTGCGATCTGGGGGCCAGTTGGACCGTTGGCGAGGAGGGCTACGAGAGCCGCTCGCAGAACTCCTGGTGCGCGGGTCGCGAGCTGACCGGCCGGGTCCTGATGACGGTCGCCGGCGGTCAGGTCGCCTACCGCCTGCGCAGCTTCTCCCTCGGGGTGGCGGCATGACGGGCGGCTACGTCCTGCTCGAGGACGGAACCTGCTTTGACGGCGTGAGCTGCGGGCACGCGGGTGAGGTCACCGGCGAGGTCGTCTTCAACACCGCGATGACCGGCTACCAGGAGTCGGTCACCGATCCCTCCTACGCGGGCCAGATCATCGTCTTCACCTACCCGCTGATCGGCAACTACGGCGTCTCCGCCGCGGCGATGGAGTCCGACCGGATCCACGCCCGCGGGGTCGTCATGCGCGACCCGAAGAACCGCGAGGACGTCGCCACCGCCGAGGGCGGCTGGCTCGACTGGCTCGGCGACTGCGGCGTGGCGGGGATCGGCGGCGTCGACACGCGCGCCCTGGTGCGTCACATCCGCGAGCGCGGCTCGATGCGCGGCGGCATCTTCTCAGCCGCGACGGCGGAGCCCGAGGCGCGCGAACGGGTCGCCGCCGAGCCGCCGATGGACGGCGCCGACCTGGCCCGCACCGTGACGCCCCCCGAGCCGGTCCGCTTCGAAGGCGACGGGCCCCACGTGGTCGGGATCGACACCGGGGTCAAGCTCAACATCGTGCGTGAGCTGCGCCAGCGCGGCTGCCGCCTCACCCTGCTTCCTTGCACGTCCTCGGCGGAGCAGGTGCTGGCCGAGGATCCGGACGTCGTCTTCCTCGCCAACGGCCCCGGCGACCCGGGCGCCCTCGGCTACGTCGTCGACACCGTGCGCGAGCTGGTCGGCGTCAAGCCCCTCTTCGGGATCTGCCTCGGCCACCAGCTGCTCTGCCGCGCGGTCGGCCTGGAGACCTACAAGCTGCCCTTCGGCCACCGCGGCGCCAACCACCCGGTCAAGGATCTGGCCAGCGGGCGGATCGAGATCACCTCGCAGAACCACGGCTTTGCCGTGCAGGGGCCCGGCGGCGAGCCGCGGATCGAGGCTGACGAGCCGGTCCGCTGGGAGACCGACTTCGGCGTCGCCGAGCTCTCCCACATCAACCTCTACGACCGCACGGTCGAGGGCCTCGTGCTGAAGGACGTCGCTGCAACGACGGTCCAGTACCACCCCGAGGCGGGCCCCGGCCCGCACGACGCCCGCCACCTCTTCGACAGCTTCCTGGAGCTCGCCCATGCCTAAGCGCACCGACATCGAGAAGATCCTCCTGATCGGCTCGGGGCCGATCGTGATCGGTCAGGCCGCCGAGTTCGACTACTCCGGCGTGCAGGCCTGCAAGGTCCTGCTCGAGGAGGGATATGAGGTCGTCCTCGTCAACTCGAACCCGGCGACGATCATGACCGACCCGGAGTTCGCGACCGCGACCTACGTTGAGCCGTTGCTGCCCGGCCCGGTGCGGAAGATCATCGAGAAGGAGCGCCCAGACGCGCTGCTGCCGACCCTGGGGGGCCAGACGGCGCTGAACCTGGCAATGGCGCTGTATGAGGACGGCACGCTCGAGCGCTTCGGGGTGGAGCTGATCGGCGCGAACCATGCCGCGATCCGCCGCGCCGAGGATCGCGAGGAGTTCCGCCGCACGATGACCGAGGCCGGGCTGCGGATTCCCTGGTCGATCACGGTCGAGACGCTCGGCGAAGTCGAGGCCGCCCTCGCCGAGGGCAAGATCACGCTGCCGGCGATCATCCGCCCCGCCTTCACCATGGGCGGCCAGGGCGGCGGGGTGGGGAAGACCGAGACCGAGCTGCGCCAGGTCGTCAGCGAGGGCCTCGCGGCGAGCCCGATCAACCAGGTCCTGGTCGAGGAGTCGGTGCTCGGCTGGGGCGAGTTCGAGCTTGAGGTGATGCGCGACCACAACGACAACGTCGTGATCATCTGCTCGATCGAGAACGTCGACCCGATGGGCGTCCACACGGGAGACTCGGTGACGGTGGCGCCGGCGCAGACCCTCACCGACCACCTCTACCAGGAGCTGCGCGACCAGGCGATCCGGGTGATCCGCGCCGTCGGCGTCGAGACCGGCGGCTCCAACGTCCAGTTCGGCGTCAACCCCGAGGACGGCGAGATCGTCGTGATCGAGATGAACCCGCGGGTCTCGCGCTCCTCGGCGCTGGCCTCGAAGGCGACCGGCTTCCCGATCGCGAAGATGGCGGCGAAGCTGGCCGTTGGCTATGCACTCGAGGAGATCCCCAACGACATCACCCGTGCCACGCCCGCCTCCTTCGAGCCGACGATCGACTACGTGGTGACGAAGGTGCCGCGCTTCGCCTTCGAGAAGTTTCCCGGCGCCGAGGGGCGCCTCTCGACCCACATGCAGAGCGTTGGCGAGGTGATGGCGATCGGCCGCACCTTCGGCGAGTCCTTCGCCAAGGCGATGCGCTCGCGCGAGCTCGACTCGCCCGCCGAGCCGCCGGCCGCCGAGGAGGAGTTGCTGGAGGCGATCGCGGTGCCCTGCGCCGAGCGCTTCGACCTGATCCTCGAGGCGTTCCGCCGCGGCCTCGAGGTCGAGGCGATCCACGAGCGCTGCCTGGTCGACCGCTGGTTCCTGCGTGAGCTACAGACCCTCGCCACCGAGGGCGACGGCACCGAGGGGCTCGTCCGCACCTACAAGGCGGTCGACACCTGTGCCGCCGAGTTTGAGGCGGCGACTCCCTACTACTACTCGGCCCACGAGCGTCCGGGCCGGGACGGCACTGCGGCCTCGGAGGTGCGCCGCGGCGAGCGCGACTCGGTCGTCATTCTCGGCGCCGGGCCGAACCGGATCGGCCAGGGGATCGAGTTCGACTACTGCTGCGTGCACGCGGCGATGACCGCGCGCGAGCTCGGCCGCGACGCGGTGATGATCAACTGCAACCCGGAGACGGTCTCGACCGACTACGACACCTCCGACCGGCTCTACTTCGAGCCGCTCACGGCAGAGGACGTGCTTGCCGTCTGCGAGCAGGAGCAGCCCGAGGGCGTGATCGTCCAGTTCGGCGGTCAGACGCCGCTGAAGCTGGCAAGGGCGCTGGAGGAGGCAGGTGTGCCGCTGCTCGGCACCCCGGTCGACGCGATCGACCTGGCGGAGGATCGTGGCCGCTTCGGCGCCCTGCTGCGCCGACTCGGCATCGAGCACCCGCCCTACGGCACGGCGCTCTCGGCCGAGGAGGCCACGGTGATCGCCGAAAAGGTCGGTTTCCCGCTGCTGGTCCGCCCCTCCTACGTGCTCGGCGGCCGGGCAATGGAGATCTGCTACTCGACGGAGAACCTGAATGCCTACCTGCAGGCCCACGTCAAGGCGGACCAGGAGCACCCGCTGCTGCTCGACCGCTTCCTCGAGAACGCGATCGAGATCGACGTCGACGCGCTCGCCGACGGCGAGGACGTCCACGTCGCCGGGATCATGCAGCACGTCGAGGAAGCCGGGGTCCACTCGGGCGACTCGGCCTGCGTGATCCCGCCGCTCAGCATCGGCGAGGAGATGCTCGAGCAGATCCGCGCGACGACCAGCCAGATCGCGCTCGAGCTGGGCGTGATCGGCCTGATCAACATCCAGTATGCGATCGCCGGCGGCCGGCTCTACGTGATCGAGGCCAACCCGCGGGCCTCGCGCACCGTGCCCTTCGTCTCCAAGGCGACGGGAACGCCCCTGGCCAAGGTCGCCGCGCGGCTGATGCTCGGCGAGAGGCTGGCCGACCTGGACCTGCCCGCGCCACCCGGCGGCCACGTCAGCGTCAAGGAGGCGGTGCTTCCCTTCGCCCGCTTCGCCGGGGTCGACTCGGTCCTCGGGCCGGAGATGAAGAGCACCGGCGAGGTGATGGGCATCGCCGCCGACTTCCCGACCGCCTTCGCCAAGGCCCAGGCCGCCGCCGGGGTGCTGCTGCCGACAGAGGGGTCCGTCTTCATCACCGTCACCGACACCGACAAGCCGGCGGCGACGCAGATGGCGGCCCGCTTCCACGAGCTCGGCTTTGAGCTGATCGCGACCGGCGGCACGGCCCAGTCGATCTCCTCGATGGGGGTGCCAGTGACGCGGATCAACAAGGTCGCCGAGGGCTCGCCCCACGTCGTCGACCTGATCCGCGAGCGTCGCTGCGACCTGGTGATCAACACGCCGACCGGCTCCGGCGCCCGCGCCGACGGCCAGGCGATCCGAACAGCCGCGGTCCGCCACAACATCCCCTGCGTGACGACGATGACCGGCGCCTCGGCCGCGGTACGCGCAATCGCCGCGCAGATGCAGGGCGAGCCCGAGGTTCTCTCTCTACAGGAGATCCACAGCTCCACCACCGCCTCCGCTGCTCCGGCAGATGGCTGAGGTACCTGGGCCCCGAGTCGCCCCATGGGGACGCCGGCTCTGCGAGGTCGCCGACAACCGACCGTCCGGCGGGTACCGTCTCTTCTCGCTGTTAGACGTCGAGGGCCCCGACCCGCTCCCCGGCCAGTTCTACATGCTCGCTACGCAGGATCATTGGGAGCAGCGCGGCCAGCGCCCGTATCTGCCGCGTGCCTTTTCGGTCGCCGAGACCGCTCCGGCGAAGGACGGCCTCCGTCTCGACTTCCTGATCGAGGGCATCGGCCCCGGCACCGACCGTCTCTGCGAGCTCGAGCCAGGCGAGCGCGTCTGGGTAAACGGCCCACTCGGCAACAGCTTCTCCGACCCGAAGGAGCTTTCCAAGGACGCCGCCGGCGCAATCCTCGTCGGCGGTGGCATCGGCATCGCGCCGCTGGCCCTCTGGCGCCGCAAGCTCTCCGAGCGCAACATTCCAGCTCGGGTCCTGCTCGGCTTCCGCGACGAAACCCACTCGGGCGGCCTCGACGACCTCTTTCGCTGCTGCGAGGTGGGCCTCGCCAGCGACGACGGCCACATTGGCCACCACGGCTACGTAACCGACCTGCTGGCGGCAATGCTTGAAGGCGACGATGCGAGCAGTGCCGCCGTCTACGCCTGCGGCCCGCCGCAGATGCTCGGCGCCGTTGCAGCTCTCTGTAGTTCTCACGACGTCGCCTGTGAGCTGGCAATGGAGTCGCCAATGGCCTGCGGCTACGGCGCCTGCTTCGGCTGCGCGGTGCCGAAACCCGACGGTGGCTACATACGTCTATGCGTCGACGGTCCGGTGGTGCGCGGTGGTTGAGTTCTGCGAGATCGAGCTTGCCAATCGGGTGATCAATGCTTCAGGCACCTTCGACGCGATCGCTGCGCGTCGGGTCTACGGGGACGCACTTCTCGAGGAGTTCCCGTTCTCCGCCTTCGTTTCCAAGACGATCACGCTGGAGCCGCGGGCCGGGAATGAGCCGCAGCGGATTTGGGAGACGCCTGCGGGGATGATCAACTCGATCGGGCTGCCGAATAAAGGCCTCGAGGGATTTATCGCCGACGACTTGCCGCAGTTGGCGGAGCTGCCTGTGCCGCTGATCGTTTCCGTGATGGCAACGGGCCATGAGGACTTCAAGCGCATGGTCTCCGCTTTGGATGAAAAGGACGAGGTGGCTGCGATCGAGCTGAACGTCTCCTGCCCCAACGTCCACTCCGGGCTGATCGTCGGTGAGCAACCCGAGGAGACCAGCGCGTTGTTGGAAGCGCTGCGTCCGCTGACGTCGAAGCCGTTGATCGTGAAGCTGACTCCGAACGTCGCCGATCCCCCTGCCGTGGCGGTGGGCGCGGAAGAGGGGGGAGCCGATGCGGTCTCGCTGATCAACACGATGAAGGCCAGCGCGATCGATCCGAAAACGGGAAAGCCTGGGATCGGGGTGGGGCAGGGGGGGCTTTCCGGTCCCGCGATCCGGCCGATCGCCGTGGCGCAGGTCCGTGCTGTCGCGAGCGCGGTCTCACTGCCCGTCATCGGCATGGGAGGGATCGGTTGTGGCGACGATGCGCTCGAGATGCTGGTCGCCGGGGCGACGCTGGTCGCGGTTGGCACGGAGAGCTTTCGTGACCCGAAAGCGGGCGCGCGAATTGCCGCAGAGCTGTCTGAGCGGTCCTCGCTTGCCGAGCAAGCCTCAACCTAGACTGGAGGTCTAGGTGAATTTGGCGAAAAAGCGGCCGGATGACCTTGCACGCCCGCGAGCCGCGGCTATACTCGCCGCCCACATGCCCTCCCCAGTCAAGACCTCCGCAGCGGCCCCCGAGAGGTCGCTGGACCAGCGAATGGACGCGCTGAAGCGGGCAAACGACATCCGCACCGCCCGCGCCAAGCTGAAGAAGGACCTCAAAGCGGGCAAGGCGAGCATCCACGCGCTGCTCCTCGATCCGCCCGAGTACGTGATGACCGCCAAGGTCTTCGACATGCTGCTCGCCGTTCCCAAGTACGGCCGCGTGAAGACCAACCGGATCCTCAACCAGTGCCGCATCTCGCCCTCGAAGACGATCGGCGGGCTTTCAGAGCGTCAACGGGCAGAGCTGGTCAGCCAACTTCGCAGGTAGCGAAGCCGACCGCCGTAGCGGTCAGTATCTCCGGCCGAACATGGCCAAAGTCTTCGTCATTACCGGCCCCAGCGGGGTCGGCAAGGGAACGCTGATCTCCCAGCTGCTCGAGCGCGTGCCCGATCTCGAGCTCTCTGTCTCGGCGACCACGCGTGAGCCCCGCGAGGGCGAGATCGACGGCCGCGATTACCACTTCCTGACGCCGGAGGAGTTCGATCAGCGGATAGAGCGCGAAGACTTCCTCGAGTTCGCCACCTACAGCGGCAACCGCTACGGCACCCTGCGCTCCGAGGTTCGCAAGCGGCTCGATGCTGGTCGCTCGGTCGTGCTCGAGATCGAGGTCCAGGGCGCGAGTCAGGTGCGCGCCGCGATGCGCGAGTCGGTCCAGGTCTTCATCGTTCCGCCCGACCCCACGGCCCTGCGCAGGCGGTTGGAGTCGCGCGGCACCGACTCGGCCGAGGCGATCGACGCGAGGCTGAAGGTGGCCGAGGTCGAGCTGGCTGCGCAAGGGGACTTCGACCACCTGGTGGTCAACGACGACCTGGAGCGTGCGGCGGCGGACCTGGAGGGGATCGTGCGCGCCGAGTTGGGCCTGTCAGTAGACTCGGCGGCCGAATGATCAAACCACGCGTAGACAAGCTCCTCGACCACGCCGACTCCCATTACGCGGCAGTCGTCGTCGCGGCGAAGCGAGCCCGCCAGATAAACAGCTACTTCCACAATCTCGGAGAGGGTGGCTTCGGCGAGTACCCGCCGCCGATGGTCGAGACCCGCGGAGACCGCAACTACCTTTCGATGGCGCTGGAGGAGCTTGCCGAGGGCAAGCTCAAATACGAGTACCGCGCTTAGCGCGCTCTTCTAGACCAAGGGGGAGACATGGCAAGGATCCTGCTCGGCGTAAGCGGCGGGATTGCCGCTTACAAGTCGCTGGAGCTGACCCGTCTCGCCACCGTCGCCGGACACGGCGTGCGCGTCGTGATGACCGAGGCCGCCGGCCGCTTCGTCGGCGCCGCCTCCTTCGAGGGCATCGTCGGCGCCCCCGTGCTCAGCTCCGAGTTCGAGCGCGACCCGCTGGGCGGCGCCTTTCCGGGCGACCCGCGACCCGAGCACGACCCGATCGGTCACCTCGAGCTGGCCGCCAACTGCGACGCCTACCTGGTCGCGCCGGCCTCGGCCAACACGCTGGCCAAGCTCGCGGCGGGAATGGCCGACTCGATGCTCACCACTTCTTTCCTGGCCTGCACGGCGCCACGCCTCGTCGCGCCGGCGATGAACGACCGGATGTACGCCGATGCCGCCACTCAGGCCAACCTTGCGACCCTGCGCGAACGCGGCGTCGAGGTGATCGACCCCGGCGAGGGCAGGCTCGCCTCGCGTGGCGAGTTCGGCAAGGGTCGCCTACCCGACCCCGCCGATCTGCTTGCCCGCATCGAAGCCGTCCTGCCCGCGGGCGAGCGCCCCTGGGACGGCCTGCGCGTCCTCGTCACCGCGGGAGGCACCCGCGAGCCGATCGACCCGGTCCGCTTCATCGGCAACCGCTCCAGCGGCCGCATGGGCATCGCGCTTGCCGCCGCCGCGGCGCGGCGCGGCGCGGACGTCACCCTGATCGCGGCAAACGTCTCCCTGCCCGAGCCGGCCGGAGTCCGCCGCATCGACGTCGAGACCGCGGCCGAGCTGGCCGAGGCGGCCAGAACCGAGTTCGCCAAGACCCAGGTCCTGCTGATGGCAGCCGCCCCGGCCGACTTCCGAGCCGCCGCCCCGGCCACGGACAAGCTGAAGCGCGAAGGCAACCTAGACCTCCACCTGGAGCCGACCGAGGACATCCTCGCCGCCCTCGCGGCTTCCCGTACCCCGGACCAAACGGTCGTAGGCTTCGCTGCCGAACACGGCAACGACGTAGCCCGAGCACGCGAGAAGCTGCATCGCAAGGCCGTCGACCTGATCGTCCTAAACGACGTCTCCGACCCAAGCATCGGCTTCGAGAGCACCGACAACGCCGCAACCCTGATCAGCTCCATCGAAGAGACCACTCTCGCCCAAGCCCCCAAGGACGTTATAGCCGAGCAGATCTTGGACCGAGTGGATGCTCTGCGCCGGGAGGGGGAGTCCCCTCAACTGGCGGATACTCAGAGCGGCCCGCAGGGCCGCGAGTCAGGGGAGGGGACTCCCCCTCCCGGCGCGCAAGCCTGACGGGCTATACTGGCTTCAAGCTTTTTAGTCCCTAGTGCAGTAGCGAGAAGTGGGCCTGGCCCACTTTTTTTTCGTCCCGAACCAGGCAGAACGAAGCAAAACCACGCATGGCAGACCTCAAAGACAACATCCAGCAGCAACTCTCCGAGCTCGACTCCGAGCTCGACCTCGTTGCCGTCGAGCAACCGGGGACCGAATCGCTGCGCCTCTTCATCGACCACCCGGCAGGGGTCGACCTGGCGCTCTGCGAACGGGTCGCCAAGCATCTCAACCAACTTCGCGCCGAGTACGCGCTCGAGGTCTCCTCGCCGGGGCCCAAATACCGTAAGGAGCAGCCGTGAGCAAAGAGATCGTCGAAGCAATCAAGGCGCTCGAGCAGGAGAAGGGCATCTCGGCCGACAAGCTGATGGACGCCCTCGCCGACGCTCTTCTGTCGGCCTACAAGAAGACCCCCGGAGCGGCGAAATACGCGCGCGTCGACCTCGACCACGAGACCGGCGACTTTCTCGTCTTCGAACTGATCCTGCCGGCCGAGCTGGAGGAGAAGCTGCTCGCCGAGGCCGCCGAGGCCCAGGAGGAGGAAGAGCGCGAGATCGATCCCGAAACGGGCGAGCTGAAAGAGCCCGAGGAGCCCGAGCTCGACCCGGAGATGATCGCCCCCTACGAGGATCAGATCGAGACCCGCGACGTCACCCCCGAAGACTTCGGCCGGATCGCCGCACAGACCGCCAAGCAGGTGATCCTGCAGCGGATCCGCGAGGCCGAACGGATGATGATGTTCGAGGAGTACCAGGACCGGGTCGGCGAGCTGATCACCG
>JAPVSJ010000114.1:0-1813 GCA_047519745.1 Actinomycetota bacterium | reverse complement strand
GGCCAGACCTGCAGCGCCCTGACCCGGATGCTGGTGCCGCGCGAGAAGCTGGCCGAAGCCGAGGAGCTGGCGAAGTCGGCGGCGGAGTCCTTCACCCCCGGCGACCCCTTCGAGGACTCGACCCGGCTCGGTCCGCTCGTCTCCGAGGTCCAGCGCGAGCGCGTCCGCGGCTACATCGAGAAGGGCGAGGCCGAAGGCGCCAAGCTGGTGACCGGTGGCGCCGCGCCCCCCGAGGGGCTCGAGCGCGGCTACTTCGTCCGCCCCACGGTCTTCTCCGACGTGACACCGGGGATGACGATCGCCCAGGAGGAGATCTTCGGCCCAGTGCTGGCGATTCAGCCCTACGACGACGAGGACGACGCGGTGCGGATCGCCAACGACACCGTCTACGGCCTCGCCGGCGGCGTCTGGTCGGCGGACCAGGAGCACGCAATCGCCGTAGCCAAGCGGATTCGCACCGGGCAGATCGAGATCAACGGCGGCGCGTTCAACCCGCTGGCGCCGTTCGGCGGGTACAAGCAGTCGGGGCACGGGCGCGAGAACGGGCGGTTTGCGATCGAGGAGTTGCTGCAGGTCAAGAGTCTTCAGTTGTAGGGCTTGGCGGCGGAAGGCCGGGGTGTCCCTCCCGCTTGCTGGGTTTTTCGCCTGTCGCGGGTGCGGCCGTCCGAGATTGTGAGTGGGGCGAAAAACAGGACGCCGCTGCGCGCGAGGGACACCCCGGCCCTCCTCACGTAGCCATTGAGCTGCCCGCGCAAGAATCGCAATAGGCTCCCCGCCGTGAATTTCGAGCTTTCAGATGAGCAGAAGCTGATCCAGGGCACCGTGCGGGATTTCGCTCGTGCTGAGGTCAAGCCCGTTGCGGAGGAGCTGGATCGGACTAAGAGCTTTCCTTATGAGATCGTCGAGAAGCTGGGGAAGCTTGGGCTTATGGGGATCCCGTTTCCACAGGAGTACGGGGGTGGCGGGGCTGACACGCTCTCTTATGTCTTGGCGGTGGAAGAGCTGGCGCGGATCGATTCTTCGGTTTGCATCACCATGGCTGCCCACACCTCCCTCGGGACGATGCCCATCTATCTCTGGGGGTCCGACGAGCAGAAGGACGAGTGGCTGCCGGTGCTCTGCAGTGGGCAGAAGCTCGCCTCTTTCGGGCTGACCGAGCCCGAGGCGGGGTCCGATGCCGGCAACGTGCGCACGCAGGCGAAGCTTGACGACGGCGAGTGGGTCATCGACGGGGCCAAGCAGTTCATCACCAACTCGGGGACGGACATCTCGGGCTGCGTCTCGATCACGGCGGTGACCGGCGAGGCCGATGGGCGCAAGGAGATCTCCAACCTGATCGTTCCCTACGGGACGCCCGGTTACGAGGCCGGCGAGCCCTACCGCAAGATGGGCTGGAACGCCTCCGACACCCGTCCCCTCTCCTTCGAGGATTGCCGCGTGCCCGAGGCCAGCCTGCTCGGCCGCCGCGGCGACGGCTTCAAGAACTTCCTCCACATCCTCGACGGCGGCCGCATCGGGGTCGCCGCGATGGGCGTCGGCCTCGCCCAGGGCGCCCTCGACGAGGCGATCTCCTACGCCAAGGAGCGCCGGGCCTTCGGTCAGCCGATCGCCAAATTCCAGTCGATCCAGGCGAAGATCGCCGACCTCTCGGCCCAGATCGAGGCCGCCCGCCTGCTCACCTGGCGCGCTTCGCCGCTCCAGACCTCGCCCTCGGGAGTCAGGACCTCGACGTCGACCATGTGCTCCGCCGCCATTCGACGCTCCTCAGCCTAGGCGGCCGCTTTGGCGTTCTCGAGGACCTGATCGATGCCGC
>JAPVSJ010000113.1:0-21619 GCA_047519745.1 Actinomycetota bacterium | reverse complement strand
GTCGCTCTCGATGGCTCCGGCGAGCGCCGCTGCCCGCTCGCTCGTTACCGGGATTACCAACGTCGGAGACGACGACCCATTGTCGTTCGAGCACACGCGGGCGGCCGGAGCGCAATTCGTGCGAATCCCGCTCAGGTGGGGCGAAGTGGCTCCGACGCGTATGCCCTCCGACTGGCACCCCGACGATCCAGCGGATCCCAGCTATGACTGGCGCCTCAGCGACACCGCCGTGGTCAACGCGATCCAGGCCGGGCTCACGCCCGTTCTGCAGGTCGACGGAGCTCCATCGTGGGCGGAGGGATGCCAGGCTCCTTCCTTCGCGCGGACCGGAACCTGCAATCCCGACCCCGCAGCGCTGGCGACTTTCGCAACCGCCGCGGCGCGGCGCTACAGCGGCACCTTCGGTGGCCTGCCCCGGGTGAGGCTCTGGCAAGGCCTGAACGAGCCCAACCTGAGCCTGTTCTTCAATCCGCAGTACGAAGGCGACAGGCCGGTCTCGCCGGACCTCTACCGGACCCTGATCAACTCCTTCTACGCGGCAATCAAGGCAGTCGATTCATCCGATCTGGTGCTCTCCGCGGGCCTTGGTCCCATAGCCGTCCCCCAATACACGATCGGGCCGATGCGCTTCGCACGCCTCTTGCTGTGCATGCAGGGCCACGATCACCCGCGCCCCGCCCCGGGCGACTGCGGTGGCGGCGTGCATTTCGACATCTTCGCGATTCAGCCGTACACGACGGGTGGACCGACCCACGAAGGAGGCGTCAACGACGTCGAGCTCGGCGATCTGCCCAAGCTACAGACGCTGCTCGACGCGGCTGATCGCGCCGGCCGGATCAAAGGCGACTTCAAGCGCACGCCATTGTGGATCACGGAGTTCTCCTGGGATTCCAAGCCTCCCGACCCGGGAGGACTGCCGATGAAGATCGAGAGCCGGTGGACGGCGGAAGCGCTCTACCGTGCGTGGAGGGCTGGGGTCAGCCATTTCTTCTGGTACAGCCTCCACGACGACCGGTACGAACCCGGCGCGTCGTTCAGCGAAACCCTCCAATCCGGTCTGTACTTCCGGGGGGCGACTGTGGCCGAAGATCAGCCGAAGGAAGTCCTCTACGCCTTCCGCTTCCCGTTCGTCTCCTACCCGACCAACAGGGGCCTGTTCTTCTGGGGTCGAACGCCGAACAGCAAGCCAGGGAGGATTGCGATCCAGCTATGGAGAGGCGGCCATTGGAACAAGGTGGTGACCGTGCGTGCAAACAAGGCGGGACTCTTCAGCGGCACCGCTGCCAACCAGTACGGGCGCAACAAGCGTGGGGCCGTGCGAGCTCTTTACAAGGGCCAGAGCTCCTTGCCCTTCTCGATGAAGCCCGTGCCGGACTTCGCCCACCCGCCGTTCGGCTAAACGGGTCCGCCTGGACTGCTTAGACTCTCGGCGATGAAGATCGGGATCGTCGGTCTGGGGTACGTGGGGCTGCCGCTGGCCGTCGCCTTCGCCGAGGCGGGTCACGAGGTGGTCGGCCTCGAGGCGAACCCAGGCAAGGTCGAGGCGTTGAACGATGGGCGCAGCTATATCGAGGACATCCCGGATGCGAGCCTGGCGCCGCTGCGGGATCGCCTCCGCGCGACGCTCGACAAGGACGGGCTCGGCTCCTGCGAAGCCATCGTGATCTGCGTGCCGACCCCACTGACCGGGTCGCGCGAACCCGACCTCACCTATCTCACCGACTCGGCGGCCGCGCTCTCGACGATCCTGCAGCCGGGCCAGTTGATCGTGCTCGAGTCGACGACCTACCCGGGTACGACGCGCGAGCGGATCCAGCCGATCCTCGAGGAGTCCGGGATGGCGGCGGGCCGTGATTTCCACCTCGCCTTCTCGCCGGAGCGGATCGATCCCGGCCGCACCGATTACACGGTGCGCACCACCCCGAAGCTGGTCGGCGGGGTCACCCCGGCCAGCACCAAGCGCGCCCGCGAGCTGTACTCGCTGATCTGCGACAAGGTCGTCGTGCTCTCCTCCCCTGAGGCCGCCGAGCTGGCGAAGCTGCTCGAGAACATCTTCCGCTCGGTCAACATCGCCCTGGTCAACGAGCTCTCCCAGCTCTGCGACCGGCTCGGGATCGACGTCTGGGAGGTGATCGAAGCGGCCGACACCAAGCCCTTCGGCTTCATGCGCTTCGATCCGGGGCCGGGCATGGGCGGCCACTGCCTGCCGGTCGACCCGTTCTACCTCGCCTTCAAGGCGCGCGAGCACGACTTCTACCCCGAGTTCATCGAGCTCGCCGGGAAAATAAATCGAGCCCAGCCCAACTACTGCGTGGACAGGATCGCGCGCGCTCTCAATGAGGCCGAAAAGGCTGTCAAGGGGTCCCGCGTCCTGCTGCTCGGCGTCAGCTACAAGGCCGGAGTCGGCGACATCCGCGAGTCGCCGGCGCTGGAGATCGTCAGCCTCCTCCAAGAGCTGGGCGGTGACATCTCCTACCACGACCCGTTCGTCCCTCGGCTGTCCGAGTTCGGCCTTGGGTCGGTCAGCCTCGAGGAGGGTCTGCGCTCGGCCGATCTCGTCGCGATCGTCACCCCCCATCCGGGGATCGATTACGCGGACGTCGTCGCCACGGCGCCGCTCACGGTCGACTTCCGCGGCGTCACGCGGGAGATCGACGCAGCGAGCCTGATCCGGCTGTAGCGAAGTCAGCCTGCCTCGTCCGGTTCCGCCTCGGCGTCGGTGAGTGCAGCGACGTCCGCTCGGTCGACCGCCCGCCCGCGAGCGAGCTTCATCCGGATCAGGTCGTCCCGACCGGCGACCGGGACCCTCGCTTCGTCGAGCGCTATGACGATCGCCCGCTCGCGAAGCTCGCGGTAAGGAGCGGCGCCAGGAGCCCCATGCAGCACATCGATGTCCCCGTGCGGAGTGGCGAGCTGCCAGATCGTCGCGCGCGGCAGCATCGCCGAGTCGATCTCCATGTGCTCGTGCCCGGGATTGAGCACGCGGGCTTCGAGCGCTCGCAGCGCCTCGGCGAGACGCTCGAGATTGCCGGGCTCGGGGCGCGGGATCAGGTCGACGTCATTGGTCATCCGCGTGTTCCCGTGCGTCTGAGCCGCCATCCCTCCCACCAGGACGAAATCGACTTCGTGGCGGGCAAGCTCGTCGAAGATCCGCTGCGCATCCAGTGGCGCCGGCGTGCGCTCAGCCGGCACTGGCCCGCCTTCCGGCCTCGCTCAGGCGCCCGGCCATCCGGTTCCAGGAGATCGCAAGCCGCAACCGTTCCTCCGGAGCCCGCTCGAGCGCGGCGCGAAGGTGGACCGGGTCGTGGTCTCCGTCGAGTCGCTCGACACCCAATTGCAGGCGCTCGCCCATCGCGGCCAGAAGCCGCCCGACGGTCTCGACGCTCGGGGACACATCGCCGCGCTCGATCCGGCTGATAGCGGCCTGGTCGGTCCCCGCTCGCAGAGCCAGAGACCGCTGGCTGATTCGGTGTCGCTTCCTGGTCAGCTTGATCAGCGAGGCTGCATCCATAGAAAGATTATGCCTGATAAGGCATTACTTGACAACACACCGGGAATATTTCGAGATCGAGCGCCCGCATGGAGGCGCTCGCCTTGAGCAGCAGCTCCTCGTACTCGTCGTCGGGATCGGACTGGATGACGATCGCGCCGCCGGCGCCGATCCTGGCCGAGTTTCCGTCGCTGACGATCGTGCGAATCGCGACACTGAGATCGCAGCCGCCGCCGAGGCCGAAGTAGCCGATCGCGCCGGAGTAGACGCCGCGCGCTTCGACCTCCAGGCAGTCGATGATCTCCATCGTGCGCAGCTTCGGTGCGCCAGTCATCGAGCCGGGCGGGAAGCAGGCGCGGACGCAGTCGACGGGGTCGAGGCCCTCGCGCAGCAGGCCGCGCACGGTGGTGACGAGCTGGTGCACCGTCTCGTAGGTCTCGACCCGCATCAGGCTGGGGACGTGCACGGTGCCCACCTCGCAGACCGAGCCGAGGTCGTTGCGAAGCAGGTCGGCGATCATCAGGTTCTCGGCGCGGTTCTTCTCGCTGCCGCGCAACTTCTCAGCGAGCCGGACGTCTTCCGCGGCAGTCTCGCCGCGACGGCTCGTCCCCTTGATCGGCTTCGCCTCGACCCAGCGGTCGCGGCCGACCCGCAGGAATCGCTCGGGTGACGAGCTGAGCACGGCGGCGTCGCCGAAGCGCACGTACGAGGAGAAGGGTGCAGGGTTGACCCGGCGCAGGGTGCGGTAGAGCGCGAGGGGATCCGGCGCCGCATCGGCAACGACCGAGTTGGTCAGGCAGACCTCATACGTCTCCCCTTCGGCAAGTAGCCGCTCGCACTCGGCTATGTCGTCCAGGTAACGCTCGCGCGGCCGGACCAGACGCGGCTCACAAAAGCGCTCCGGGCGCCTTGGTGTCGCTATGCGAGACAAAGGCGCCCGGGCCAATGAGGTGAGGTGGGCGGAGGCCGCGGCGAGCCACGCCTGCGCCTCGTCCTCCCCGCCAGGCTCGGCGAGGCAAAGCAGGTAAGTGTGCCCCTCGACGTGATCGAAGGCGATCATGCGGCCCGCGAAGACGAAGGCGGCGTCCGGCAGCGGCGACTCGTGCGCCGCCTCTCCCCCGCACTCGGCCTTCAGCTCGTAGCCGAGCCAACCGGCGAAGCCGCAATCGAATTCGAATGGCAGCTCGGGCCCCTTGGGCCTAGGTCGCGCCAGTTCGGTCGCCAGATGATCGAAGATCGATTCCCGTCGCAGCTCGATCTCCCCGTCACGCTCGATCCGCACCTCCCCCTCGCCAACGTCGTAGGTGATTGCTGCCCCCAGCGGACCCCCGTCGTCGCCCATGAACGAAAAGCGCGCCCCATCCCCCACCCGGCTGCTGTCGAGCCAGAACGCGTTCTCGCTTTCCCCATACAAGCTGACGAAAACCAGCTCGGGATCGACCGGCCCATCGAGTCGCTTCACGGCGAGTTGCAGGGGAGGGCCGTCGGGGTGTCCCCCTCGCTTGCTGGGTTTTTCGCCAGGGACGCCGGTCGCGGCCACGCTGAGTCCGCCTGGGCGAAAAACAGGACGCCGCTGCGCGAGGGGGGCACCCCGACGGCCCTTTCGCGATGCGCCTGAAGCACCTCGCAGAGACCGACCACTGAGGTCGCGGAAATTTACGAGCAGCTGGCGGCCGTGGCCTGTGCAGATCGACTCGGGGTGGAATTGGACACCCCAGAGCGGTCGGTCTCGGTGTTCGAGCGCCATGAGCACGCCGTTGGTTGTCCAAGCGATGCCACGCAGCTCGTCCGGCAATGGCTGCTCTACGCAGAGCGAGTGGTAGCGGACGGCCTGGAACTCGCGTGGGATGTCGGCGAAAAGCGGCGAGTCGTCGTGCAGGACGGCGCTGAGGCGGCCGTGAACCGGTTCGGGGGCGGGAACGACCATCGCGCCGCAGAGAGCGCCCAAGCCCTGGTGGCCGAGACAGACGCCGAGAAGCGGGACAGCCGAGCGTTGAATCGCCTCTGCGCAGACGCCGAAGTCGCCGGTGCGGTCGGGCCTCCCAGGCCCAGGCGAGATGACGACGTTGTCGAACTCCAGGTCCGAAAGCACGTCCCAGCTCGCTTCGTCGTTGCTGACGACCAGCGGCTCCTCGTCGTTGACCTCTGCCAGCAATTGGAAGAGGTTGTAGGTGAAGGAGTCGTAGTTGTCGATCAGCAGCGTCTTCAACCCGCGCGAGGTTGCCACAATGGCCGCGTGCCCGATCCCCGCCACGGCGTCTTCGAGACCCTGCTCGTCATCGACGGCCAGCCGGTTGAGATGGAGGCGCATCTCGCTCGCCTGACGAACAGCCTCGATGAGCTCTTCCCGGAGCTCGCCGCGCTGGACCTCGGAGAGGTGGACATCCAGCTGGAGGCTGGCGCGATGCGGATCGTCGTCGTGCCGGGCGCCGATCGGTTCGAGACAAAGATCTCGTTCCGCGAGATCGAGGAGCGATCGGGGCCGGTTGCGCTGCACAGCCTCCCGCTCGCCGGCGGGCTCGGGTCGCACAAGTGGGTCGACCGGGCGCTGCTCGACGCGGCGCAAGCCGAGCTCCCCGAAGGCTCCCTGTCCCTCCTCGTCGACGAGGACGGCTCGGTGCTCGAGGCCTCGCGGGCAAACGTGTTCTCGTTACGGGACGGCTTCCTCCTGACCCCCCCGCTGGACGGCCGCATCCTGCCCGGCGTCACACGCATGCGGACGATCGAGCTGGCCGGCGAGCTCGGCATCGAGGCACGCGAGGAGCGCCTCTCCCTCAACGACCTCCTCAGCGCCGACGAGGTCTTCCTGACCGGCTCCGTCCGGGGCATCGAGCCGGTCGGTGCGATCGACGGAACGGTGCTCGCCAGTGGTGGGAACGTCGCCTTGGAGCTGAGCGCCGAGCTGCGGCGGACTTGGGTTCGCGCCAAGGTTGGATAGGGTTCCGCGCCGCAATGCGCTTCTACGAGTACGAGGCACGCAAGATCGTCGAGCTGGCGGGGATTCCCGTCACAAAGTACGGCTTCTGCCAGACCCCCGACGAGGCCCGTAGGGCCGCCGAAGACATCGGCGGCCCGACGGTGATCAAGTCGCAGGTGCTGAGCGGGGGCCGGATGAAGGCCGGCGGCGTCAAGTTCGCCGACACGCCCGATGAGGCCGCCGAGCACGCCGAGGCGATACTGAAGTTGGAGATCAACGGCCACATGCCGCGCGGCGTCCTCGTCGACCCCAAGGCCGAGGTCAAGCAGGAGTACTACGCGAGCGTCGTCTGGGACGGCACCGCGAAGCGGCCGCTGATGCTGTTCAGCGACATGGGCGGGATCGACATCGAGGAGGTCGCCGAGACCCACCCCGACCACGTCGGCCGCGGCCACGTCAGCAACCTGATGCCGATCCCCGACTTCGAGGCCAAGCAGACGATCGCCGCGACCGGCGTCACCGGCTCGCGGCTCAACCGCGCCACGCCGATCCTCGCCAAGCTCGCCCGCCTCTTCCGCGACTACGACATGACGCTGGCCGAGATCAACCCCCTGGCCGAGCTCGCCGACGGCAGCTTCGTCGCCCTCGACGCCCACATGGAGATGGAGGCCGAGGCGGTCGGCCGCCAGAAGGCACTGCTCCGCAAGCACCTCGAGATCGCCGAGGACGACACGCGCGAGACCTATGAGCCCTCCGCCTTCGAGCGCAACGTCGCCGCGATCGACGCCGCCGACCACCGCGGCGTGATCCAGGGCAAGGACCACGGCTTCGAGGGCAACCTCGGCCTCGTGATCGGCGCCGGCGGCGGCTCGCTGACGCTGACCGACGCAGTCCGCAGCCAGGGCGGCAAGCCCGCCAACTACTCCGAGATCGGCGGCAACCCCTCGGTCGCCAAGGCCTGCGGCCTGGCCAAGGAGGTTCTCGAAAAGGACGGCGTCGAGAAGATCGCCGTGATGATGTCGATCGTCTCCAACACCCGCGTAGACATCGTCGCCCGTGGCGTGATCAAGGCCTGCCTCGAGCTCGGCAAGGACCCCGGCGAGACGATCGCGATCTTCCGCATTCCCGGCGCCTGGGAGGACGAGGGCTTCAAGATCCTCGATCGCTACGGCGTCGAGTACTGCGACCGCTCGGTCTCGATGTGGGAGGCGGCGGGCCGCGCCGTCGCCAAGATCCAGGGAGCGCCGGCCTGATGTCGATCCTGCTGAGCAAGGACACGACCTTCATCGTCCAGGGGATCACCGGGCGCGAGGCGGTCAACCTGACCCGCGAGTGCCTCGACTACGGCTCCAAGGTCGTCGGCGGCGTCACGCCGGGCCGCAAGAGCCGGGAGGTCCACGGCGTGCCGGTCTTCGACACCGTCGCCCAGGCCGTCGAGAACTACGGCGGGCCGATCGACGGCTCGGTCGTCACCGTCCCCCCCGCCTTCACCAAGGACGCCGTCTTCGAGGCGATCCTCAACGGGATCAAGCTGATCGTGATCGTCACCGAGCGGATCCCGCGCGGCGACGTCGCCCAGATGGTCGAGCTCGCCGACATGCACGAGGCGCGGATCATCGGACCCAACTGCCTCGGCCTGATCGTCCCCGAGATCTGCAAGATGGGCGGCATCGGCGGCCCGGCGAAAGACGCGGCCAAGGCCTACGCCCCGGGCCCGGTCGGCGTGATGAGCCGCTCCGGCGGGATGACCACCGAGATCTCCTCCTCGCTGACCCAGGCCGGCCTCGGCGTCTCGACCGCCGTCTCGATCGGCGGCGACGCGATCATCGGCTCGACCTACGCCGAGCTGATGCCCTACTTCGAGGCCGACGAGCAGACGCAGGCGATCGTCATCTACACCGAGCCCGGCGGCCGCATGGAGGCGCAGCTCTCCACCTGGGTCAAGGAGAACGACAGCCGCCTGCCGATCGTCGCCTTCATGGCCGGCAAGTTCATGGACGACGAGGAGATGAAGGGCATGAGCTTCGGCCACGCCGGCACGATCGTCGAGGGCAAAGAGGACACGGCAACTGAGAAGATCGCCCGCCTCGAAGCCGCCGGCATCCGCGTCGTCGAGCGGATCGACGAGATCCCCGACGCGGTCAAGGAGAAGCTGGGGGTGGCCGCCTGATGGCCGAGGCCCTGGACAAGGTCTTCATCGACGTCGAAGTCGACGCCTCGGTCGCCGGCGACGCCGAGCTGGCCAAGAAGCTCGAAGAAGTCTGCCCCGTCGACATCTTCGCCGCGAGCGACTCCGGTGTCGAGATAGTCGCCAAGAACCTCGACGAGTGCGTGCTCTGCAACCTCTGCGTCGACGCGGCACCCGACGGCACGGTCCGCGTCGTCAAGCTCTACGAGAGCTGAAGCCGTCACCCCATGGTGATGAAGACGAGCCTCGGTCGCAACCTGCCGCTGGTCATCGGCATCATCGCCTGACCACCCTGCTGCTGCTGTTCATGCTGACCGGCTCGGTGGTGCTGCCGCTCAAGACCCTGCTGATGAACCTGCTGACACGCGGTCCTGGTCCTGGCGCGGATCAAGGAGCTGCGATCTTCTTCATGAAGGAGGCGGGGATCGGCTACGCCGCCGCCGTCCTGATCGACGCGACCCTGGTCAGGGCACTGCTGGTGCCGGCGCTGATGCGCCTCTTCGGCGACTGGAACTGGTGGGCGCCGGCACCACTGCGCCGCTTCCAGCAGCGCTACGGCTTCTCCGAGGTTGCCTGAACGCTAAGACCGGCGCACTACTCCTTCGGCGAACTCGACGAGTCGCTCTGCCTGGCGAAGCGAACGCTTGAGCTGCGCTGTTGTGACATTGATAAAACCGTAGTGCGCTGCATCCTTGAGATCGATCAGCTGGCGTAGCTGATTTGCGGCCTGCTTGCCAGCGGGTCTGACCTGTTCGAGCAGCCCCTCAGCATCGTGATGGTTGCCGGAACGCGATCGCTGGCCGAGCTCCTGACACGGACTTGCGGGTCATCACGTTTCCCTCAACACTGCCCGCACCGACTTCCCGGCGAGATCGACGGCGTCCCTCTCAAGCTCGGCGACAACTGGCGGCCGGCCGCGACGAAGCTTCGGCAGCTCCCCCTGTCCAACCTCGGCGATACTCGCGTTATTTCCAGTCCAACCCCTAACCGCACGCGCGAGGCCGTCAACCTGCTGTCGCCAAGCTCTATCGTCGGAGTTGACCTTGACGGCTCGGACAACAAAGAGGTCGATATCGCTTTCGGTGTCGCCATCGCCTCGTGCTGCACTACCGAAGAGCGAGGCATGGAACGGAGCCACCCGCCAGTGACCGATCTCATCGCGAAGGCGCTGAATGAGCTCCGCCTGGGCACCAGCCATCTGCTCGACAACTGGAGCCAGCAGGTGATTGCGATTCAAGGTGTACAGAAAGGTCCTGCCCGCCTCCTCGCGTTTCACCAAACCATGCTCAACGAGGCGATCGAGGACGTACTGGACACCCGTATTGGATCGTCCGGCACGCCGGGCCAGCTCCCGGCCACTCCGTGGCATGGTTGAGCCGGAGAGGACAACAAGGACGTCAGCGTCCACGCTGTCGGAAAGCGCCGCGAAAGGTCTTGAGACATCCATGGCCTAATTATAGGTCATTTGACCTAAATTTAGATCGCAAATGAAGGAGGCGGGGATCGGCTACGCCGCCGCCGTCCTGATCGACGCGACCCAGGTCAGGGCGCTGCTGGTGCCGGCGCTGATACGCCTCTTCGGCGACTGGAACTGGTGGGCGCCGGCACCACTGCGCCGCTTCCAGCAGCGCTACGGCTTCTCCGAGGTCGCCTAGCCTACGTTTCGACCTTGCGGCAGTTCGGGCTGCCGTGGTTTTTCAGCACGACCTGGCCGCTGTGGTTGACGCCCCAGTGAAGGACGATGTTGCAGGCGACTTCGTCACCGGGTTCGGCGACGCCCTTGTACAGAAGCCCAGCCACGCAGTCGACCCGGCTTTCGGAGATCCGTTCGCACGGCCCCACCCCGTAGGCGATGCACTTGCGTTCGTGGCGGCACGTTTCTTCGGCAAACAGCCTGGTTTCGTGCTTGGCCTGCCCGTATCCCAGGTGCCACTGGAAGGCCGCGGCGGTGCCGGCGAAAGCCAAGAAAGAAACGACCAACGCCGCAATCGCAACACTGCTCCTCATTACCGTCTCCCCTCTCGGTACCTATAGAGGCTAGGAGGTTACCTTGAGCGGACGACGGAGCCGCACCGGGCCTTCTTCCAAACGTCGTGTGTGCGACCAATCACGTAGACCTGGACATTGATCGATGTCTCGGTTAATGTTACATCGATCCATGTAGCGGGTAACCGCGGCGGGAGGCCTTGTGGCCCTTGCACGCCTGTATCTCACTTCAAATCGAAAGGCTTCGACGTTGACTGAGAGTCCCCGTCGGGTCGCCGTCGTCGGCGGCAACCGAATTCCCTTCGCGCGCTCGAACTCGGTCTACTCGCGCGCCTCCAACCAGGACATGCTCAGCGCCGCGCTCGACGGCCTGGTCGAGCGCTTCTCGCTCGGCGGCGAGGCGCTTGGCGAGGTGGCGGGCGGCGCCGTGCTCAAGCACTCGCGCGACCGCGACCTGACCCGCGAGAGCGTGCTCGGCACGCGGCTCGCCCCCGAGACCCCTGCCTACGACGTGCAGCAGGCTTGCGGCACGGGCCTGGAGACGACGATCCTGGTCGCCAACAAGATCGCCCTCGGCCAGATCGACGCCGGCATCGCCTGCGGCGCCGACACCACCTCCGACGCGCCGATCGGGCTCAACGAGGATCTGCGCGAGGTGCTGCTCGACGCCAACCGCGAGAGGTCGACCACCGGGCGGCTCAGGCAACTGACGCGCCTGCGCCCCGGCCACGTCGTCCCCTCGATCCCGCGCAACGAGGAGCCGCGCACCGGCCTCTCGATGGGCGAGCACTGCGCGATCATGGCCGCCGAGTGGGACATCGGCCGCGGCGAGCAGGACGAGCTCGCGGTCGCCAGCCACCACAACCTCGCCGCCGCCTACGAGCGCGGCTTCATGGACGACCTCGTCAACCCCTACCTCGGCCTCGAGCGCGACCAGAACCTGCGCCCCGACTCCTCCACCGAGAAGCTGGCCAAGCTCGGGCCGGTCTTTGGCGGCGAGGAAGGCACGATGACCGCCGCCAACTCGACCCCGCTCTCCGACGGCGCCTCGGCGGTGCTGCTCGCGAGCGAGGAGTGGGCGAGGGAGCGCGGCCTCCCCATCCTCGCCTGGTTCGTCGACGGCCAGACCGCGGCGATCGATCACGTCCACAAGCGCGAGGGCCTGCTGATGGCGCCCGCCTACGCGATGCCGCGCATGCTCGACCGCCAAGGCCTGAAGCTGCAGGACTTCGACCTCTACGAGATCCACGAGGCCTTCGCCGCCCAGGTGCTCTGCACGCTGCGCGCCTGGGAGGACGAGCGCTTCTGCCGCGACCGCCTCGGCCGCCCCAAACCGCTCGGCGCGATCGACCGCGACAAGCTCAACGTCAACGGCGGCTCGCTCGCGGCCGGTCACCCCTTCGCCGCGACCGGCGGGCGGATCGTCGCCTCGCTGGCCAAGGAGCTGCACGAGCGCGGCTCCGGGCGCGGCGCGATCAGCATCTGCGCCGCCGCCGGCCAGGGCGTCGTCGCAATCCTCGAGGCGCCGGGAAAGGACGGGAAATAGATGAGCGACCTCTATGCGCAGATCGTCAACTCACCGCCGGGCCGGCTGATCGCACCGCGCGTCGGCCTCCCCCGCCCGGCGGAGCTGCGACGCCACGGTGCCGCCGAGACCAAGTCGAGCGGCATCGTCCTCAGCGGCGCCGCGCCCGGCGGGCGGCTCGAGCGTGCGATCGAGCGGCTGCTCGGCGAGCTCGGCGCTGGGCGCCCGCAGAGGTCCGACAGCCCGGTCGGCGCCCTCGTCTTCGACGCGAGCGGCATCTCCGACTCGACCGAGCTGGTCGAGCTGCAGCGCTTCTTCCACCCCAACGTGAACCGGGTCGAGCGCTCCGGCCGCGTCGTCGTCCTCGGCACGCCGCCTTCCGGCCTGCCGGTGCGGGCCGCGACCGCGCAGCGTGCGCTCGAGGGCTTCACCCGCTCGCTCGGCAAGGAGATCGGCCACGGCATCGCCGTCCAGCTCGTCTACGTCGAGGAGGGCGCCGAGGACCAGATCGACTCCACCCTGCGCTTCCTCCTCTCCCCCCGCTCGGCCTACGTCTCCGGCCAGGTGATCCGCATCGGCACCGCCGTCGCCGAGGCTCCGGAGCTTGAATGGCGGCAGCCGCTGGACGGGATGCGAGCCTTGGTCACCGGCGCCTCGCGCGGCATCGGCGAGGCGATCGCGACCGTCCTGCACCGCGACGGCGCCGAGCTGGTCCTGCTCGACGTGCCAGCGCTCTCCGCCAACCTGAAGGCCGTTGCGGAGCGACTCGATGCGGAGACGATCGAGCTCGACATCACCGACGACGACGCGCCGGCGACGATCGCCACACGACTTGCCGACGGCGTCGACGTCGTCGTCCACAACGCCGGCGTCACCCGCGACCGCACGATCGCGAAGATGCCCGCGGACCGCTGGACGTCGCTGATGGAGATCAACCTCTCCAGCGAGGAGCGGATAAACGACGAACTGCTCCACCGCGACCTGCTGCGCGCCAACGGCCGCATCGTCTGCGTCTCCTCGATGAGCGGCATCGCCGGCAACTCGGGCCAGACCAACTACGCGACCTCGAAGGCCGGCGTGATCGGCATGGTCGAGGGGCTGGCGCCGGAGCTGGCGAAGCGCGGAGCGACGATCAACGCGGTCGCCCCGGGATTCATCGAGACGCAGATGACCGACGCGATGCCGATCGCGATCCGCGAAGCCGGTCGGCGCATGAACAGCATGTCGCAGGGCGGCCTGCCGGTCGACGTCGCCGAGACGATCGCCTGGTTCGCCAGCCCCGCCTCGACCGGCGTCAACGGCAACGTCGTCCGCGTCTGCGGGCAGAGCCTGCTGGGGGCCTGATGAAGACGCGGACGCTCGACAGCTCGCCCTCGATCCTGCCGCTCTACGCCCGCGCGGCGGCACCGCTGATCCCAGGGGCTTCACGGCTCCCCTTCGTGCCGGGCCGAGGCAAGGACGTGCCGGATCTGGAGCTCAGCCTCGCCGGCGTGCGTCCCGACCCCGACGCCGTCGCCGCATACAGCCGCGTCTGCGGCTTCACGCTGCGCGACCAGCTCCCCCCCACCTACCCGCACGTGCTCGCCTTCCCGCTGCACATGGCGGTGATGGCGGATGGCAGCTTCCCCTTCGGCGCGGTCGGCCTGGTCCACGTCGAGAACCGGATAGTCCAGCAGCGGCCGATCGGGCTCGGCGAGGAGCTGAAGCTCGTCGTCCGCCCGACCGCCCTGCAGCCACACAAGCGAGGCCAGACCTTCAGCCTCCTCACCGAGGCCTGGGCCAACGACGAGCTGGCCTGGGAGTCGACCAGCACCATGCTACGCCGCGGCCGCTCGCAGTCCGCCGTCGAGGTTTCGACCGCTATGCGACCCAAAGTTCGACCGCCCAGCGGTGGAGGCGATGGTGATTCCTCCGAGCCAGAGCGCGACCTGACCCCGAGCGCCGAGTGGCGGCTAGGCGAGGATCTCGGGCGGCGCTACGCGTCCGTCTCCGGCGACCGCAACCCGATCCACATGCACTCGCTGACCGCGAAGCCGCTCGGCTTCCCCAGCGCGATCGCGCACGGGATGTGGACCAAGGCGCGCTGCCTGGCGGCGCTCGAGGGGCGTCTGCCCGACGCCTTCGCGGTCGAGGTCCGGTTCCGCAAGCCGATCGGGCTGCCGGGCAGGGTCGAGCTCCTCAGTGACGCCGGCGAGCCGGAGATCCATTTCGCCGTGCGCGACGCAAAGCAGCACACCCCCCACCTCGACGGCACGGTCGAGCCGCTCGAGACGAAGACTTCGTCCAAACAGAACAGCGGGAGGAATCCACAGTGAACGGCAACGGCAAAGGCGGCACGGGAGTCGCAGAGCGCAGCATGGGAATCGGCCTGCGAGCGCTCAACTGGCTCGCCGGCTCGGACCTGCTCGACCGCATCCGCGCCCGCAAGCAGGTCGAGCGAGCGCTCTTCCAGGGGACCAAGAGTGGCTTCCGCTCGGCGACCGCCGCCGGGCGAACCTTCAAGGCGGCGCGGAAGCTGACCGGGCCGGCGCGCCAGGCGACGGGCAAGCCGCGCGCCCTCTTCGACGTCAGCCCCGACGACGAGCAGGAGATGTTCCAGGAGGCGGTGCGCGACTTCGCCGCGGCCAAGGTCCGACCCGCCGCCCAAGAGGCCGACACCGAGCGCACGACCCCGGCCAAGCTGCTGGCGCAGGTCAACGAGCTCGGCGTCAACACGCTCGGCATCCCCGAGGAGCTGGGCGGCGTGATGCACGAGCAGGCGGCGACGACCAGCGCCCTCGTCGGCGAGGCGCTCGCCCACGGCGACATGGGGATCGCCTACGCAGCCCTGGCGCCGGGCGCGGTCGCCACCGCGATCGGCCGCTGGGGCACACCCGAGCAGGAGGCCACCTACCTGCCCGCCTTCAGCGGCGAGGACGTGCCCACCGCCGCGCTGGCCCTGCTCGAGCCGCGACCGCTCTTCGACCCGCTGAAGCTGGAGACGACGGCGCGTCGGGAGGGCGAGGACTGGGTCCTCAGGGGGGCCAAGTCGCTCGTCGCCCGCGCGGCCGAGTGCGAGCTGTTCCTCGTCGCGGCCGAGGCCGCGGACCTGGGCCCGGCGCTGTTCGTTATCGAGTCCGGCGCCAAGGGCCTCTCGGTGCAGGACGAGCCGGCGATGGGCCTGCGGCCAGCCGCCACGGGTCGGCTGCTGCTCGAGGACGTCCGCCTGCCGGGCACCGCCCTGCTCGCCGAGGGCGACCGCGACTCCTACATCGAGTGCGTGCAGCGGGCGCGGATCGCCTGGTGCGCGCTCGCCGTCGGCGCCTCGCAGGCCGTCCTCGACTACGTCATCCCCTACGTCAACGAACGCACCGCCTTCGGCGAACCGGTCTCCAACCGCCAGGCGGTCGCCTTCGGCGTCGCCGACATCGGCATCGAGTCGAGCGGCATGCGGCTCGCCACCTACCGCGCCGCCAGCCGCGCCGACCAGGGCCTGGAGTTCGGCCGGGAGGCTGCCCTGGCGCGCAAGCTCTGCGCCGCCAAGGGCATGGAGATCGGCTCCGAAGGAGTGCAGCTGCTCGGCGGTCACGGCTTCGTCAAGGAGCACCCGGTCGAGCGTTGGTATCGCGACCTGCGCGCGGCGGGCGTCATGGAGGGCGCCCTGCTCGTCTAGGGCACGGCCTCTACCGAAGCGAAAGGCAACGAGATGATCAATCTGGAGATACCGAAGAAGTTCAAGCCGCTGGCAAGCCAGGCCAACCAGGTCGCGACCGAGGTCTTCCGGCCGATATCGCGCAAGTACGACGCCGAAGAGCACTCCTATCCGAAGGAGCTCGACATGCTCGCCTCGCTGATCGACGGGATGAACGAGGGCAGCGGCAGCGGCGCCGGCGCGGCCGGCGTGCGCCGCGAGTCGAACGGCGGCGGCGACAGCGGCAAC
Organism: Actinomycetota bacterium; assembly: GCA_047519745.1. GTDB lineage: Bacteria > Actinomycetota > Thermoleophilia > Solirubrobacterales > 70-9 > VRUE01. Next base: position 5,594 of record JAPVSJ010000113.1, on the reverse strand, counting down.
CGCAACGGCTCCAACCTCTCCACCGTGCTCGGCATCGTCGAGCTCTGCTGGGGCGACGTCGGCCTGCTGCTCTCGATGCCGCGCCAGGGCCTCGGCAACTCTGCGATCGCCTCGGTTGCGACCGAGGAGCAGCTCGAGCGCTACGGCGGCAAGTGGGCGGCGATGGCGATCACCGAGCCCGAGGCCGGCTCGGACTCGGCCGCGATCCGCACCACCGCCAAGCTCGACGGCGAGGAGTACGTGCTGAACGGCGAGAAGATCTTCGTCACCTCCGGCGACCGGGCCGAGCTGATCGTCGTCTGGGCCTCGCTCGACCCCGCCAAGGGCCGCGCGGCAATCAAGTCGTTCATCGTCGAGCGCGACAACCCCGGCCTCAAGCTCGACCGGCTCGAGCACAAGCTAGGCATCCGCGCCTCGGATACCGCCAACTTCATCCTGCAGGACTGCCGGGTGCCGAAAGAGGCGCTGCTGGGCAGCTCGGAGGTCGAGGACAAGCAGGGCTTCGGCGGCGCGATGCAGACCTTCGACAACACCCGACCGCTTGTCGCGGCAATGGCCGTCGGCGTCGCCCGGGCGGCCCTCGAGCGGGCGGGAGAGCTGCTCGCCGAGGCGGGAGTGGAGATCGACTACGCGCTGCCGGCGCTGTCCCAGCCGGCCGCGGTCTCGCGCTACCTGGAGATGGAGGCCGACTACGAGGCGGCCCGCCTGCTGACCCTGCAGGCGGCCTGGATGGCCGACAACGGCAAGCCCAACTCGCTGCAGGCCTCGATGGCGAAGGCCAAGGCGGGGCGCACCTGCGTCGACGTCGCGCTCGGCTGCGTCGAGCTATGCGGCGCGGTCGGCTACGGCGAGGACGAGCTGCTCGAGAAGTGGTCGCGCGACGCGAAGATCCTCGACATCTTCGAGGGCACGCAGCAGATCCAGCTGCTGATCGTCGCCCGCCAGCTGCTCGGCAAGAGCTCGGCCGAACTGCGGTAGGGACCTAAGCGGTGGCGGGCTCGGCGTCGGCGTCGAGCGACAGCGCCGCTTGGCGCAGGCGCTCGGGCAGGACGACCATCGCGCGCAACTCCTCCAGCGCGCCGCGGTCGCCCTCGATCTCGATCCGCCGCTCAGCCGGCTCGCCGGCGACGAGGGCGGCCAGCACGTCGGAGGGCTCGCCCGCCAGGACCAGGTCGGCGTCCTGCGCCTCGCCGCGGGAGGCCGAGATCCAGCCGTCCTCGATTCGCAGCCAGTAGGCCTGCCCGCCGCTGCGCAGCCCGATCGTCAACCGCGCGTCCGGCGGCGGCTGGGCGAGGACGCGGATCGCGTTGGCGAGCGAGGTCGGCGCGAGGTGGACGACGTCGTCGACCCGCTCGAAGTGCAGGCCCCACCGACCCAGCTCGAGCATCGGCCGCTCCAACCCCAAACCGATCTCGGTCAGCTCGTAGGCGACGCCGGTCGCAGGCGGATCGAGCTCGCGACGGCGTACGACGCCGTGGCTCTCGAGGTCGCGCAGGCGCTTGGTCAGCACGTCGGTGGGTGCGTTGCCGACGTTGCGTACGAGGTCGGAGAAGCGCAACGGCCCGAGGCTGAGCTCGCGAACGATCAGCAGCGACCAGCGCTCGCCAATGCGGTCGAGCGCGCAGGCGAGGCTGCAGGATTGGTTGTATTCGCGGCGTCGGGGCATCGTTTCGATGGTAGCGATCGTAACAGCGTTAATTTGTAATTCAAAGTGAGCACTTTGAATTCTGGTACGGTCCTGGCGTCTCGCACCCCGTCCCCTCGCGTCAGGACTCCGATGACCAGAATCGCAGACCTCACCTGGAACCATCCGAAGCGGGTCCTCATCGCCGTGGCGATGTTCGCCGTGCTCGCCGTCGCGATCGGCCACAACGTCGAGCACCACCTGAAGGCAGCCGGGTTCACCGACAGCGCCTCCGAGAGCGAGCGGGCCACCAAGCTGCTCGACGAATCGCTCGGCTACAACCCCAACCCGGCGATCGCCCTGGTCGTCCGCGCGCCCGGCGGCGGGCAGCTCGACACTGCCAACCCCGCCGTGCGCCGCGAGGTCGAGCGGCTCAGCCGCGGCATGTCACGGGTCGAATACGTCGGCCGGGTCGTCAACCCGCTGCGCGATCGCCGCGCCGGCGCCGAGCTGATCGCCCGCGACGGCAAGTCGCTGGTGATCACCGGCTACCTCTCGACGACCGACATCGAGGACGCCGGCGGCATCGCCGCCGAAGGGGTCGAACCCCTGGTCGCCGCCAGCCCCCTCGACGTCCAGATGGGGGGCTTCGCCGCGGGCTTCAACGAAACCAACGACCAGACCAAAACCGACCTGACCCGGGCCGAGTTGATCGCCTTCCCGATCCTCGCGCTGCTGCTGCTGTTCGTCTTCCGCGGCGTCGTCGCGGCGGCGATCCCGCTGCTGATCGGGGGCGTCTCGATCGTCGGCACGCTGTTCGTGCTGCGGATCATGGCCGGGATCACCGACACGTCGGTCTTCGCGCTCAACATCGCCACCGGGCTCAGCCTCGGCCTGGCGGTCGACTACGCCTTACTCATGGTCTCGCGCTACCGCGAGGAGATCGGGCGCGACGGCGCGACGCGGGACGCGCACCGCCGCACCGTCCAGACCGCCGGCCGCACGGCGGTCTTCTCCGGGCTCACGGTGGCGGCGGCGATGGCGGCGCTGGTCATCATGCCGCAGCGCTTCCTCTACTCGATGGCGGTCGCGGGCGCCTCGGTGGCGGTGCTGTCATCGATCATCGCCGTCCTCGTCGTGCCCTCCCTGCTCCGCCTTTTGGGCACCCGTATCGATGCCCTCTCGATCCGCCGCGGGCCGGCGGTGTCCGACACCTCCGACGGGTGGTACCGCCTGGCCCGCGGCGTGATGCGCCGCCCGGTCGCCGTCGCGCTGGCCAGCTCGGCGCTCCTGCTCGTCGCCGCGGCGCCGCTGCTCTGGACGACCCTGACCGGCCCCAGCGCCGAAGCCGTGCCGCCCGGCAAGCCCTCCCACGAAGCCTACGAGTACCTCGAAGCGCACTACCCGCGCGACGTCACCGAGGCGGTCACCGTCACCGTCGACGGGCAGGCGAGCAATGCCCAGCTGGCCGGCTTCCAGCGCAAGATCGAAGCGCTCGACGGGGTGGCCGGCGGGGCGCCCTTCGTACGCGCCTCCGACCAGGTCGCCTTCGCCAACTTCGCCCTCGCCGAACCGGCCCTCCACGCCGGCGCCCAGGACTCGGTGCACGCGATCCGCGACCTCTCCCCGCCGGGCGCCTCGAGCACGCTGGTCTCCGGCAACACGGCCGGCTTCATCGACCAGAAGCAGAGCCTGATCGAACACGCGCCGCTGGTCGTCGGGATCATCGCCCTGACCACCCTGATCCTGCTCTTCCTGCTGACCGGCTCAATCCTGCTGCCGATCAAGACCCTGCTGATGAACTCGCTGACCCTGGGGGCGACGCTCGGCATCCTCGTCCTCGCCTTCCAGGACGGCTGGCTCGCCGGCCCGCTCGACTACGTCGGTCCGACGGCGATCGAGGTGACCAGCCTGGTCTTCCTCTTCGCCGTCATCTTCGGCCTCGCCACCGACTACGCGGTGCTCGTAATGTCGCGAATCAAGGAGCACCACGATCTCGGCGCGAGCAACGAGGAGGCGGTGGCGATGGGAATCGGCCGCACCGGCAGGGTGATCACCGCCGCCGCCCTGGCGATCGCGATCGTCTTCCTCGCCTTCGGCGTCAGCACCGTCTTCTTCGTCAAGCAGATCGCGATCGGGATGGCCTTCGGAGTGATGATCGACGCGACGATCGTCCGCGCCCTGCTCGTCCCCTCGCTGATGCGCCTGCTCGGCGAGTGGAACTGGTGGGCGCCCAAACCACTGCGCCGCATCTACCTGCGCCTGGGCATCTCAGAGGCCTGAACCACGCGCTTGCGGCAGACTGCCGCGCGTGAACTTCGTCGCGGACGTGATGGAACGGTCGCCGGCTTCGCGGCTGGGGATCGTCGCGGTCGACGCCGGGGGGAACAGGCGCGACTGGCACTTCGGCGAACTGATCGCCTGCTCGGCGGGGCTGTCGGGCGCCTTCGCCGCGCGCGGCGTGAAGCGCGGCGACGTCGTGATGACGCTGCTCGGCAACCGGATCGAGTGGGCGCTGACGCTGCTCGCCTGCTGGCGGATGGGCGCCGTCGCCCTGCCCTGCAGCCCGCAGCTGCGCCGCCACGACCTCGAGCAGCGCGCGAGCGCCGCCCGGCCGGCGCTCTGCGTCGCCGACGAGGAGATGCTCGGCGAGCTTCCGAACGGCGTGCCGGCGATGACCCTGGCCGAGGTCGCCGCAACCCTCGACGAGGACCTGCCGCAGGAGACCCCGGCGGCGATCGAGGCGATGGACGGCGAGGACCCGACGCTGATCGTCTTCACCTCCGGCACGACTGGCGAGCCGCGCGGCGTCGTCCACGCTTACCGTTACTTGACCGGCCAGCGCGCCCAGGCCGAGCACTGGCTCGGCTCCCGCCCGGGCGAGCTGGTCTGGTGCACGACCGCTCCCGGCTGGTCCAAGTCGGCCCGCAACGTCTTCCTCGCTCCTTGGCTGACCGGCGCCGCCGCGGTCATCCACGACGGCCGCTTCAACCCGGCCGAGCGACTCGACATCGCCGAGGCGCTGGGCGTCAACGTGCTCTGCCAGGCGCCGACCGAGTACCGGATGCTGGCCAAGCGCACGCCGCTGCGCCGTCTCCCGGCGATGCGCCGCATGGTCTCCGCCGGCGAGGCGCTCGAGGCCGAGACCGTTGCCACGTTCCGCGCCGAGATGGGGCTCGAGCCCGCCGACGGCTACGGGCAGACTGAGACCGGTCACATCTCCGGCAACCTCGCCGGCGAACCGGTGCGCCCGGGCTCGATGGGCAGGCCGCTGCCGGGGATCGAGGTTCGCGTCCACGACGGCGAGCTCCAGCTCAAAGCCTCCTCCTCGCCCACCTTCTTCTCGCGCTACCTCGACGGCGAGCGCTTCGAGGGCGGGTGGTGGCCGACCGGCGACCTGGTCCGCCAGGACGACGACGGCAGGCTCTGGTTCGAAGGGCGCAACGACGACGTGATCGTCTCCTCCGGCTACCGGATCGGGCCGGTCGAGGTCGAGGCGGCGCTGCTCGCCCACCCCGCCGTCGCCGAGGCCGCCGCGGTCGCCGCTCCCGACCCCGAGCGCGGCTCCGTCGTGCGGGCGATCGTCGTCCCGCGCGACCGCGAGCCGAGCGAGGAGCTGGCCCGCGAGCTGCAGGAGCACTGCAAGCGCGAGACCGCCCCCTACAAGTTCCCCCGCATCGTCGAGTTCGCGACCGAGCTGCCGAAGACGACCAGCGGCAAGGTCAAGCGAGCTGAGCTGCGCTAGGCCGTCTCGGCGAAGGCCTGGTCGAGACCGACGGGGCGGCCGAGGTGGAAGCCCTGGGCCATGTCGACGCCGTACTCGCGCAGCATCTCGGCGGTCTGGTCGTCCTGGACGTACTCGGCGATCGTCGTCTTGCCGAGCCCGCGGGCGATCTGGACGATCGCCTGCACGGTGAGCTGGTCGGCATCGCTGCGCGGCAGGTCGCGGATGAACGCGCCGTCGATCTTG
>JAPVSJ010000112.1:0-25964 GCA_047519745.1 Actinomycetota bacterium | reverse complement strand
GGGTGCCCCTCCGCGGGAATGTCGCGAAGCGGCGATATGCAATCTGTCTTTTGCGCGGCCGGAGGCCGCGCAGCATCCTCAGGAGCGGAGGCCGAAGGCCGAGCGACTCAAATTCACGCGGAGGGGCACCCGCTCCCTCCCTCATCCCTGCGCAATAGCAAGAAACGCTTCGGCCCGATCGCAGTCTTTCTGCGCCCGGGCCTGTGCCCCGCTCTTGTCGTCGGCCTCAGAGAGGCGTTGTTCGGCGTCGGCGAGCTGCTCTTTGAGCGTGCTTGCATCGAGGTCCTCCGGGGCGATCGCCTCCTCGACCAGCAGGCGGGCGTGGTTGCCGAAGACCTGCAGCCAGCCGTGCGCCTGGGCGAAACGGCGCGGCTCGCCGTCGCCCTCGAAGAGGCGCAGCTCGGTCGGCCGCAGGGAGGCCAGCAGCGGCGCGTGGTTGGCGAGGATGCCGATTTCGCCCCCCGCGGTCCGGGTCGAGACCTGGCGCACCTCGCCGTTCCAGACCGCACCCTCGGGAGTGAGGATCTCGACCTCGAATCTGCTCTCGCCGGCCAAGTTGAGTCCTACGCCGCCGCCGAAGCGTTCTCGGTTACCTGGTCGATCGAGCCCTGCATGTAGAAGGCGCCCTCGGGCAGGTCGTCGTGCTCGCCGTCGAGGATCTCGCGGAAGCCGCGCACCGTCTCGGCAACCGGCACGTACTCGCCACTGCGGCCGGTGAACTGCTCGGCGACGAAGAACGGCTGCGAGAGGAAGCGCTCGATCTTGCGTGCGCGGGAGACCGTCTGCTTGTCCTCGTCGGAGAGCTCGTCGATGCCGAGGATCGCGATGATGTCCTGCAGCTCCTTGTAGCGCTGCAGCACCTCCTGGACGTCGGTCGCGGTGCGGTAGTGCTCGTCGCCGACGACATCGGGCTTGAGGATCGTCGAGCTCGAGTCGAGCGGGTCGACCGCCGGGTAGATGCCTTTCTCGGAGATCGAGCGCGAGAGCGCCGTCGTCGCGTTGAGGTGGGCGAAGACCGAGGCCGGAGCCGGATCGGTGTAGTCGTCGGCCGGGACGTAGACCGCCTGGATCGAGGTGACCGAGCCGCGCTCGGTCGAGCTGATCCGCTCCTGCAGTTCGCCCATCTCGGTCTCCAGCGTCGGCTGGTAGCCCACCGCGGAGGGCATGCGGCCGAGCAGCGCCGAGACCTCGGAGCCCGCCTGGACGAAGCGGAAGATGTTGTCGATGAAGAGCAGCACGTCCTGACCGCCCTGCTCGCGGAAGTATTCGGCCATCGTCAGGCCCGAGAGGGCGACGCGCAGACGCGCACCGGGCGGCTCGTTCATCTGACCGAAGACGAGCATCGTCTTGTCGATCACGCCCGACTCTTTCATCTCGCGCCAGAGGTCGTTGCCCTCGCGCGAGCGCTCGCCGACACCGCAGAAGGCGGAGAGCCCCTCGTGCTCCTCGGCGATCGAGCGGATCAGCTCCTGGATCAGCACGGTCTTGCCGACGCCGGCGCCGCCGAAGAGCCCGACCTTGCCGCCCTTGGCGTAAGGAGCGAGCAGATCGATCACCTTGATCCCCGTCTCGAGGATCTCCTGGGTCGGGGCGAGATCGGAGGCCTGGGGTGCCGCACGGTGGATCGGCCAGCGCTCCGTCTCCCCGATCGGCTCGCCGTTGTCGATCGGCTCGCCGAGCAGGTTGAAGATGCGGCCCAGCGTCGCGTCGCCGACCGGAACCGAGATCGGACCGCCGGTGTCGATCACCTTGTTGCCGCGCTGCAGGCCATCGGTGGCGTCCATCGCCACGGTGCGGACGCGGTCGTCGCCGAGGTGCTGCTGCACCTCGCAGACCAGCTCCGTCGCTTCGCGATCGTCGTCGCCGGCCATCTCGATCTTGACCGCCGAGTAGATCTCCGGCAGCTGGTCGGGGAAGACGGCGTCGACGACGACACCGGTCACCTGCTCGACTCGCCCTACGTTGCTTCCGTTGCTCTCAGCCATTGGTTCCTTTTCCTGACTTTCTATTTTGAAGTTCTCTACCCGAGCGCCTCGGCGCCGGCGACGACCTCGAGGATCTCCTGGGTGATCTCCGCCTGCCTGGCCCGGTTCATCTCCAGGGTGAGGTCGTCCATCATCGTCTCGGCGTTCTCCGCCGCGTTGCGCATCGCCGTCATCCGAGCCCCCAGCTCGGAGGCGGCCGACTCGAGCAGCGCCCGGTAGACCGAGATGTTCACGTACTCGGGGATGAGCTGGGCCAGCAGCTCTTCGGCATCGGGCTCGTACTCCCACAGCGCCCTGCTGTGGGCCTGCTCGATCTCGGTCTCCTCGGTGTCCTCTTCCTCCTCGCCGGCGCCGGCGCCGATCACGTCGGCCTGCTGCAGGGGGAGCAGCGTCTGGCGCCAGACGTGCTGGGTCAGCGGCGAGACGTAGCGGTTGTAGACGAGCTCGACCCGATCCAGCTCCTCGTCGACATAGCGCGCGGTCAGCTCCTCGCCGATCTCACGCGCGTTGGCGAAGCCGGGCCGGTCGGTGAAGCCGACGTAAGAGGTGCGCACGTCTTGCTTACGGAAGGTAAGCGCCGAGACGCCCTTGCGCCCGACGGCGGAGAAGGCGACCTCGGCCCCCTTGTCCCGCCACTCGTCGCGCAGGCGCAGGCCGTCGCGGATCACATTCGTGTTGAAGGCGCCGGCGAGACCGCGATCGCCGGTGATCAGCACGACACCGACCTTCTTGACGTCCTCGCGCTCGACCAGGACCGGCACACGCGGAACTCCGCCCGCCTGTTCGGCCGCCCGCCGGGTCAGCTTCCGCATCCCCTGCGCGTAAGGCCGCAGCGCCGCGATCCGCTGCTCGGCCCGGCGCAGCCGCGCCGCCGCGACCATCTCCATCGCCCGCGTGATCTTGTTGATGTTCTTGATCGACGCGATTCGATTCTTGACGTCCTTCTGCGAGGCCATTAGGCGGCAGCGGTCTCCTTCGCGGCCTCGGCTTCCGCGGTGCGACTCGGCTTCGAGCGCTCCTCCTCGGACTTGACCCGGTCGGACTCCCCGGGCTCGAGCGGGTCGCCGTGCTCGTCGAAGTCGGGGCCGAAGTCGTCGACGAAGTCGCGGATCGCGGCACCCAGCGCCTCCTCGTCGGCCTCCTCGAGCTTGCCGGTCTCCGAGATCCGCGCCAGCAGGTCGGACTTCTCGGCATGAAGGTGGAGTTTCAGGTCGCGCAGGAACTCGCCGACCCGCTCGGTCTTGATCCGGTCGAGGAAGCCGCCGGTGCCGGAGTAGATCGCGGCGACCTGGTCGGCCATCTCGAGCGGCTCGCGCTCCTTCTGTTTGAGCATCTCGACCAGCCGTTCGCCGCGGTTCAGCGTTTTCTGCGTCTCCGGGTCGAGCTCGGAGCCGAACTGGGCGAAGGCCTCGAGGTCGCGATACTGGGAGAGGTCGAGGCGCAGCTTCCCGGCGACCTTCTTCATCGCCTTGGTCTGCGCGTCGCCGCCGACCCGCGAGACCGAGATGCCGACGTTGATCGCCGGCCGCACGCCCGAGTTGAAGAGGTCGGACTCGAGGAAGATCTGACCGTCGGTGATCGAGATCACGTTGGTCGGGATGTAGGCCGAGACGTCGGAGGCCTGGGTCTCGATGATCGGCAGCGCCGTCAGCGAGCCGCCGCCGAGCTCGTCGTTCAGTTTCACCGCACGCTCCAGGAGGCGCGAGTGCAGGTAGAAGACGTCGCCGGGGTAGGCCTCGCGACCGGGCGGGCGCCGCAACAGCAGCGACATCTGGCGGTAGGCGTAGGCGTGCTTGGTCAGGTCGTCGTAGACGCAGAGCGCGGCTTTGCCGTTGTAGAGGAAGTGCTCCCCCATCGCGCAGCCCGCGTAGGGGGCGATGAACTTGATCGGCGCCGCCTCGTCGGCCGGGGCGGCGACGATGATCGTGTTCTCCATCGCGCCGTTTTCCTCCAGCACCTCCTTGAGCTGGACGACCGTCGACATCCGCTGGCCGATCGCGACGTAGATGCAGACCATGTCCTTGTCGCGGTTGTTGATGATCGTGTCGATCGCGATCGCCGTCTTGCCGGTCTGGCGGTCCCCGATGATCAGCTCTCGCTGGCCACGGCCGATCGGGATCATTCCGTCGATCGACATAAGCCCCGTCTGGACCGGCTCGGTCACCGGCTGGCGCTCGACCACGCCGGGCGCTTTGAACTCGGCCGGGCGGGTCTGGTCGGTCGCGATCTCACCCTTGTTGTCGAGCGGGCGGCCGAGCGGGTCGACGAGGCGGCCGAGCAGGTGGTCGCCGACGGGGATCCGCAGCAGGTGGCCGGTGCGCTTCACCGTGTCGCCCTCGACGACCTTGTCCCACTCGCCGAAGAGCACGGCGCCGACGTTGTCGGCCTCGAGGTTGAGGGCGAGGCCGGTGACTCCGTGCGGCAGCTCGAGCATCTCCAGCGCCATGCAGTTGTCGAGGCCGTGGATACGGGCGATCCCGTCGGCCACGGATAGAACCGTGCCGACCTCGGAGAGGTCGGCGCTGCCGGTGTCCAGTCCCTCGATCCGCTCGCGCAGAATCGATGCAATCTCGTCGGGCTTGATCTCCATTGGGGTGCTCTATGCCTCCTTACGCCGCTTGGGCGACGCTCTTTCGAAGTTTGTCCAGGCGGCTGCGGATGCTCGCGTCGAGCACCATGTTGCCGACCTGCAGGACGATGCCGCCGAGGATCTCGCCGTCGACGCGGCTTGCCAGCTCGACCTTCTGGCCGGTCTGCCGCTCGATCTCCTCGCCGATCTTGGCCACGACGGCCGGGTCCAGCTCGACCGCGCTGGTCACGGTCACGTCGATCCGCTTGTTCTCCTTCTTCCACAACTGCTCGAACTCGCGACGCATGCGGAACACCTCCGTCATCCGACCCTTCTCGATCAGCAGCTCGAGGAAGTTGACCAGCTCGGGGTCGGCGCCGGAGAGCGCCCGCCCCAGCCCCTCGACCTTCTCGGCCGAGGCGAAGTGCGGGCTGAAGAGGAAGACCTGCAGCTCGCGGTTGCCTTCGACGGCGTCGGCGAACTGGGCCAGGTCGGCGCCGATCGCGTCGAGCTTGCCCTTCTCCTTGGCGACGTCGAAGAGCGCCTCGGCATATACGCGAGCTGCATCTGACATCCCTAGCTCTCCGCCCCCGAGAGGCTGGTGAAGTCGACTTCCGAGAGCGCCTCCTCGACCAGGCGGCGCTGGTCCTCGTCGTTGAGGCTCTTGCGGGTGACCTTCTCGGTCGCCAAGACGGTCAGGTCGGCGACCTCCTTGCGGATCTGCTCCAGCGAGCGGCGCGTCTCGGCTTCGATGTCGCGCGTCGCCGCCGCAACCAGCTCCTCGCGCTTCTCCTTGCCCGCGGCGGTCGCCTCGGTTTCGGCGGTTTCCGCCGCCTTGCGGGCACGGGCCATGATGTCGTCGGCCTGCTCGCGAGCCTCGGCGAGGCGCCCGCGGTACTCCTCGAGCAGCTCGTCGGATTCCCTGCGCTGCCGCTCGGCCGCGTCGATCGACTCGGCGATCGTCTTGGCCCGCTTGTCGAGCGCCTCCTGGATCCTCGGGAACGCGACCTTGCTCAACACCCACATCGTGAAGAGGAAGAGGACGAGCGTCCAGATCATCAGGCCGAGGCCCGGCGAGACGAGGAAGCTGCCGCCCGATTCGCTGCCGCTGTCAGCGGCGAGCGGGAGCGCGGATATGTAGCCGAGAACCTCCATCCCTTAGGAGAGGAAGAAGGCGATGAGGCCGAAGATGAAGGTGTAGAAGGCGACCGCCTCGGTCAGCGCGAAGCCGAGCCAGCGGATGCTTTCGAGCTCGCTTTTCATCTCGGGCTGGCGGGCAACCGACTCGATCTCCTTGCCGAAGATGAAGCCGACGCCGATGCCGGCGCCGATCGAGCCGAGGCCGGCTCCTACGCCGAGGGCGATCGCTTTGCCGGCGCTTTTGACACCTTCATCGGTGACCGCGGCGGCGACGGGGGACAGATCCATAGTGAGAACAGTGCTCCTTTGGTTAGTGGCTTGCGGAGGTCGCTCCGCCGATGTAGATCGCGGTGAGGGTCGAGAAGATAAACGCCTGCAAGGTGGCGACGAGGCCGACCTCGAAGATGAAGAAGGCGAAGGCGAGCGGGAAGGTGAGGGTGCCGAGCGCGGCGATCCCGAGCAGCACGGCGAGCCCACCGCCCATGAAGAGCAGCAGCAGGTGACCGGCGAGGATGTTGGCGAAGAGACGCACGGAGAGCGAGATCAGCCGCACGAAGTGCGAGATCACCTCGATCAGGAAGATCGCCGCCTTGCCGAACGGGCTCATCTCCTCCAGGCCCGGGGGCAGCCAGCTGGCGAAGTAAGCGAAGAACCCCTTGGCCCGGATCCCTTCGACGTGGTAGGAGAGCCAGACGACCAGCGTCAGCACCAGCGGGATCGAGATGTTCGCGGTCGCCGCGTAGATCGCGAAGGCCGGGATTTCCAGCCCGAAGACGTTGACGGTGTGCTCGGTGTTGATCGGCAGCGGGATGAAGCCGATCATGTTCGAAAACCAGATGAAGAAGAAGAGAGCGCCGAGGAAGGGGAACCAGCGGATCGCCGTCTCGTTGTCCATGTTGCCGCCGGTGATGTTGTTCTTGGTCAGGTCGTAGGCGAGCTCGACCGCGGTCTGGACGCGGTTGGGCTTCTGCGCCATGCGGCGTGAGATCCAGGTCATCGCGAAGATCGTCAGGGCGCTGGCGAGGACCAGGTAGAGGACGGCCTTGTTGATGGAGAGGTCGAGGCTGCCGAGGTGGATCGGCACCCATTCTTCGAGTTTGAACTCGTTCTGGGGCTTGAACTCTTCGTTCTTGCCGGAGTTGCCGAAGATCAGCAGCATCGCGATCGCCAGCGCGAGGTAGCCGCCGAGGCCGATCAGGACTTTGCTGCGGGTCTTCACGGCGCCTTGATCTCCCGCGCTTCGGGCTCGAGCAGGTAGACGAGGCCCTGGGCGGCGAAGGAGATGGTGAAGAGGACGAGCAGCAGCAGTGCGGCCGAGAGGCCCGCTTCGCGCTCGGCGATGCCGACGAGGAGGACGGCGGTGACCATCAGCCAGACCCGCCCCAGGGCCGTAGCCGCGACCGTACCCATCGCCTTCTGGCGATTGCCCTTGGCCAGCTCGCCGGCGACGCGGCGGGCGGCGAGCACCTGGATTCCCCGCTGCGCGAGCCAGGCAGCAGCAGCCACGGCGTAGCCGAGCAGGGGCAGTCCACCGAGCACGAACACGGCAAGGGCGGCGGCTAGCACCAGGAGATCGACATGCTTGGGAGGAGACATAACGTCAAAAAAGCCGCCCGTCTCGAAGCTGAGCGGGCGGACGAGCGACTATATCCGAAAGGGCCGACGATTGGCTTTCTAGAGCCAGTTCGTGCCCCTTGTCACAACCTCGCACAAAGTCGAAAAAGCGCTGTCAACGCTCTGGTTCGACCGCCTCGAACTCGCCCGTCTCCGGGTCGATCGCGGGGAAGTTGCCGGTCTCCAGCTCGCGGGCGACGGCGAGGTCGACCTGCTCGGCCGGCGGCACCGGCCGGCCGGCGTCGCGGCGCAGGCTGACGAGCTGGCGCAGCCGCATGCGGCGCAGGTTGAGGATCTCGAGCACCTCGACCAGGTAGACGCTCGCGCCGAGGGCGAGCAGGCCGAAGGCGGCCATCACAGCGGTCCAGAAGACGTCGAAGTGGCCGTGGTTGTCGCTGTAGGGGACGAAGCGCAACGCCAGGGCGACGATCGCCATGACGAAGGTCCAGCCGTAGAGGTAGGCGAGCGTGCGCCGCTGCGAGAAGCCGATGTCGGCCATGCGGTGGTGGAAGTGCCAGCGGTCCGCACGGTAGATCGGGCGGCGGTATTTGAGCCGCTTGGCGACGACGAAGCCGGTGTCGAGGATCGGCACGGTGAGGATGATCAGCGGCAGGAATAAGGCGATCACGGCATTGGTCTTCAGGGCGCCCTGCACGGCGACGACGCCGAGCAGGAAGCCGAGCAGGTTGGACCCGGTGTCTCCCATGAAGGTCTTCGCGGGTGGAAAGCCGTGGCGAAGGAAGCCGAGCGCGGCGCCGGCGGTGAGCGCGGCGAGGATGCCTGCCGCATTGCGCTCCAGCGAGAGGGCGATCACGGCAAGGGCGACGCCGGAGATGACGCAGACACCGGCGGCAAGCCCGTCGACGCCGTCGATCAGGTTGATCACGTTGATCACGGCGACGATGCCGATCACGGTGCCGACGTCGCCGAGTGAGATCGTGCCGCCGCCTGGGAGGCTCAGCAGGTCGACCGAGCCGGGGTTGACCTGGCCGAGGAAGGGGAAGGTGAAGCTTTCGACCGTGACACCCGCCGAGACCGGGATCACTACGGCGACGGTCTGGCCGAGCAGCTTGGTCGCCGCGCCGAGGTCGTAGATGTCGTCGAGGACGCCGACCGCGGTGATCGCCGCCGCGCCGAGGAGGATCGCCCGCGTCTCGGCGTCCCAGGGGAGCCAGATCAGCGCGGCGATCAGGACCCCGGCGAAGATCGCCAGTCCACCGAGTTTCGGCGTCGGCACCTCGTGCAGCGAGCGCACGCCGGGCAGGTCGATCGCACCGGCGCGGCGGGCGAGGCGGATCGTCGACGGCACGAGGAGCATGGTCACGATCCCCGCGACGAGGAAGGCGAGGAGGGCTTCGACGCCACCGGGCATTGATGCAGACTAGGCGGCGTACCTGTCGAACCAGAGCGTGAAGGCGATCAGGCCCCAGAGCTGGCGGCTGAGGTCCTCGCGGCCGGCGCAGTGGCGATCGAGCAGCGCGGTGACGGTTGCGGGGTCGAGCCAGCCCTGCCGCGACAGGGTCTCCGCCGAGAGCGTTTCGCGCGCGAAGGGCTGCAGCGGGCCGCGCAGCCAGGCGGCCACGGGGATCGAGAAGCCCTGCTTGGGACCGCGCAGGATCTCCTTCGGCAGCAGCGGCGCCAGCGCCTTGCGCAGCAATCGCTTCTTGGCCAGGCCGCGCACCTTGAGCGGCGTCGCCAGGCCGAGCGCCATCGCGGCGACCTCGTTGTCGAGAAAGGGGACGCGCAGCTCCAGCGAGTGCGCCATGCTCGAACGGTCGGTCTTGACCAGCAGATCGTCGACCAGATAGATGCCGAGGTCGACGTCCTGCAGGCGGGCGAGCGGCTCCGCTCCGATGGTCTCGGCGTAGCGCTCGCGGTAGACGTCGACCGGGTCCCAATCCGGATCGCGATCGCCCAGCAGCGAGGCCTGAAGCTGCCGCGAGAAGATCTCCTTCCAGGCGTGGTGGCGCTCCAGCGCCGGCAGGCGGGCACCCCGCGCGAAGCGCTTCGCTTTGTAGTCGAGGCTGACCTTGGCATTGGAGCTGGGCAGCAGCTCGGCGAGCGGCGCGGCGAGGGCGGCGAGACGGCCGACGCGCGACGCGAGCAGGTCGGCGACGTAGGTGTAGTAGCCGCCGAAGAGCTCGTCGCCCCCCTCGCCCGAGAGGGCGACCTTGACCTCGCCCGCGGCCAGCTCGGAGACGAGATAGGTCGGCAGCGCCGAGGAGTCGCCGAAAGGCTCGTCGAAGGCCTCGACGAGCTTTGGGAAGAGCTCGATCGCATCTGGCCGCAGGACGATCTCGTGGTGGTCGGTCCCGTAGCGCTCGGCAACCAGCCGCGCCCGGTCGAGCTCGTCGAAGCTCGCCTCCTCGAAGCCGACCGAGAAGGTCTTCACCGGCTCGGCCTGCTCGCCGGCCGCAAGGGCGACGATCCCGGCCGAATCGACCCCGCCGGAGAGCAGCACGCCGACCGGGACGTCGGCGACGAGGTGGGCGCGGATCGAGTCGCGCAGGGTCTCGCGCAGCTCATCCGCGAGGGCTCCTTCCGGGCGGCGGCGAGTCTCCCCCGCCGCGACCGGGGACGGCCTCGCGTAACGCGTCTGCGTCAGCTCGCCGTCCCGCCAAACCGCCAGCGTGCCTGCCGGCAGCTTGCGCGCCTCGGCGAAGATCGTCAGCGGCGCCGGGATCGAGTTGAAGGCGAGGTAGGCGGCGACGGCGCGGGGGTCGATCTGGCGCGAGAAGCCCGGCTGCTCCAGCATCGCCTTCAGCTCGGAGGCGAACGAGAGCGTTCCCTCGGCCTGGCGGACGAAGAGCGGCTTGATCCCGAAGCGGTCGCGGGCGAGCAGCAGGCGGAGCTCGCGAGCGTCCCAGAGCGCGAGCGCGAACATCCCCCGCAGGCGCTCGACGAACGAGTCGCCATGCTCCTCGTAGAGGTGGACGAGGACCTCGGTGTCGGAGTGCGTGGCGAAGCGGTGGCCGCGCCGCTCCAGCTCTGCGCGCAGCTCGCGGTAGTTGTAGATCTCGCCGTTCTGGACGACGGTGACGCTGCCGTCCTCGTTGGAGATCGGCTGGTCGCCGTGCTCGAGGTCGATGATCGAGAGCCGCCGCATCGCCAGCGCGACCCCCCCGGCGGCGAATACGCCCTCGCTGTCGGGCCCCCGATGGACGAGCCGCGCGTTCATCCGCCGCACGTCCTCGACGCGCGCGCCGGGCCCGGCTACTCCGCAGATGCCGCACATTGCGCGGCAGTCTCTCAGCCGGGGGCGGCGGGGCCGCGGCCGAGGACCTTGACCACGGTGGCCAAGAGCACGCTGATGTAGAGCGGCACGGAGCGGTCGGCGATGTACTCCATGTCGTGGGCGAGCTTGTCGGCCCAGGACTCCTCGCGGGTCATCCGCGTCTGGGCGAAGCCGGTGACGCCGGGGCGGACGACCAGCCGCTGCCAGTACTGCGGGATCTCGCGGCAGAGCTCGGTGAAGAAGGCCGGCCGGATCGGCCGCGGCCCGACCACCGCCATGTCGCCGCGCAGCACGTTCCACAGCTGCGGCACCTCGTCGAGGTGGATCTTGCGCAGCACCCGCCCGATCCGCGTCACCTCTTCCTCGGTGCGCCGGGTCAGCTCCTCCCCCAGATATGGACCGAGGCGGTCCTCGGCGTCGGGCTTGAGGGTGCGGAACTTGTACATGCGAAAGAGCCGCCCGCCGCGGCCGACGCGGGCGCCGTGGTAGAAGAGCGGCCGTCCCGAGGTGAGCACGATCGCCAGCGCGGTCAGCGCCAGCAGCGGCGAGAGGACCAGCAGGAAGGCGGCGGAGATGAGCACGTCGAGGCCGCGCAGGACGGCGTCGACAGGGCGCGACTCGCCGTCGCCGGCGAGCGCGATGTAGTGCTCCAGCTCCTCCTGGACGTCGGCGGGCAGGGCGAGCGAGTCAGCTTGGGATGTCGGTTGCCGCGACGGGATGATCTGCTCCGACCGTACCGAGGATCGTCTCGACCAGCAGACTAGGGTCCCGCCTGGTCGGAGTCGCGTCCGCGGTCCGTTTCTCGAGCTCGATCGCGCGCGGATCGGTCAGCGGCCGCAGACGACCCGAGCGGATCAGCGCTTCGTCGACACCGCCCAAGCGACCGCCGTAGGTCGTGTAGACGGGAACACCGAGCGCCGCCGCCTCGCGGTTCATCGTGCCGCCGGCGGAGACGACGAGGTCGGCGAGGGCGACGAGGCTCTGCGCCTCGACCGCGCCGGGCGGCAGGATCAGCGAGGGCAGGGCGAGGCTCTCGACCAGCTCGCGCTGCGCCTGCGTGCGGGGCAGCACGATCGCGTGAACGTTCTCATCGGTGCCCAGCCGTTGCAGGACTTTCGGGAAGAGCGGGTTCGACTTGCGGTGGTAGAGCGAGACGTCCGGCGGCGGACGGACGACGACGACGACGCGGCGGGTGTCGACCGAAAGGCGCGTGAGCGCGTCCGGGTCCGGCTCGAAGTCGTAGAGGTAGTACTCCTCCTTCAGCCCCGGATAGGGGAAGAGCTTCTCGGGCCCGACGCCGAAGCGGCGCAGGCGCTCGGCCGGCACCGAGTCGGGGAACATCACCCGCTTGGCGAGGCGGCAGCCGATCCGGTGCTGGGTGACCGCGTACTCGTAGTCGTGCATGTTGGCCTCGGGGATACTGAGCAGCCGTGCCGCGATCGCAAGGTCGTTCGAGCCATGCGCGAGGGCGAGGTCGAAGGAGCGGCCACGGCCGAAGCGGATCATCGCCGTCGTACGCGCGCCAAGCCGTGCTGCCTTGCGCAGCCGCGAGGCGCCGCCGTGGCGGCCGATCGGCATGTGCTCCATACCGTGCAGCTCGAGCAGCGCTTGCGTCTGCGCGTAGTCTCGCGAGGTCACCTCGACCGTGTGGCCCTGAGCGCGGAGGCGCTCGATGATCGGGCGCAGCACGAGGACATGAGCGGGAGCGCTCATGTCCACCCATATCTTCAGCGAGTCAGACAGTTGCCGCGGCCAGCTCGGGGTACAGCGGATAGCGATCCATCAGGGCCCTGGTGCGCTCGGCAAGCGCGGCTTTTTCGGCGTCGAAGTCGTCGCTGAGAGCGGTGGCGATCACCGACGCGATCTCGGTCAAGTCGTCCTCGACCAAGCCGCGGGTGGTCAGCGCCGGGGTGCCGATCCGCAGGCCGGAGGGATTCATCGGCGGCCGCTCGTCGAAGGGGATCGCGTTGCGGTTGACCGTGATCCCGACCTCCTCGAGGCGTGTCTCGGCGGTCTTGCCGTCGAGCCCGCTCGGCGTCAGGTCGACGAGCACGAGATGGACGTCGGTGCCGCCGGTGAGGACCGGCACGCCGCCGGCTTCGAGTCCGGCGGCAAAGGCCTGCGCGTTGGCAATCGTCTGTCGCTGGCGGGCGGCGAAGGGCTCGCTCGCGGCGATCCGCATCGCCACGGCCTTGGCGGCGATCGTGTGCATCAGCGGACCGCCCTGCTGACCGGGGAAGATCGCTTTGTCGATCGCCTTGGCGTGTTCCTCGCGGGCGAGGATCATGCCGCTGCGCGGCCCGCAGAGCGTCTTGTGGATCGTCGTCGTGACGACGTCGGCGTGCTCGACCGGATTGGGGTGCTCGCCGGCGGCGACGAGGCCGGCGAAGTGCGCCATGTCGACCATCAGCTTGGCGCCGACCGAGTCGGCGATCGCGCGGAAGGCGGCGAAGTCGAGCTGGCGCGGATATGCCGACCAGCCGGCGACGATCAGGGCGGGCTTGTGCTCCTCGGCGAGGCTCGCGACCTCATCCATGTCGACACGCAGGTCATCGCGACGCACGTGGTACGGCACCGGGTTGTAGAGCTTGCCGGAGACGTTGATCTTCATCCCGTGGCTGAGGTGACCGCCGTGGTCGAGCGCCATCCCAAGGAAGGTGTCGCCGGGTTCCAGCAGCGCCATGTAGGCGGCGTTGTTGGCCTGAGCGCCGGCGTGGGGCTGGACGTTGGCGTGCTCGGCGCCGAACAGGTCCTTGGCCCGGTCGATCGCCAGCTGCTCGGCGACGTCGACCTCCTCGCAGCCGCCGTAGTAGCGCTTGCCGGGGTAGCCCTCGGCGTACTTGTTGGTCAGCACCGAGCCGACCGCTTCGAGCACCGCCTGGGGCACGAAGTTCTCGGAGGCGATCATCTCCAGCGTCCCCTGCTGGCGCCGCAGCTCGGCGTCGAGCACGGCGGCGATCGCCGGATCGACCTCGCTCAGGGGTGCCGCTTGCAGGTTTTCGGGTAGCTCACTCACCGTGTTGCGACGATACCAACGCCTCGGGATACCCTGCCGCCGGTGAAAAGTCGCGCGACCCTCGCAATCGCCGCCCTGGTGCTGCTGCTGGCCGCGCCGGGCGCCGCCGCGAAGGCGATCAACCCGTGCGAAGGACCGGAAGCTCGCCACCTGCTCTGCCCCGATCTGCGGATCGGTAAGCCGAGCGAAATCTACGAGACCAGCTATGGCGGCAGGCTGCTCCTGCGGGCGACGAGCGACGTCGAGAGCCGCGGCATGGGCCCGATGGAGCTGCGCGGTCACCGCGACGGCTGGCACACGATGCGGGTCAACCAGCGGATCCGCCGCAAGGGCGGTGGCCGCCTCGTCCTGCGGACCGGGGCCAGGCTGCACTTCACCGACGTCGGCGCCAACTTCGGCGGCAGCTACTGGAAGGTCCACCAGCTCGCCCGCTTCGAGCTGCGCCGCGTCGGGCCTGACGGCAAGACCGGCCCGGTCCTGCGCACCAGTCCCAAGCTCAACTACTGCCTGCGCGACCTCGAGCGCACCCGCCCCGGCAGGCGCTCGCCGGCCTCCGCCCACTACCCGGGCTGCGACCAGGACCCCTACACCGACGCGGTCACGCTCGGCACCTCGGTCGGCTGGTCGGACATCTACCCGGCCGACTACGACAAGCAGTGGATAGACGTGAGCGGGCTGCGCGGCTGCTTCGTCTTCACGATGACCGTCGACCCGAAGGAACTGCTCTTCGAGTCGAACGAGCGCGACAACAGCTCACGGCGACTGGTCCGCCTCCCCTACGGCGGCCAGCCGGGCTGCTAGGTCGCCTCCGGAGAGGCCGCCCTCGCGCAGAACCTCCCACTCCCCGTCCTCGTCGAAGCGGGTCAGGTCGACGACGGTCGACGGCAGGCCGGTCAGCTCGCCGCCGTCGATCGCGAGGTCGACCGCGGCGACGATCTCAGCCGGCACGTCCTCGAAGCGGGACGCCGCCGGCTCCCCGCTGAGGTTGGCCGAGGTCTGGAAGACCGGGCACATCGCCCCCGCCAGCGGGCCGCCGATCAGGCGCACTCCGAGGCGGGCGCCGTCCTCGCGGCAGGCGAGCGGGTAGCGGCCTTCCGGATTTGCGACCACCAGCGTCACCGGGCCGGGCAGGAGAGCGGCGACGGCAAGTCCCGTCCGCGGGCCAAGCCCTTCGACCAGCTCCCGCATCGCCAGCGGCGAGAAGTACATGACCGCCGAGGGCTTGCCGTCGTCGCGACCCTTGATCTCGTGGATCCGCCCGATCGCCGCCGCGTCGAGCGGATCGCAGGCCAGGCCGTAAAGCCCGTCGGCAGGGAAGATGGCGACGCCGGCGGCGGCGATCGTCCGCTCCAGGGCAGTGCGCGCCGCCTCGGCCCCGTCCCGCTCGATCGAGACGATCTCGCTCATCGCCGCGTTCCTGCAGCATTTTCCCCCTCATAGTGGGGAAAAACGAGCAACATCACCGCTGACCCCAGGCAACGCGGGGGATGCCGGCGAGATCGGGGCGGGTCTCGACCTTCGCGAAGCCGGCCTCGAAGAGCAGCTCGCTCACCGCCGGCGCCTGTCCCGCGCCCACCTCGAGCGCTAAGACGGGAGCAGCCGCGGCGGCGATCGGGACCGCCTCGCGAATCACATCGAGCCCGTCCGGACCGGCGAGCAGCGCCTCGCGCGGCTCCCACTCGGCCACCTCGGGCTCCAGTCCTGCCCATTCCGGCTCGGCCACGTAGGGCAGGTTGGCGACGATCAGGTCGAGGCCGCCGACGTCCGGCGGCAGCATCGCCTCGACGAACTCGACCCGGTCGGCGAGTCCCAGCCGCCCTGCGTTCGCGCGAGCGACTTCGAGCGCGGCTGCAGACGTGTCGGTGGCGATCACCGCGCAGCCCGGCAACTCATCGGCGATCGCCAGCGCAACGGCACCCGAGCCGGTCCCGATGTCGAGTGCGCGACGCGGTTGCAGCTCCAGCGCCAACTCGACCAGCAGCTCCGTCTCAGGCCGGGGGATCAGCACCCGCCGATCGACCGCCAGCTCGATATGGCGGAATCCCTTGCGACCGAGGATGTAGGCAACCGGCTCCCGCCGCAGGCGCCGCCGCACCATCTCCGCGAACTTCCTTCCCGCGTCAGCTAGAACCCCGGCCTCTGGCTCAGCCGCGAGCCGCGCCCGATCCCAGCCGGTCGCCTCAACAAGCAATAGCTCAGCATCCAAGCGCGGCGTATCAACGCCAACTGCCGCGAGTGCGCCGGTGGAGGCCTCAAGGGCCTCGCGAACGCTGCCGGTAGTCGCGGCGGCGGCCACCATTAGAGCCTATCCCGGTAGGGCCGGAACGTCTTGTACTTTTTCGGTGTTGGCTTCGGGCGACAGCCCATCTGCATCACACCGAAAAAGTTAAGTGAAGGCCCTGCCGGGATAGGCTCTCAAGCCGCCGCCGCCTCCAGCCTCTGCCGCTTCTCCTCCGCCGCAAGCGCGTCGCTGAACTCGGCGAGGTCCCCGGCCAGGACGCCTTCGATGTTGTGCGACGTCAGCTTGATCCGGTGATCGGTGACCCGGCCCTGGGGGAAGTTGTAGGTGCGCACCTTCTCGGAGCGCTCGCCGCTGCCGACCTGCGCCTTGCGCTCCGCCGCGACCTTCGCCTGCTGCTCGGCGAACTCGCGCTCATAGAGCCGTGCCCGCAGTACCCGCATCGCCTTCTCGCGGTTCTGCAGCTGCGACTTCTCGTCCTGCATCGAGACGACGATCCCGCTCGGCTTGTGGGTGATCCGCACCGCCGAGTCGGTCGTGTTGACCGACTGCCCGCCGGGCCCCGAGGAGCGGTAGACGTCGATCTGCAGGTCGTTCTGGTCGACCTCGACCTCGACCTCCTCAGCCTCGGGCAGCACCGCGACCGTCGCCGTCGAGGTGTGGATGCGGCCCTGGGACTCGGTCTCGGGCACGCGCTGGACGCGGTGCGTGCCGCCCTCGAACTTGAAGATCGAGTAGGCGCCCTCGCCCTTGATAGCGAAGGTCACCTCCTTGAAGCCGCCGACCTCGGCCGCCGACTGCGAGAGCACCTCGGTGGCGAATCCGCGCTCCTCGGCGTAGCGGGTAAGCATCTTGTAGAGGTCGCCGGCGAACAGCGCCGCCTCGTCCCCCCCGGTCCCCGCCCGGATCTCGACCAGCACGTTCTTTGCGTCGTTCGGGTCCCGCTCGACCATGGCCAGCCGGATCTCCTCTTCCAGCTCCTCGATCCGCGCCGGCGCCTCATCGACCACCTTGCGCAGCTCGGCGTCCTCCCCCTCCTCCAACAGCTCCCGAGCCCCCTCCAGATCGTCCTTGAGCGTTCGCCATTCGGCAGCCAGCGCATGAGCCGCCTGCAGCTCCCGATACTCCCGCCCGACATCTGCATAACGCTCCCGATCCGAGATCACCCCGGGATCGGACATCTGCGCCTCCAGCTCGGAAAAGCGCACCTCGATCTGCTCGACCAGCGACTCGATCATGCCGTCAGCTTACGGCGAAGCTAAGCGACGATCTCGATCGGCGACTCGCCCGCTCCGAGCGGAGTCTCCTCGGCGAGGACCTTCTCCAGCGCCGCGATCGCCACCGCGAGCTGTTCTTCGTCGGGCTCGCGCGTGGTCAGGTTCTGCAGCATCAGGCCCGGCCACATCACCGCCCGCACCCAGCGTTTGCGCCGGTTTTTGCCAGCCCACTTGATCACCTCGTAGGAGAGGCCGGCGATCAGCGGGATGCCGAGGATGCGCGAGGCAACCAGCCAGTACCAGGCAGGAAGCCCAATCGGGGCGAAAACGAAGATCGCCAAGACCATCACGATCAGCAGGAAGCTGGTGCCGCAGCGGGGGTGCAGGCGCGAGTAGAGCTTGGCCCGGGCGGGGACCAGTTCGTCTTCGGCCTCATAGCAGGAGATCGTCTTGTGCTCGGCGCCGTGGTACTCGAAGACCCGGCGCAGGTCCGGCAGGCGGCTGATCGCGGCGATGTAGGCGATGAAGATCCCCGTCCGCAGCAGCCCCTCGATCAGCCAGAAGAGGAGGGGCGAGCCGAGCTGGTCCTTGATCAGGCTGGTCAGGCCGACCGGGACGACGAAGAAGAGCCCGATCGCCAACACCATCGAGAAGACGATCGTGAGGCCCCAGACCCAGCCGCCGATCTCCTCCTTCTCCCCCTCCTCGTCCTCCTCGAGCTGGGCGTTGGCCGAGATCGCGAGGGCGCGGAAGCCGATCTTCAGCGACTCGCCGAGGGCGACAACGCCACGCAGCACCGGCAGTCGCCAGAGGCGGTGGCGCTTCGCCCAGGGCACCAGCGGCTCGGAGCTGAGCTCGACCTGGCCCTCGGGATTGCGCACCGCGACCGCCCAAGTCGAGACGCCGCGCATCATCACGCCCTCGAGCACCGCCTGGCCGCCAACCGGCGCGTCGCGTTTCGCGACCAGGGCGCCGTCGGGCATGCGCAGCGGGTCCGCCCCGTTCGTGGAGGAGACGGCTTCAGCCAGCGGAGAGCTTGTCTCCGCGCCCATGGCTTACTTGGATGCCTTGGCGTGCTTGGCGGCGCGCCGCTGGAACCGCTCGACCCGGCCGCCGGTGTCGACGAGCTTCTGCTTGCCGGTGTAGAAGGGATGGCACTCCGAGCAGAGCTCGACGTGCAGATCCTCCACCGTGGAGCGCGTGTAGAACTGGTTGCCGCACGAGCAGTGCACGTGAGCGAGCTTGTAGTCGGGGTGAATCCCTGCCTTCATCGTTCCCAAAGTCTAGAGAAGTGCGCAAGCACGCCTCTGCAAGGGTTGGGAAACAGCCTCGATCTGCCGATAGCTGGGCATGACCACGAGGGAACCGGCGACTGACGACAGCGCCCTTGCGCGCGCTCTGCGCGGCGCCCTCGCGATCCTGCTGCTGGGAGGCACTCTCCTGGTCGCGCTTCACTCCTGGCTCGGCGTCGGGGGCAGCCTCGACTTCGCGATCGGCAGCGTGGTCTACGACGCGGTCGTGCTGGGGGCCGGAGTCGCCTGCCTGGTCAGAGCGTCGGCCTTCGGGCCCGAGCGCCGGGCGTGGCTCCTGCTCGGCGCCGCGATCCTGTCCTGGGGCGCCGCCGAGGTCTACTGGGCGATCTTCATCGAAGGCAACGCGAACGCCCCCTACCCCTCGCCGGCCGACATCGGCTACCTGCTCTTCTACCCGTTCGCCTACGCCGGGCTGGCCCTCCTCGTCCGCGCCAGGACGCACGAGATCAACTGGCGACTGTGGATGGACGGAGCGATCGCGGCGCTCGGCACCGCTGCGCTGGGCGCGGCCTTCATCTTCGACTTCGTCGCCGGCAGAACCGGAGGGACGCCACTGCAGGTCGCGACCACGCTCGCCTACCCGCTCGGCGACATCGCGATGGTGGCGATGGTGGTCGGTGTGGTCGCCCTGACCGGCTGGCGCCCCGGACGGACCTGGTCGCTGCTGCTCGCCGGCCTCTCGGCGCTCGTCATCGCCGACATCGCCTACACCCTGCAGTCGACCGGCGAAGCGCTGCCGGAAGGCGGCTGGATCGACCCGATCTATTTGATCGCCGCCGTATGCCTCGGCGCGGCGGTCTGGCAACCCGCCGCCGCGGCCGAGATCACCTCACCCGGCGAGGGCGCCGAGCGGCGCGAGATCGTCGTCCCGGCGGTCTTCGCCAGCGTGATGATCGGGCTCTTCGCGATGCAGTACTTCAGCGCCACCAGCGGCCTCTCGACCGTGCTCTGGGCGGCGACGATGACCGCCGTGATCCTCAGGCTGGCGATGAGCGACCGCGAGAACAAGAAGCTGCTCGAGCAGGTGCGGACCGATCCGTTGACCGGGCTCGCCAACCAGGGCCGCATGCAGGTGGACCTGCCGCTGCGGGTCGAACAGGCGAGCGAGGAGCACCCGGTGCGGCTGCTGCTCTTCGACCTCAACGGCTTCAAGCACTACAACGACACCTTCGGCCACCCGGCCGGTGACGAGCTGCTGACTCGACTCGGTGGCGCGCTGCGCGATGCCGTCGGGGCGAACGGGACGGCCTACCGGATCGGCGGCGACGAGTTCTGCGTTCTGCTGACCTGCGACAAGGAGCGCTTCGAGGCGGTGAGCAGGGAGGCGACGAAAGCGCTGACGGCCACCGGGCCGGGGTTCGACGTCAGCTCCGCCTGGGGCGCGGTCCAGATCCCAGCCGAGGAGAGCGACCCGTTGACGGCCCTGCAGCTCGCCGACGTGCGGATGTACGCGCAGAAGGAGTCGCGGCGCGTCGCCCACGACGACATCATCGAGCCGATCGGCGAACCGGTTAAGGTCTCCGAGTGGCCACGGTCGACCAGCGACGCGAAGTAACGCTTCCGGCGGGGACGATCCGCTACCGCGAGGCCGGCGAGGGTAAACCGGTCGTCTTCGTCCACGGCTACCTCGTCGACGGTCGCCTCTGGGATGGCGTCGTCGACAGCCTCTCCGATCGCTTTCGCTGCCTCGCCCCCGACTGGCCGATCGGCGCCCAGCAGATCGCGATGAACCCGGATGCCGACCTCTCCCCCTATGGGATCGCGGCGATCGTCGCAAGCTTCCTCGAGGCGCTCGACCTCGAGGACGTGACGATCGTCGGCAACGACTCCGGCGGGGCGATGTCGCAGGTCCTCGTCACCCGCCACCCCGAGCGGATCGGCCGCCTTGTCCTGACCAACTGCGACACGCACGAGAACTTCCCACCGGGGATCTTCAAGGCGATGCCGCCGATCGCGGCGCTGCCCGGGGGAATGGCGGTGCTGGCGGCGCCCTTCCGGATCGGCGCCCTCGCCCGTGCAGCCTTCAAGCCCTTCTCGATGAACCCGATTCCCGCCGATCTGGTCGCCTCCTGGATGAAACCGGGACTGCACGATCCCAGCGTCAAGCGCGACGTCAAGAAGGTCACCACCGGGATGAACAAGCGCTACACGCTCGAGGCGGCGGAGAAGCTGCGCAGCTCCGAGCTGCCGATCCTGCTCACCTGGGCGCCTGGCGATCGCTTCTTCCCGATCAAGTACGCGCGGCGGCTGGAGAGAGAAGTACCAAACGCAAAACTTGTCGAAGTCCAAGGCTCGAAGACGTTCGTACCCTTGGATCAACCGGCCCGACTTGCGGACTTAATTGCAGATTTCCGCTAATTGCACTTTTTTTCGTCCGATTGAGGCGCGAGGGTTATGTCAACGCCCCCCTACAGGACGGAGAGGGATTCATGCCCCAAGAGATCTTCGACCAGGATCGGCCCACGAGGAGAAGCGCGATGGCGAGGCGGCTCGACGAAGCCTTCGCCGGTTGTGAGCAATGGACGCTCGCACCGCCCGCTCAGCGGCGCAGCGAGACGGTTTTCAGCCCGCGACTGTCGAGCTCCTCGAGGATGATCGGCAGGGCCGCCACGGTGCGCGCCCAGGAACCGGGGGCGCTGTAGTAGTCGGCGTCGTGCAGAAGGACGATGTCCCCGGCGCGGGCCGAACCGGTTGCCCTGCGGGTGATCGAGCGCGCGGTCGCGCTGCCGCGCCAGTCCCTCCCCCACTGCGACCAGAGGACCGGGCGCCAGCCACGCCGCCGGCAGGCTCGTAGGGTCGCGGCGCTGTAGATCCCGTAGGGCGGTCGATGATCGGCGATCGCCTGCCCGGCGGCCGCCTCGATCGTCGCCCGCCCTCGCTCGGCGTCGTCTACGAACATCCCGGCGGTCAGCCTCAGCGCATTGCGGTGACGATGGCAGTGCAGCTCGACCCGGTGGCCTGCGGCGACGATCTCCGCGGCCAGGGCGGGGCGGCGCTCGACCTGCTCGCCGGCGAGGAAGAAGGTCGCCGTGGCGCCGGCCTCGCGCAGGATCTCGAGCACGATCGGCGTGCCCTGCGGATGCGGGCCGTCATCGAAGCTGAGCGCCACGCCGTCGACCCCCTCCTGGCGCCGCACGATCCCCAACCTCGACCCCACGCCAGGCGCGAGCGAGGCAAAAGCCGGCCCAGCATGCACAGCGGCACCGGCGACCACGCCGGCGCCGGCCAGCCTGCCGATCAAGGCCCTTCGGTGGCGGCCGCGGCGTGAACAGCCGCCGGTTTTGCCGTCTGCACCGCCGGCGCCGCAGCGGCGTCTTCGTCCTTGCCGAAGTGGATTCGGCCCTCGAGCGGTTTGGCGACCACCTTGTAGGGAGCTTCTCGGTCGATCACCGTGAGCAGCAGGACGACGGCCAGAGCAGCGACGCTCACCGCGACGGCAACCCGCTCCATCCGCAGGCGCCAGACCGGCTGTGGCTTGATCCGCGGGCGGGCTGTGAGCACGCGCGAGGCAATCGACGGCAACGAGGCAAAGCTGGAATCGGGCGACCGGCGCTCTTTCATCAGATGCCGCAGCGTCGAGGTCAGCTCGTGCTCGGAGCGCGCCACCTCGGCCAGGCCGAAGCGCTCGAAGGCGGCGTTGTTGGCGCGCAGGTGACCGGCCGAGAAGCCGTAGGAGACGACCGGGCAGCCGCGGATGTGGGCCTCGAGCACGGTCAACCCGGCGGTCGAGTGGACCATCGCGTCGGCGGCGGCCATCCAGTCGCTCATCTGCTCGGTGAAGCCGAGCACGCGAACCCGCTCGTTGCCCGTGTAGTGCTGTTCCAGCTTCTCGCGGGCAGACTCGTTGCGACCGGCGATGCAGACGACGAGCGTGTCCTCGCCGGCAATCGCGGCATCGATCGCGCCT
This sequence comes from Actinomycetota bacterium, assembly GCA_047519745.1. Taxonomy (GTDB): domain Bacteria; phylum Actinomycetota; class Thermoleophilia; order Solirubrobacterales; family 70-9; genus VRUE01. The sequence goes on along the minus strand of JAPVSJ010000112.1, from coordinate 3,729 downwards.
TCGAGGTCGCCGACCCCCCAGCCGCCGCCCGAGACGAGGACCATGCGGGCGTGCGCCGGCACGTCGAGCGCCTCGCGCGCGGCGGCACGGGTGCGCGGCATCAGGAAGTCGCGGGCGATCGGCGGGCGCATCCACTCGACGCTGCCCGGCCCGACCAGCCGCTCGACCTCCTCGATCGACTCGGGATGGGTGACGAAGTGGAGATCGACACCGGGGTGCGCCCAGTAGCGCAACCCGGCCAGATCGGTGATCGCCGAGTGCACCGGCACCAGCAGGCGCCGGTTCTCGCGCAGCATGCCCAGCACCGCGGTCACGCCTGGGTAAGTCGAGACGACGACGTCGGGCTGGTTCTCCTCGACGACGCGCATCAGGCCACGGGCGCCGACCAGGTAGCTGAGGTGGTGCATCAGCCAGCGGGTCGGGGCGAACTTGGTGATCAGCCAGTACTGCAGGTCGAACAGCCACGGCATCCAGCGGAAGGTGAAGCGGGATCCGTCGCGGGCCACCGAGGAGGAGATCCGTCCCATCGCCCTGAGGCCGTCGACGATCTCCACCGTCGCGCCGGGGATCTCGCGCTCGACGTCCTCCTTGATCATCCGCGCGGGGAGGTCGTGGCCCTCGCCGATGTCGGCGGTCAGCACCAATACCCGCGGCGGGCGCTCGCCTGTCTCCTCGCTCGCCCCCTCCAGCAGCGACCCCGGAGCGCGGCCGTTTCCGTTGCCGTTGTGGCTCAGAACCGGCTTCAAGCTGGGGATCGGGTCGGGTGGACGCGTCGTGTTGCGCACCCACTCGACGTAGCGGCGGACCCCCTCGCGGAAGCTCGTCTCCGCCTTCCAGCCGATCTCCTCGAGCGCCCGTACGTTGGAGATCTCCTTGCCGGGGAAGTCACCCGGGCGCGGTGGCGTGTGGACGATCTCGCAGTTGTCGGTGTTTTCCTGCACCCGCTCGGCGATTTCGAGGATCGTGACGACCTCGTCGCCCGAGAGGTTGTAGGTGCGCCCCGCGGCCTCGGGGGCCAGGGACGCGACGATCCCGTCGGCCAGGTCCTCGACATAGATGAAGCTGCGAGTAGTGCTGCCATCGCCGGCGATCGTCAGCGCCTTGCCTTCGAAGGCGAGGTCGGTGAACTTGGCGACCACGCCGGCGGCGCGGGCGCGCGGGCCGTAGGGGATGCCGAAGCGCAGCACCGTGAACTCGAGGTCGTAGAGCTCGGCGTAGCCGGCGCAGTAGGTCTCCCCGGCCAGCTTGGTCGCGGTGTAGAGGTGACGCGGGGCGGGGATCGGCGTCTCCTCGTCGACGGCCTGCTCCGTGCAGTCGCTGTAGACCCAGGTGGTCGAGCCGTAGACGACGCGGCCGGCCTCGGCCCGGCAGGCAGCCTCGAGCACGTTCAGCGTGCCGCGCGTGTTGACCTCCTCGGCCAGCACGGGGTCGGCGAGGACGTGGGCGACGTCGGCCACCGCGGCGAGATGGATCACGGCGTCGCAATCGCGCATCGCGAGGTCGAGGTTGGCGGGGTCGGTGATGCTGCCGGTGAAGGTCTCGACTTCGAGCGGCGAGTGGTATGGCGAGGCGCTGAGGTCGAAGATCCGCGGTGTGTGACCGTCGCGCATCAGGCGGTCAACTACGTGCGAGCCGATGAAGCCACCGCCGCCGGTTACCAGGACCCTCATGCTTCCTCCTTTGCGAGCGCCTCGTCACGGCTCTCGGGTCGGTAGTACAGGGGGACGCACCAGTGGTTCTCGGCCACCCACTCGGTGTTGGGCAGATCGCTGTCGCGGCCCATGATCCGGTGACAGGGTTCCTCGTAGACGCGGCCGGTCGACTTCTCGATCGGCTCGAAGACTATGTACTTGTAGAGGCCCGAGGTCATCCCGTCGGGAAGCTCCGGCCGCGCCGGGTGGAGGGCGTCGAGGTGCTCGCGCGCGTAATCGTTCTTCCAGGCGACGATCTCCTCCATCCGATCGGCCTGGACGAGGCCGATCGCGGCGGTGAACTCGCTCATACGGAAGTTGAGCCCGTCGACCTCATGCTCGAACTTGCCGTAGTTGCGGAACTTGGCGGCGAACTCGATCAGCTCAGGATTGGCGGAGACGAGCACGCCGCCCTCGCCGGTGGAGACCGTCTTGGTCGCGTAGAGCGAGTAGACGCCCGCGTCGCCGAAGCTCCCCGGCCGGCGCTCGCCCCACTCGGCGCCGTGCGCGTGGGCGCAATCCTCGAGTAGGAAGATCCCGTGCTCGCGACAGTAGGCGGCGATCCGCTCGGAGTCGAAGGCGATGTGGCCGCCGATGTGGACGAGGATCGCGACCTTCGGCTTGAGGCGCTCGGCCTTGCGCTCGAAGTCCTCGAACGACATGCAGAGATCGCCGCGATTGCAGTCGACGAACTCGACCTCGGCGCCCGCATTGATCGCCGCCAGCGGCGAGGCCATGAAGGTGTTGGACGGGCAGAGCACGGTCTCGCCGCGCACGCCAGCGAACTCGAGCGCGGCGAGCGCGCCGCCGGCCCAGCTGGACAGGCCCAGGCTCGGGAGGCCGTTCCACCGCGACCAGCGCTGCTCGAAGGCCTCCAGCATCACGCCCTCCGACCACTGCTCGGAATCGAGCACTTGCGTCCACAGCTCGAAGAGCCGGGCACGGTCGCGATGATCGAACCCGATCGCGAACTTGCTCGCGTCGAGCGGAGGGCTGACTGGGGAAGCCAAAGCCGCGTCAGGCTAGCAGCGAAACCGGTCAGTTATCTAAAGACAGGCCCTAGTGCCGTGACTAGTGTGCGCTATCTATCACGGCGCCGACCGCCTTCGAACCGGCCAGGAGAACCGTGCCCGCGACGGCCAGCCCCATGAAGGCGACCAGGGCGACGCCACCGAGCGGCGTGTCGCTCCAGTGCTCGCCGAAGATCAGCGGCGCCAGCAGCACCGGGACGATGATCTGGACCGCAAACATTGCCGGCGCCACGTGGGTGGCGGCGCGGCGCTGCAGGGCGCTCATCTCGCTAAGCAGCGCCAGTCCCTCGGAGGCTGCGGCGGTGGCGAGCCACGCGGCCGCCACCAAAATCGCCCCCACGGCCAGCTCGTCGGTGAGCAGCTTGCTGGCAATGGCGGTCCAGGCATACCCACAGCCGGCACTGACCACCATCAGGACCCCCAGCGCCCGCGCCCAGCCGACTTCGACCCCACCCTGGTGTGGCGAATGCCGGATACGCGCGCGCAGGACGTAGGGGGCCAGCACCGGAATCGCGACCAGCGCAAGAGCAAGGGCGATCGCAGCGGCACCCGCATGGTCGGTGGTCCGCTCCGGCGCCGCCCAGGCGACCCCGCCGACCCCGGCGATGATCGCCGCCACAGCCACCCCCTCGCGCACCCCAGGCCTCTCCCCCAGCCGCGTAGCGCCGAGCCAGAGCAAGAGGATCAATCCACTGGCCAAACAAGGCTGCACAACCGTAAGCGGCGCGAGCAACAACGCCACGATCTCCAACGGCCAACCCACCAACCCCAGCGCCGTAGCCCCCAACCAGCGCCGATTCCGCACCAGCTTCCCGATCAAAGAAATCCGCAGCGAATGCTCCCCCGACACCCCCCGAGCCTCCAAAGCCTGCAACGCAATCGAGGTGTTGTAGAGCAAAGAAGCTCCAACCGCCGAAACGATGCCGAGGAAGATCACGCACCGACCCTATCCAGCGAAACGAACGGTCATGGGGAGGGTCGGGTGTCCCTCTCCATGAGGCTCCCGG
>JAPVSJ010000111.1:0-1877 GCA_047519745.1 Actinomycetota bacterium | reverse complement strand
GCGCGGGGTGGGCGGCGGGGCGCGGGCCGGGCCGCCCTGGGAGGAGCCGGCCGCGAGCGAGCGCTCGCGGGCCGAGCTCGGCCCGCGCGAGCGGATCATGCGCGGCGCGGTGCAGGCGGCGGTCGCGCGCGGCTACGCGGCGCTCAGCATCCCGGCGATCTCAGCCGCGGCGGGCGTCTCCAACCAGACCTTCTACGAGCACTTCGACTCGGCCCTGGAGGCGTTCCTGGCGGGCTTCGAGGCGATGGTGCAGGAGACATTCGAAGCGGTGGCGCTCGCCTTCGGCGCCGGGCAGAGCTGGCTCGAGGCGGGCGCCGCGGGGATCGCGGCGCTGCTGCGCAGCTTCGTCGAGGGGCCGCTCTTCACGAGGCTCTCCTTCGTCGAGGTGCCCTCTGCGGGGCCGGCCGGGCAGGACAAGGCCGAGGCCCTGCTCGACGCCTTCATGCTCTTCCTGCGGCCCGACCCGCTGCCGCCCGAGGTCGAGCGCCAGCCGCCGCCGATCGTCGTCGAGGCGATCGCCGGCGGCCTCTGGGCGGTAGTCGCGAGCGAGATCGAAGCCGGCCGGGTCGACGCCCTCCCCACCCTCGCGGCGCAGCTGGTCGAGATAGTCGTGGCCCCGTTCGGGGTGTGAGGGGGCGCGTCAAGCCCCCCCTCCCGGCCCGCGCTGTTCCTCAGCCCTGGACGCTAGCCGCCCTCGCAGAACTCGAGCCAGCGGCGGGTGGCCTCCTCGGCGCTGAGGCGCTCCACTTCGGACTCCGGCAGGCCCGCGACGAAGATCAGGCTGTTGACGAGCCAGCCCGGCTTGGACGGGCCGCTTGGCGGGGCAGGCGCCGGAGAGGAGCGGTCGACCGGCTTCTTGGTGCGCAGGGCCTGCCAGAACTCCTCCTCGGCGCCGAGGCCGAGCTGCTCGCGCCAGATCCGGCTCCACAGAGCCGGGTCCTCGATCGAGCCGCGGCCATGGGAGACCTTCGTCCGCAGCACCCGCCCGTCGTCGAGCAGCTTGCGGTAGCGGGTGTGATCGGGGTTGCGCCGCCCCTTGGTCGTCTCCTCCCAACCGTCGAGCTCGCAAAAGCGGCGCAGGTCGGAGTGACGGGGCTGGGGCACCGCCTCAGGCGGCCGCGGCAGCCGGTGGGGCGAAGAGCACGTCCACCAGCTCGCCGGAGGCGTCGGCGAGCCAGGCCCTGATCACGAACGGGAAGTGAGCGGCGCGGTTGGGAGCACGCGAATAGAGCTCCACCTCGTCCAGATACTCCTCGATGTAGTCGCGGACCTCCGCGATCAAGTCGTCGCGGGCAGCCGAAAACGAGGCGCCGCGGCCGTAGAGGGCGAACTCGGGCAGCCAGACGCTGACCGCCTCATCCTCGCGGTAGACCTCGGGATGGAACTCGCAGTTGGCCACGAGGGCGAGCGCCTCCTCGGCGCCGAACAGGACGCCGCTCTCCCGCGCGCCGCGGTCGATCTTGACAGGGCGATGGCCCTGCACGGCAGCACTGAAGGTCGGGCCGATCGAGCGACGGAACTCGGTGATGTTGAGGGCCACAGGCACCGTGGGGCCATCTTAGCACGTTATGTACATTATGTACATGTCCTGCCGCGCTTGCCGATATGCCCGTCGGGGACGTCGTTGCCGCGATCGGCGGTGCCCCGCTTGCGCTGTTCCTTTGCCCTGTTATTCGAGGAAAGGAACAGCGGAGCGAGAGCGGGGTCAGCGGTGGCGCGGTTTGTGCTTGTGGGACTTGCCGGCGCTCCCCGCCGCCACCAGCGGCGGGGTCGAGTCGGCGATCTTGCCGTTCTGGGCGTCGAACTCGACGCTTACCTTGCTGGGCGATTTGCAGAGGTTGCGGCTGTTTTGGAGGAGTCCCTTGGCGCCGCCCTGC